>DAHUZL010000138.1 GCA_027306655.1 Candidatus Dormiibacterota bacterium
GGTGGTAACACCCCAACACCGGGCGGCCGATCCCAAGGGAAGCGACATCGCCCACCGCCTCTTCCTCTGCTGCCGGACGTTCTGTCGAACGCCGCTGGATAGGTCCGCCCTCGACCACGGAATCGGTCCACCAGTGGTCAGTGGATGGGTCCAGCCGGTGCCCCGTCCGTGTCGCGGACGCCGCGCCCTCGGCGGCTGGCGGCCGTCACCGAGCCGGGCGTCCCTCCGCCACCGCGGCCTCGCCGGGGGGAGGGCGACGGCGCCAGGGCATCGAGCCCCCGGCGATCGATCGACCGCGGAGCAGGAGCAGGAGCACCGCCGCCCCCCAGGGCGGCCGCCAGGCCGAGGTCGGGCCCGCCGGACGGCTCTGGGGACGTGACCGGCACCGCCCGCCCAGCCTCGTCCTGCCAGGGGATGACGATCGGGTCGAGCGTCCAGCGCAGCCCGTCGGCGCTGCGGCCCCTGCGACGGTCAGGCCGGGCGTTGCGGTGATCGGCCCGGAACGCACCGACGAAGCCGCCCGAGGTGGGCACCACCGAGCTGTTGAAGACCCGCGCGACCTCGCTGTCGGGGTTGCGGTCGATGATCGGATTGGCGTGGTAGCGCCACACCAGCTCGGTCGACCGCTTTGGGCGGTCGTGCCAGGGTAGGTCGGGCAGATCGGGCCCGACCACCGTCCGCCCCGACCCCCCGCGGCACCGGATCCGAGCAAGAGCGGGGGGCCGGGCGACCAACCGGCGAAGGGTCGGCGGGCGGCTCGCCGTCGGCCCGTGGCGGATCGGGCTCGCCGCCGACGGCGGGCTCACCGTCGCCGCGGTCCCCGGCCTCCGGGGCGACCAGTTCCGCCTGCCGTTCGAGCGGTGAGCGGCCGCGCCCATGTCCTCCGCGTTCCGCGCTCGATGGGCCCACGGCCCGCCATCGGCCTGGCCCGCCGTAGCCTGGAGCACCCGATGCCCACGCCCTTGATCCCCACGCCCTTCCGGTTGACGTTCTACACCGATCCCGAGGGACGCCAGCCTGTCCGGGAGTGGTTGCGGGAAGGCCTCTCGGCCCCCGATCGACGGACCGTGGGGGCGGCGCTGCGTCGTATTCTCCAGGAGCAGGGGGTGGCTGTGTGCGATTCGAGCTTCGGCCGCCAGCTCGGCCACGGCCTGTTTGAGTTCCGGGTTCGGGAGGGCCCTCTCCTCGTGCGCATCGTCTGCCACGCCTACGGCAGCCGCTTGATCCTCCTTCTCGGTGCGTACGACAAGGGCCGGGACCCCTCCGAGCGGCGAGAGCAGGCCGAGATCGCTCTCGCCCGGCGCCGGCTCGCCGACTGGCAACGGACGCCAGGGGATTGACGCGTATGAGTAGAAGCGCATAATAGGCATTTATGAAGACCCCGCCGATCGACGACGACTTTGAGGGCGCCTGGGCGGAGATCGAGGCCGAGGCCGTGGCCGAGGGGCCCGCGGCCGTAGCCGACCTGCGGGCCAAGGACATCAAGTACACGCTCATCAATCTCCTGATCTCGGCGCGACGTGCCCAACGGCTCACCCAGGAGCAGCTCGCAGCCCGGTCAGGCGTGCGGCAGTCCGAGATCAGCCGCATTGAGCGGGGGCGGAAGAGCCCGACGTTGGAAACCTACAGTCGACTCGCCGCTAGCCTCCGGGTCGAGCCCGCCCGGGTATTTCGCACCGGCTGATTGAACGTCTCCCGCCCGCAATCGGCACCTTCCCACCACCCGATGTCCCGACCTGGGCACGTCCCCACGTCCTCAGCTCGAGTGGCCGGCAGCTTGTCGAACGCCGCTGGATAGGTCCGCCCTCGACCACGGAATCGGTCCACCAGTGGTCAGAGGATGGGTCCAGCCGGTGCCCCGTCCGTGTCGCGGACGCCGCGCCTCCCGCGGCGGGCGGCCGTCACCGAGCCGGGGGTCCCTCCGCCACCGCGGCCTCGCCGGGGGGAGGGCGACGGCGCCAGGGCATCGAGCCCCCGGCGATCGATCGACCGCGGAGCAGGAGCAGGAGCACCGCCGCCCCCAGGGCGGCCGCCAGGCCGAGGTCGGGCCCGCCGGACGGCCCCGGGGACGTGACCGGCACCGTCCCGGCCACGACCGGCGGCGTCCCGAACGGGACCGCGCGGAGCTGGCTCAGCTCGGTCACCCCGAGGTCGTACCGGACCGACGAGCCGGGGGCGCGCAGGGTCAGGTAGCTGAGCCAGGCGTGGCGCGGGACCCAG
>DAHUZL010000141.1 GCA_027306655.1 Candidatus Dormiibacterota bacterium
CGTCTCATCGAGGGCACCTACCCCAGCTACGCCAAGGTGGTGCCGTCGGGCGGGCAGAGCACGGTCCGGCTCGCCAACCGCGAGCTGCTGGCGACCGCCCGGGTGGTGGCGCTGTTCGCCCGCGACGCCGCCAACGTCGTCAAGCTGCGCTGCGAGACCGGCGCGGTCACCATCTCCGCGACCACCAACGAGGTGGGCGACGGCCAGGCCAGCCTGCCGGCGACCGTGAGCGGCGAGCCGGTGTCGATCGCCTTCAACGCCCGCTACCTCCTCGACGTGCTCCAGATCCTGGAGAGCGAGGAGGTGGAGCTGATCCTGAACGGGCCTCTGGCCCCCGGCCTGGTGCGCGCGGTGGGGGACGACAGCTACCGCTACGTGATCATGCCGGTGCGGGTCGCGCTCTGACCTGAATCGGTGAGTACGGTCGGGTCGATCGAGTCAGGTTGGAGGGCACGGTGGCGGCCCTGGAGAGGGACACGGCGGTCCGGGAGGCCTTGTTCGGGCTGGCCGGACCGTAGCTGCCGGCGCCGTCCCCTGGGTCGGAAGGGGGTGAGGCCCACGGCCGCTGGGGTGGCGGCTCCGGGCCGAAGGAGCCGGGGGTGAGGTGGCGCGAGGCCCGTGAGCTGCTGCGGCTGAGACCGCTGGAACTGGAGCCGACCCGGCGCCGGCTCTCCCGCTGCCACGACATCGAGGACCTGCGCCGGGCCGCCCGCCGCCGCCTGCCCCGAGCCGTCTTCGACTACGTCGACGGCGGCGCCGACCGGGAGCGCGGCCTGGCCGCCAACCTTCGGGCCTTCGAGCGGCGGCGTTACCTGCCTCGGATCCTGCGCGGGGTCGCCGAGGTCTCCACCGCCACCAGCTGGTTCGGGCGCAGCGCGGCGGCGCCGATCATCTGCGGCCCCACCGGCTACACCCGGATGATGCACCCCGATGGGGAGGCAGCGGTGGCCCGGGCTGCCCGCCGCCATGGCCTGCCCTACGTGCTCTCCACGGTGGCCACCACCTCCATCGAGGAGCTGGCGGCCGGCGGCCACCCCGACCTGTGGTTCCAGCTCTACATCTGGCGCGACCGCCGGCTGACCATGGAGCTGGTTGAGCGGGCGGCGGCGGCCGGCTACCGCGCCCTCGAGATCACCGTTGACACGGTGGTGCTGGGCTACCGCACCCGGGACCACCGCAACGGCCTGACCATTCCCCCCCAGCTGACGCTGCGGGCCCTGGCCGGGATCGCCGCCCACCCCGGCTACTGGACCAGGCTGCTGCGGAGCCCGGCCATCACCCTGGCCAACACCGGGAAGATCCCGGGGACCCACGGCGACCTCACCGTCCAGACCCTGGCCTCCCAGTTCGACCCCGGCCTGACCTGGGCCGACGTGGAGCAGGTCCGCCGCCGCTGGCCCGGGCCGCTCCTGCTCAAGGGGAGCATCGGCCCCGAGGACGCCCGCCGAGCCCTGGCCGCCGGGATCGATGGCCTCCACCTCTCCAACCACGGTGGCCGCCAGCTGGACCGGGCGATGGTGCCGCTCGACACCCTGCCGGCGCTGCGGGCTGCGGTGGGAGAGGCCTACCCTCTGCTGGTGGACTCCGGAGTCCGCCACGGCTCTGACGTGGCGGCGGCGATCGCCCTCGGCGCTGACGGGGTCGTCATCGGGCGCCCCTACCTGTACGGCTTGATGGCGGCCGGAGAGGCCGGGGTGGACCACGCCCTTCAGCTGCTGGAGGCCCAGCTGCTGCGGACCATGCGGCTTCTGGGGGTGGCCTCGGTCCCAGAGCTGCGCCGGGCCGGCCCGGAGCTGTTCTGGGAGGACGGCCAGCCCGGCCCCGGCCGGATGACCCCATGATCGCCCCGCCCCGGTCTAGCTCCTGACCCGCCCCGACGGCCACCTCTGCGAGGGCGTCCGCCCCGCCCGGACCCGGGCCGCGGCGGAGCTGGGCTGAGGATGGTCGAGCGCGACATCACCCGCGACCGGTTCCAAACCCCGGCCCCGGGGCCCGAGGACCCCGCCTACACTCGTACCGGCATGACCGCCGGGACCGCCGCCGCCCAGCTCCCGGAGCTGTTGCTGGTCGTCCCCGAGCGCAACGAGGCGGCCGATAGCTCACCGATTCAGGTCTGAGGCGCGCCGCGCCCCCGTGCACCTGGCCCAGCTGCGGCTCTTCGCCTTCCGGGGCCACCAGGACCTCCGCCTGGAGCTCGGCCCCGGGCTGACCGTGATCCACGGTCCCAATGGGCAGGGCAAGACCACCCTCCTGGAGGGGATCGCGGTCCTCGCCCTGACCCAGTCCCCGCTCGCCGGGTCTCTGGCAGACTGCCTCGCCTGGGGCGCGCCGGCGATGCGTCTCAGCGCCGCCGTGGCCGGACGGCGGGGCCCGGTCGCGGTCGACCTCCGGTGCGATCGCACCGAGGCCGGGCCGGTGCGGTTGCGGCGACGGTATCGGGTCGACGGCCATCCCACCGCGGCCCGGGCGGTGCTGGGCCGTCTCCGGGTCGTGTGCTTCTGGCCGGACGACCTCGGCCTGGTCAAGGGCCCGGCGGGCGGGCGGCGGCGCCTCCTCGACGTCGCGATCAGCCAGAGCGACCCCGGGTACGCCGAGGCGGGCGTCCGCTACCGCCGAGCCCTGGAGCAGCGCAACGCGGCCCTGCGCCAGGCGCGCGACGGAGGGCCGCCGTTGGCCTACCAGGCCTGGGACGGGGCCCTCCTCGACAGCGGGGCGAGCCTGATCGCCGCCCGGGCCGACTTCGTCGCGGCGCTGGCGCCGCTCGCGCAGGCCGCCCTCCGCGAGGTCGGGGAGACAGGAGCGCTCGGGCTCGCGTACCGACCGGCGCTCGCCGGTGCCGACGCCCGGGCTGCCCCGCCGGCGGATCGCGCGGAGGCGCGGGAGCGGCTCGCCGACGGGCTGCTCCGGGGCGGCCCCGCCGATCGGGCCCGGGCCCAGACCCTGGTGGGGCCCCATCGCGACGAGGTGGAGATGACGCTCGACGGGCGTCCGGCTCGCGCCTTCGCGTCGCAGGGCCAGCAGCGCAGTATCGTCCTCGCCGTGAAGGTCGCCGAGGTTCGCCACCATCGGGAGGCGTCCGGTGAGGAGCCGGTCCTCCTCCTCGACGACGTCCTCTCCGAGCTCGACCCCGAGCGGCAGGGCGCGCTCCTGCGGATCCTCGCCGGGGAGGGCCCGGCGCTGCAGACCCTGCTCACGGTCGCCGGGGAGGGACCACACGTGCCATCCGGCGCGCGCCATCTCCGCATGGACGGCGGCCGAGTGCGCCCTGGCACCGGCGCCGCCCAGGCCCCGCCGTGAGCCGGGCCGGCGAGCCTCGCCGCGGCCCCTCCACCCTGGTGCCGGTGAGCGCCGTCCTCCCCCAGGTGCTCCGGCGGATGGGGATCGTCCGCCATGTGGAGGAGGCGCGCGCCTGCCTCGTCTTCGAGGAGCAGTGCGGCGCCTACCTGCGCCGGTACGTGCGGGCGCTGCGGCTGGAGGGGCCGGCGCTGGTGGTGGCCTGCGGCCACCCCGCCGTCGCCCACCAGCTCCAGGCCGAGTCGGGGCGCCTCCTGGCCGCGGTCAACCTCGACCTCGGCCGACCACGGGTGGAGCGGCTCCGCTTCGTCGCCGACCCCGGCCGGGCCCCCGCGCCTCCCAGCTGAGCGCCGGGTGGGACGGCGCCGCCGGCCCGGGCCGGTTCGATGGCGTCAGGGACGGACCTGGGAGGCCGCATAGGCGGCGGGCGTCTGGCCGACGGCGGCCTTGAAGTCGCGAATGAGGTGGGCTTGGTCGGCGTACCCGAGGTCGGCGGCGATGGCAGCCCACGACACGCGCCCGCCCTCGCGGACGGTCTCCGCCGCCTCCAGCAGGCGATAGCGGCGCAGCACCCACATCGGCGAGACCCCCGCCTCCGACAGGAACAGGCGCTGCAGCTGGCGTTGGCCGATGCCGGCCCGGGACGAGAGCTGGGCCAGCCGGCGGATGGTCCGGTCCGCCTCGGCGATCCCGGCGACCGTCGCGACCAGCCGGGCCGTCTCCGCCCGCACCGGATCCACCGACGGCTCCAGCTGTGCGGCGAGCAGGGCCACCCGGGCGGCCTCGTCGGGCTGCGCTCGGATGGCGGAGAGGAGGTGCGCCTCGTCGACCCCGATCGCGGGTCCCAGCGGGACGACGCGGTCGGTGAACCGCGAGGCCGGCCCGGTGATCAGGGCCCCGAGCCCGCCCGGGGTCGTCATCGCGGCGACGGTGAAGCCCTGACCCATCAGGGTGCGGGTGGTGAGGCGGCGGGCGACGCCGTTCAGCCTCGCTTCGAGGGGCCGGCCCCCGCCGCGTCCCGCGGCGGCGTCGGGATCGCCGAGACTGAGGTTGGCGCACGGATGTGTGAGCACCCGCTGGCGATGCACGACGCCCTCGGGCAGGTCCCACCGCACCGCCCAGAAACGCTCGACCAACCCTGCCAGGGCCGGGGTCGGAGGATACCGTGTGAGGCGGACCCGCTCGCGGAGCAGCCAGGGATCGAGGATCCCCCGGCTGTCCAGCCCGACCGGCCTCATGCCGTCGCCACCTCCGGGGAGCGCCCCGACCGCCGTCCGTGACGCGATTGTTCAATCGCTCCGAGGCCCGCCCGCCCCATCATGACCGTCATGCACCCCTCCACTGAGCGGACGACCGATCTCCTGGTGACCGTGCTCTCCGACCTGGCGGTGGTCGTGGGCGGGGTCGCCGCCGAGCACCTGTCCGACCCAACGCCGTGCGCCGACTGGGATGTCGAGCAGCTGCGCGACCACGTGCTGGGCTGGCTGACCACGTTCGCCGCCGGCTTCGCCGATGCGCAGGGGCGGGCGCCCCAGGCGGACATCGCCGGTTACCGATCCCCCGCCGACCCAGCCCAGGCGGTGCGACTCGCGGCCGACCAGCTCGCCCGGGCGATCCGCGGCGGAGCCGCCCAGCGGCCCCTGCGGCTGGGGGAGAATGCCATGCCCGGTGAGCTCGCGCTCGGCATGATCCTCTGGGAGTACCAGGTCCACGGGTGGGACCTGGCTCGCGCGACCTGCCAGGGGTGGGCACCACCCACGGCGGCATCGGAGGCGTCCCTGGGCTTCGCGCCCGCCATGCTCACCGACGACTACCAGGGCCACGGCAAGGCCTTCGGGCCGCCGGTCGCCGTCCCCGGCGACGCGCCGCCCCTGGAGCGGCTGCTGGGGCTCTCGGGGCGCGACCCGGGCTGGTCCGCCGCCTGATCGCGCTCCGCCACCCACGACGGCGGCACCGGGGTCGGCGGCGACACCGACCCGGTCGGGACTGTAGGACCCGGAGAACATCGAACGGGTGCCAAACCCCGGAAGTTCCCTAGAGTGTGGAACGTGTGAGCCGGTAAACGCGACGCGGCGACCGCTCGGAGCCGAGGGCCTCGATCGTCCCCTCGGCACGCAGCCGGCGAAGCCACACATTGACCGCTGAGGGTGTGAGGCCGAGCCGCCGGGCTAGTTCGGCCCGTCCCTTGGGGCCGGTTGCCAGCGCGGCGATGATCGCGGGTCGCCGATCCGCAGGCTGGGCGCGTCCCACCGGCCGTCGGAAGGTGACTGCGAAGCGGCTCGGGTACGCGGTATCGAAGACGGCAGCGGGTAACCCGCGCTGCTCCAGGGCCGCAT
The DNA here is from genome assembly GCA_027306655.1 of Candidatus Dormiibacterota bacterium. Lineage (GTDB taxonomy): Bacteria > Chloroflexota > Dormibacteria > Aeolococcales > Bog-877 > DAHUZL01. Next base: position 5,631 of record DAHUZL010000141.1, read on the forward strand.
TCATGGTGAGGATGCCGCTAGCGCGGTTCTCACAGAGACGGCCGCCGAGGTCAGGGTCCGGGAGGTCTTCCAGCAGACGCATCAAGGTGAGGTTCCGGGCCGACGAGATGCGTTCGTACCCCAGGCGTGCCGGCGAGACCGAACCGTAGAGGCCGCCTGGATTGGCGATGACGATCCGGTCGGGAAATACCTCGACCGTGACCGCCATCGACTGCCCCATCGGGCTGAGGTCGCGGTGAACGAGAGCATTGCTGATAGCTTCACGAAGCGCCAAGAGCGGAACTTCAAGGTCCTCCATGCGTCCACCGGCGGGGCCAATCGTGTGCTCAGCTCGCAAGTTCGCCCGGAGGTCGGCGAGCAGGCGGCTCGCAATGACTCCGACAGGGCCGGCGTGGGCCCGGTTGTCGAGAAAGCGCGGAGTGCCCAGACCTGGTCGTCCAGGGGCGACGTCCGGATGGACGACGAAAGTCCCACGCAGACCAGGCAGCCAGCGCTCGGGGAACCGCCCGAGTGCGAGCAGTCCGGCCACCGTGGGACGGTCGGTTCCATGGGCGTGCGCCAACACGCCTTCGAGATGCAAGAGGCCGGTGACATCCAGAGCGCGATAGCGGGCCTCACGGTCACGCAAGGCCTGCACCAGTGCATCGGCACGAACCGAGTCGAGATCGTCTGGGGTGGCCGCGTCGACAACGGCGGTGTCGTCGCGGGGCTGGTGCTGCCCAGCAATCCAGAGCTGCACCTCATATGGATTGAGCTGGTAGTTCCCGTCGCCGACGCGAAGGTACGAACCCTTCTGAATCCCCTTGCCGGCATAGAAGCACGGTCGGGCCTCGACCGGGACCGCAGGGATTTCGGCAACCAATACTTGGAACGGCCCAACCTTGTGGATGGCGAGGAGTGGCGAGAGGCTGGGGCGCATCTCATCGTGACAGAGTTGGGCCAGGCGCTGGAGGGTCGCCTTGGGCTGGTGGACGCCGACAACGTTGAACTGCTGGCGCTCATCCGCACCCAAGATCAACACCCCGCCACCGCTGTTGGCGAAGGCCGACACCGTCTGCCAGATATCCTTGGGCAAACCTCCATGGGCCGCCTTGGCCTCGACCCCGGCAAAGTCGGTCCCGGCCCCACGTAGGCGGGTAAGCAAGTCGGCCAACTCCGGATCGGTCACAACAGTGGATACCCCACTGTCTATTCTAGTGTACGCGGGCGGAGCATAGAGCTTCAGGATAGGGCCAAGCCAGCCCAACGCACCCTGGCCCACCCACTCGGGGGCGGCGCACGTTGCGAGCGAGCTAGCCGGATCGGCCCTTACTCGACGTGGGCGGCCAGGTCCTGGTAGGCAGGCACGAGCTCGTCCCACCGCGCCTCGACGGCACCGCGCTCGCGCCCGGCGAGGTGGGCGGCGAGATTCTCGGCGTGGATCTGCCACCCGGCCCCGTAGAAGGCGATCGAGTCCAGGGGCAAGCCCAGGACCTCGATGACCAGAACGGTCTGATTGCCGTCGACGGTCAGCGTGACCTCAATGGTCTCGTCGAATGGCGGCGCGCCGCGACCCTTCCGCCAGGACTCGTCCGACTCCCTCGTCGTGACCCGCAGGTGTCGCGGGGGCTCGCACACCTCAACGTGCCCGGTGCCCTCCCAGTCGGCGGATGCGAGGTAGAGGCGGAACTGTCCGCCCGGGCGGAGGTCGCCTTCCACCTGGCCGTGCCATCGCGAGAGGCGGCCGGGATCGGTGAGGGCCGACCACAGATCGTCGATGTCGGTGTCGAAGCGGTCTTCGATGCGCACGACTCCCTTGCCATCGGCCGATCGGAGGCTGCCCAGGATGGGGTCCTTTCCGCGTGCGTCGCCGGTCATCTGGTGCTCCTTCTTTCGCGTTCTCCCCGGGCCACCTCGGTGGGCAGGACATCCAGCCGCTGCTCCCGCCGGCCCGGAATCGCCCCAGCCGTTCGTCACCCTCGGCGAGCGGCTCGGACCGAAGAGTGTAGGCCCGCCGTTGGGCCAGCCGGCCCGGCGTCTCGCCGGCCCCGTCACCCGGTTGGCGGCGTCCCCCCGACCCGGCCGAGCAGCTCCGCCACCGTGAAGGCGGCACGGGGGCGTCCCCAGCGCCGCGCCTCCTCCCGCATCGCGGCGTAGCGAGGCGATCCGGGGGCGGCGAGCTGGCCCACCGCCCGTGCCAGTCCGGTCACCGTGACGGCCTGGCCGAAACCCTCGCGCTCCACGAGCGCGATGTTCGGCCGCTCCTGGCCGGCGAGCGCGCCGGTGACGAGCAGCGGCAGCCCCGCCGCGGCCGCCTCCGCGACCGAGCTCGGCCCCGCCTTGCCCACCACGAGGTCGGCCGCCTGGAGCCACCGGGGCATGTCATCGACCAGCCCCGCCACCCGGATCGGCAGCGGGGCGGCCCAGCGCCGGAGCCGGGCGGCGAGCCGCCGGTTGCGCCCGCAGACGACGGCCAGCTGGATCGGGAGCCCGGAGCGCAGCAGCCGAGACGCCGCCGCCGCCATCGGTCCGGCGCCCTCGGCGCCGCCCGTGATGAGGACCAGGAAGCGGTCCGGGTCGAGGCCGAGCGCCCGCCGCAGGGCTCGACGGGCACGGGTTCCCGGGGCAGGGCCGGCGAGGTCGGGGTGGACGGGCAGCCCCACCTCGACGGTGCGGTCGGGGGGGGTCCCCGAGCCCTGGGCCCACCGGGTGGCCGCCGCGGAGGCCGTCAGCGTCCAGTCCACGCCGGGGTCGATCCAGCTGCGGTGGCCGCCGGCGAGGTCGGTGACCAGCACCACCAGCGGCGGAGGCGCGATCCCCCGAGGCAGGGACCGCCGGGCGGCGACGGCGGGGCCCACCAGCAGCGGATGGAGGATCAGCACCGCCCGGGGCCGGCCCTGGACCAGCTCGGCCCGCAGCGCCGGCAGCAGCAGCCGCTCCAGGGCCACCGCCACCGCCCGGCCCAGCGGCGCAGCCTGGGTGAGATGGAAGAGCCCGCCCCAGGCGAGGGGGGCGTGGCGGACCAGGGGGCCGTAGGCGGCGAGCACGCGGCGCAGGGCGGGCGACGCCCGCTCCAACGGCTCCGACGTCCGGATCGTCCCGGGTCGGGCACCGGACCGCAGGGCGGCCTCCACGATGGCGGTCGCCACTCCGCGGTGGCCGCCCCCGGTCGCCGCCGTCCAGACCAGGAGCGGCGGTGGTGCTCCCGAGACGCTCACGCCATCCTCCCGCCGCGGTCCGGGTCTCCCGAAGGCCGATGGTAAAGTGGGCCGGGCAGGCCAGGTGTCGAGGGCCCTCCGGGGCCCGGAGTGAGGACGACGACCATCACGGCTTCCTGTCAGGCGCCGTGCTCGATGCAGCCGACCACGGGGGCATCGAGCACGGCGCTCTCGATGGCGGTGCTCGGGCAGGCGGACGCCTGTGCGTGCCTGGGCGAGGACTGGCGCCGGCTCCAGGCCACGGCCGATCCCCTCAACCCCTTTCTCAGCTGGGAGTGGCAGTGGACCTGGTGGGAGCATTTCGGGACCGACCTGACGCCGGTGTGGCTCACCTTCCGCACCGAGGGGCGTCTCCGCGGCGTGCTCCCGCTCTATCGGGATCCCGACCGCGAGCGGACGCTGCGGGTCGGGGGCGGGCTGACGCTCAGCGACCACCTCGGATTCCTGGCCGAGCCCGGGTGGGAGCCGCAGGTGGCGGCCGCCACGGTCGAGTGGCTGGGCGAGGCCGCTCCCGGGACCCTGCTGGATCTCCACTTCCTTCCCGAGGGGTCGGCCAGCCTGGCCGAGCTGCAGGCGGCGGCGGCGGCGGCTGGGCTGCCGGTCGCCGCCGCGGTGGAGGAGGTGAGCCCGGCGGTGGAGGTGCCGTCCGACTTCGAGCGCTACCTGGAGACCTGCCTGGGCAAGAAGGACCGCCACGAGCTGCGCCGCAAGCGCCGCCGGCTGGACCAGGAGCAACCCGGGTGGCGGTTCGTGACCCACACCGAGGTCGGCCGCGACGTGGCCCTGGAGCACTTCTTCGCCCTCCACCGCGCCAGCCATCCCGACAAGGCGGCCTTCCTCACGGAGGAGAACCGGGGGTTCTTCCGGCGGGTCGCGGCCCGCCTCGACGATGCCGGCTGGCTGCGACTCCAGCTGCTGGTGACGGGCGGCGGCCCGGTCGCCGCGGCCTTCGGGTTCGCCGTGGATGGGACCTGGTACCTCTACAACTCGGGCTACGACCCGGTCGCCGGCCGCTGGTCGGTGGGCCTGCTCTGCGTCGCCGAGGGGGTGCGGGCGGCGATCGCGGAGGGCATGTCCCGGTGCGACTTCCTCCGCGGCAACGAGGCGTACAAGTACGACCTCGGGGCGCAGGACCGCGCCCTCCATCACCTCCGGGTGGGGGCCGCCCCGGGCGGGCCAGCGGGTGGGCCGGGTGGCGTCCGTCCCTAGCCCGCTCGCCATCGGCGAGGGCGGCGGGCGACCGGTGGTCGCGGTGCTCAGCCTGCACGCCTCCCCGCTGGCGCGGCTGGGCGAGCGCGAGAACGGCGGCCTCAACGTCTACGTCCGGGCCGTCAGCGAGGAGCTCGGGGTGCGCGGGATCGCCAGCGATGTCTTCGTCCGGCGCACCGGCCAGGACGAGCCCCTGGAGCGTCCCCTCGGACCTCGCAGCCGTGTGATCGCGGTCGACGCCGGTCCGCGGCGGGCCCTGCCCAAGGGGCGCCTGGCCGGCACCCGCGCCGACTTCCTCACCGCCGTCCGCGCCTACGTCCACCAGCGCCGCCGCCACTACCGGGCCCTCCACAGCCATTACTGGCTCACCGGCGACGTCGCCGCCGCGCTGGCGTCGGAGCTCGACCTCCCGTGGCTGCACACCGCGCACACCCTGGCGGCGGTCAAGGCCGAGCACGGCTTCGACGGCGACGGTCCCGAGCGCCTGCTCGCGGAGCGGCGGGTAATCGCCGGCGGCGCCCGGCTGGTGGCGAGCACGCCCGAGGAGGCGCGCGACCTCTGCCGGCTGTACGGGGCCCGCCCGGACCAGTGCGTGGTGGCCCCGCCCGGGGTCGACCTGGACCGCTTCCGTCCCCGCGACACCCAGGCGCTCCGGTCCCGGCTCGGGCTCGACGGCCGCCTGGTCGCGCTGTTCGCGGGGCGGCTGGAGCCGCTCAAGGGGCCCGACCTGCTGATCGAGGCGATCGCCGAGCTCGACCGCAGCCCCTGGCTGGGACTGCGCCAGCCTGTCCACGCCCTGTTCGCCGGCGACGACAGCAGCGACGGGGCCCGGGTCGGGCAGCGGCAGGAGCTGGCCCGCCGGGCGGCCGCGCTGGGGCTGGACGGGCGGGTGACGTTCACGGGCGCCTTGGCGCAGGAGCGCCTCGCTTTGGTCTACAGCCTGGCCGATGTGGTGGTGGTGCCCTCGCACACCGAGTCCTTCGGCCTGGTGGCGCTGGAGGCCCTGGCCAGCGGCACCCCGGTGGTGGCGGCGGATGTGGGGGGCCTCCGGCACGTCGCCGCGGACGGGGTGACGGGGCAGCTGGTCGCCGGCCGTGCCCCGACGGCGTGGGCGGCGGCGATCGCGGCCACGCTGGCCGACCCGCTCCGGCGCGCGCGGCTCGGGGGCGCGGCGCGCCGGCGCGCCGAGACCTTCACCTGGGAGCGCACGGTCGACGTCCTGGCCGCGGAGTACGGGCTGGAGCCCGCCGCGGCCCTCGCCGCCGGCCACTGCGTGTGAGCTGACCGGCCCCACGTCGGACGGTCCGGGCACCGCGGTCCTGTTCGACTTCGGCGACACCCTGGTGCGGCTCCACCCCACCATCACCGTCCACTACCGCCGGGCGCTCGCCGACCTCGGCATCCCCACCACCCCGCAGTCGGTGCGCCTCGGGCTCCGCGCCGCCGCCGAGCGGTATCGCACCGCGCTCCGGACGGGCCACCCGATCGAGAGCGACCCGCTCGCCGCGCTTTTGTTCTGGCGCACCTACAACGAGGCGCTCCTGCAGGCTCTGGGGGTCCGGCGCGGACGCCCAGGGCTCGCCGCCGCCCTTGCCGACGGCTTCTATCGCCCGGCGGGGTGGCGCCGGTTCCCCGAGACGCTGCCGGTGCTGCGCCGGCTGCGCCGGGACGGGGTCCGGGTGGGCATCGTCAGCAACTTCACCCCGGCCCTGGTCCCGATCTGCGACGCCCTCGGCCTCCTCCCCCTCGTCGACTGCGCCATCGCCTCCACCCAGGTCGGGTCCCAGAAGCCGGATGTCAGCATCTTCCGGCTGGCGCTCCGCCGCCTGGGGGTCGATCCCGCGGCCACCCTCCACGTCGGCGACAGCTACGTGGCCGACGTCCTGGGGGCGCGGGCGGCCGGGATCACCCCCGTGCTGGTGGTGAGGGCCGATCGCCGTCCTCGGCTGCAGAGCGGCGACGGCGAGCCCGCTGCCCCTCCCCCGGCTCGGCTCGACTGCGCGGTGATCACCGACCTCCGCGCGGTGCCGGCGATGGCGCGCCGGATCGGCCGGGCCACATCGGTAGAGTGATGACTCATGGAGTACCGCATCGAGGAGTTGGCGCGACGCGCGGGCGCGGGAGTCGACACCATCCGCTTCTACCAGGGGCGCGGCCTGCTTCCGTCCCCGCGCCGGGAGGGGCGCGTCACCTGGTACGACGACCGGCACCTCCAGCGGATGCGGCGGATCCGCGAGCTCCAGGAGCGCGGCTTCAGCCTCGGTGTGATCGCGCGTTTCCTCTCGGGCGAGCTGGCGCCGTCGGACGAGGCCCTGGTCGCGGCGGTGGCGGCGCCGCCCGGGGACCCCGCCCCCCTCACCGCCGAGGAGCTGGCGGCTCGCAGCGGCGTCCCCCTGCCCCTCCTGCTGACCCTGGGCCAGACCGGGCTTCTCCACCCGCAGGAGGGCGATCCCCCCCGGTACCCGGCGGCCGACGTCGAGCTGCTCACCGTCGGGCTTCGGGTGCTGGAGGCGGGGATCCCGCTGGCGGAGCTGCTGCGGCTGGGCGAGGGGTTCGCCCGCGCCAGCGACCAGCTCGCCCAGGCCGCGGTCGACTGCTTCGACCGCTACGTCCGCGAACCCCTCCAGCGCGCCGGCGGGGACCCGGTCGAGCTCTCCCGGCGGCTGACCCAGTCGTTCGAGGCCCTGCTCGAGGCCAGCGCCACCCTGGTGGGCCGGTCGTTCACCCGGAGCCTGCTGGCGCACGCCCGGGCCCGGGCGGAGGGCCGGGAGGCCCGGACCGGGCCGCTCGCCGCCGAGGGGGCGACCCCTGGCCCCGCCTGACGGAGTTCGCGGCCGGTCCACCCCGGCCAGGACGCCGCGCGCCGGCGCGGGGGCGGGGGCGGGCGCCCGGCCGGTGCGGCTGGTGACCCTGACCCGGGAGCTGGCGGGCAGCCCCGACCTCGCCCGCCTGGTCGCCGGGGCGCGCGAGGCGGGATGGGACGGCGCCGTCATCGAGCGGAGCGTTCCCGACGCCGTCAGCGTCGCCGCCCTCGGGCGCGTGGTGGAGCTGGTCGGCGACGCCCGCGCGGTGTGGGCTGAGGACGGTCGGGGCGCGCGCCTGCCCCCTCCCGACCCCAAGGGCCCGGTCCCGGGCCCGGGGCTGTCCGGCCTGGCGACGCTCTGGGCCGGCTGGAGCGCCGCCGCTCTCGCCCTCCAGGACCCGGGCCTCCCCGGGACCGGGCTGGTGGCGGTGGTGGGCTTCGCCTTCCGGCCCGACGTCGCGCCGACGGGGGCGTGGGCGGGCTTCCCGGCGGTCCTGCTGCGGGTGCCCGAGCTGGCGGTGGTTCGCACCGCGGGCCGGTGCTTCCGGGTGGCCGCCACCCTGGCCAGCCCCGCGGCCGGCGAGGCGGGCCTCCGACGCCGGCTGCAGGCGGCCGACCGGCTCCTCGCCGTCGCCGGCGAACTCCGACCCGACGTCGGGCGGGCGGCGTCCGTCCGGGCTTCGGCGACCCCCGCGGTGCGGGCCCGCTGGGAGGGGGCCGTCGCCCGGGCCGCGGCCGCGCTGCGCGCCGGCCGGGCCGAGAAGGTGGTCCTGACGCGGGAGGTGATGGCCCACAGCGACCGCCCGGTCAGCCTCACCCGCACCCTTGCCGCGCTGCGGGCCGCCCACCCCGGCTGCCACACCTTCGCCGTCGGCGGCGCCGACGGAACCCTGTTCGTCGGCAGCTCCCCGGAGCTCCTGGTCGAGCGTCTCGGTGACCGGGTCCGCTCCCAGCCGCTGGCGGGCACCGTCGGACGCTCGGCATCGGCGCGCGACGACCGGAGGCTGGCCGCCGGTCTCCGCCGCGATCCCAAGGAGCAGGCGGAGCACCGGGCCGTCGTCCAGGACATCGTCGAACGGCTGGCGCCGATCGCGACCCGGGTCTCGGTGGGCGCCCGGCCCGAGGTGCTGCGGCTCCCGGCGATCCAGCACCTGATGACGACCGTCGGAGCCCATCTTCAGGGACGGCCGCCCCCGACCCTCCTCGAGGTGGCCGCTCTCCTCCACCCCACCCCGGCGGTCGGAGGTCGGCCCCGGGGCCCAGCCCTCGAGCTGCTGGCTCAGCTGGAGACGCTGGAGCGGGGCTGGTACACGGGGGGGATCGGCTGGGCCGATCGCCGGGGCGACGGGGAGCTCGCGCTCGCGCTGCGCTGCGGGCTGCTCTGGGGCGACGGCGCCCGCTGCTACGCCGGGGCCGGGATCATGCCGGACTCGGTGGCGGCCCGCGAATGGGAGGAGACCGAGCTCAAGCTGCAGCCGATGCTGCGCGCGCTGGCGAGCTGACCGGTGGGGGGCCCGTGACCGGGCGCGCCTGGGCGCTCTTCGCCTCCATGTGCGTGATCTGGGGGATCCCGTACCTCCTGATCCGGGTGGCGGTACGTGCCATCACCCCGGCGGACCTGGTGTTCGCCCGGACCGCCATCGGGGCGGTGATGTTGCTCCCGATCGCGATCGGCCGCGGCCAGGTGGCGGCGGTGCTCCGCCGCTGGCGGCCGCTGGCGGTCTACTCGGTCGTGGAGATCGCGATCCCCTGGGTCCTGCTCTCCGATGCCGAGACCCGGATCTCGAGCTCGCTCGCCGGCCTGCTGGTGGCGGCGGTGCCGCTCGTGGGCGTGGCGGCCGTCCGCGCCGGCGGCGGGCGCGACCGGATCACCCGGCTGCGACTGGCCGGGCTTGTGGCAGGCGTGGCCGGGGTGGCGGCCGTGGTGGGGTTCGACGTGGGGCACCTCACCGGGCTCGCGGTGGGGGAGATGGTGGTCGTGGTCGGCGGCTACGCCGCCGGGCCCCAGATCCTCGCCCGCCGCCTCTCCGATCTCCCCAGCCTGGGCGTGGTCAGCTGCTCGCTCGCGCTCTGCGCGATCGCCTATGCGCCGGTGCTCGTGCTCCAGCGCCCGGCCTCCCTCCCCTCGGCGGCCGTGATCGGCGCGGTGCTCACCCTCGGGGTCGTCTGCACCGCGGTCGCGTTCCTGCTCTTCTTCCGGCTGGTGGCGGAGGCGGGTGCGGTCCGGGCCACCGTCATCACCTACGTCAACCCGGCGGTGGCGGTCGCGCTGGGGGTCACGCTCCTGCATGAGCCGTTCAGCGCCGGCATCGGCATCGGCTTCGCCCTGATCCTGGCCGGCTCGGTCCTGGCCACCCGGCGCAACGCGCCCCGCCCGGCC
>DAHUZL010000146.1 GCA_027306655.1 Candidatus Dormiibacterota bacterium
TCGCTGGCAGATGACCGACGACGCCCCCGGGGCCTACTCCTGGCTCTACTCGGTCGATTACCTGCCCACCGGCGGCGAGCTCTTCGGGACCGGGGGGATCTCCAACGAGGGCGCGTACAACAACGCCACCAACAACGCCAATATCGCCGCCACCCACACCGAGGACGGGCTCGCGGTGCTGGACCGGTACGAGAACTACCTGGCCCGGCAGCTGCCGGTGCTGGGCATCCCCAGCACCGCGGGGATCATCGTCATCGCCAACCGCGTCCACGGGGTCACCCCGATCAGCTCGCTCAACGACATCACGCCCGAGAGCTGGACGGTGACCGGGTAGGGGCGGCAAGTCTCCGATCCCCATGAGGCAGCTTCCGCCATCTCATTGGCCAAGGTGGTGACCAGGGCACGCTGGTAGACGAAGGTGCTCGGACGGGGCATGGGGACGCGTCCGCCGGCGCGGGCCGTGGAACGCCGACCCTCGGGCTCCAGCCTGCTCCACCGGCCTATCTCCCTGTGCGTGGGTCTGGGTCACCGACCGGGGCGCGGAGCCAGCAGAGGTGCTCCCGGTCGCCGAGGAGCTGGAGACGCCGCCAGAGGACGGGGTTGTCCGTCGACTGGCTGGCGTGGCAGGCGATCGCGCGTCGCTGGAGGGACCGCTCGACCGCGACCTCGACGTCGACCTCGCCGGCGGGGCGTCCCACGAACGCAGTCCCAAACTCGGCGTTGAGGGTGGTGGCGACGCTCTCGGGGACCGCCCAGGCCAGCGCGGGCAGGGGCGGGGCCTGAGCCTCGCCCCTGCCGTGGGCCGAGGCATCGGCCACCGCCAGCGCCGCCGCGGTGGCGTGCACGTGGTCGGGATGGCCGCTGACCCCACCCAGGTCGAACACCAATACGCAGTCGACCCCGGTGCAATAGGCGGCCACGTCGCCGGCCAGAACGCCGGGCGGGACCCGGCTCAGCTGCCCGTCCGGGTAGTCGAGCAGGTAGGGCGCCTCGACCCCGAGGACCAGCGCCGCCCGGCGGAGCTCGTCCGCCCGGACCTCGCCCAGCGGACGGTCCCCGCCGCCCAGGGTCGAGGCCTCGCCGCGGGTGAAGCACAGGGTCCGGCAGCGGGTCCCGGACGCGGCGAAGGCGCTGAGCACCGCCCCCAGCCCGAAGGACTCGTCGTCGGGGTGGGCGACGATGGCGAGGAGGGTCGCCACCGCCGGCAGGCGGCGGGCCGGACGCCCCCACGGCCGGCTGGGAGCACCGGCCATCTCACCACCCGAGACCGTGCCAGGTCGGCAGCGACCGGCCGCTCCGGGCGGCCCACAGGTATGAGCGCTCGAAGGCCGCCTTGGCCCACAGCCAACGCCGTCCGACGCTGACGGTCGGGATGCGGTCCCGGGGCGGCCGCACCGGCGCGAGCCGGAGGTAGACGGCGCGATTGCCAAGGTCCATGATGCAGGCCGCCGAGAGCTCGCGGCCCGCCCGGGGACCACCGGTGGCGGCGGCGGCGATCTCCGCTGCCGCGATCCGGGCCATCTGCTCGGTCATGTCCGCGGTCTTGGGGAAGTTCACCGGAACCGGTGTCTCCTCGGCGGGGGGGAGCGCCACCGCCACGCCGACGGCCAAGACTTCGCGGTGCACGGCGTGGCGGTAGCCGGCGTCGACGGGGATGAATCCCTTGGGGTTGCTGAGGCCCGCCGTGGCGGCCACCACCGGCACGCCGGCCAGCGGGGGCAGGATCAGGCTGAGCTGTGACGGCAGGCTGGGACCGGTGTCGAGCTCGACCGCGGACCCGGTGATCCGGGTGACCGCCGCCGAGGTCCGGTAGCGGATGTCGCGGGACTCGAACTCGCCCTCCAGGAACTGCCGGGCCCGGCCGGCGCCCCCCATCCCCATGTGGCCGAGGTGGGGCTCGGGGGTGACGAAGGTGATCGGGACCTGATGGCGCAGGCCCCGACGGCGGAGGAGCCAGTCGAGGCCGAGCGCGAACTCGTAGGCGGGACCGATGCAGCTGGCGCCGGGGGCGCAGCCCACCACCACCGGCCCCGGG
>DAHUZL010000148.1 GCA_027306655.1 Candidatus Dormiibacterota bacterium
GGGCCACCGCCGTGGTCGTTCCCTCCGAGACCACCCGCGCCGACCTCGTTCACCACTTCGGTGCCGACCCCGACCGCCTGGTGGTGATCCCCCACGCCGCCCGCTGCGACCTGCCCCGAGTCCCCGCGGGCGAGGCGGCGGCGATCCGGCGGCGGGTGGGCGCCCTCGAGCCCTTCCTCCTCGTGGCGGGCGGTCAGCATCGCCGCAAGAACCTGGGCTTCCTGGTCGAGGTCCTGGCCGCCGCCCGGTCCGGGTTCGGCGGCCGGCTGGTGTGCACGGCGATCGGGGGCGAGCGCGCCCGCGAGATCCAGCGGGCCGCTCTCGCGGCGGGGCTGGACGACCGGGTCGTCCTCCTGCCCCCGGTGGAGGTCCGGACCCTGGCCGCCCTCTACGCGGGCGCGCTGTCGGTGGCGATCCCCTCCCTCTACGAGGGGTTCGGGCTCCCGGCGCTGGAGGCGATGGCCGCCGGGGCACCGGTAGTCGCCAACGACGTCGGCGGCGTCGCGGAGGTCGCCGCCGGCGCCGCCCTGCTCGTTCCGGTGGCCGACCGGTCCGCCTGGCGCGATGCCCTCAACCGGCTGGCGGCGGAGCCGGCCCTTCGGGAGCACCTCCGCCGGCTCGGCCGCGAGCGTGCCGCGCGATTCAGCTGGGAGGCCAGCGTCCGGTCCCATCGCGCTTTGCTCCAGCGCGAACTGGAGCAGGGCCCTGGGTAGGCGGCGGACGACGTGCACCCCGCCGCCGTTCCCCCACCGCCACCGTCAGGCCAGCATCTCGGGCAGGGCGAAGCCGACGACGCGATCGCGGACCAGGGCCGGCTCCAGCCCCGCGCGCCCCCACAGGGCGAGGATCGGTCGGTCCACCGGCGCCGGAGCCCGGGCCGCCTTCCCCCGCAGCTCGTCCACGGCCGCGGCGCCGAGGGGACGCGCCTGCCAGCGGGCCTCCCCCAGCAGCACGCTCCGTCGGCCGCGCAGGCCGAGGACGTCCACCTCGCACGCCGGACCGCGCACCGACCACCACCGCCCGACCACGAGGTCGCCCGGGAGCCGCCCGGACGCCACCAGCCTCCGGGCGTGGGACCGGGCCAGCTCCTCGAACACTGAGCCCAGGTGGCGCTGCCACAGCGGAGCGACCCGCGCCAGCACCTGAGCACCCTGCCCCGACTCGACCAGGGCGACGTTGGCGTAGAGGAGCGAGTACCAGAAGGCGAGATACGGATCGCCGAGCTCGTACCCGGGCCGCGCGCCCCTCGGGCTCCCGACGGGGAGCATCTTGCGGATGAATCCGGCCCCGGCCAGCACCCCGAGGGCATGGTCGACGCGCTGGTCGGCCTGGCTCGCGATCTCGGAGAACCGGGTCGCTCCCCTTCCGATCGCGGCCAGGATCCTGGCGTAGCCGCCGCTCTCGGGAAGCTCCTCGCGGAGGATGCCGGCGGCATCGTCGAGCAGGAGTCCCCCCGCCGCGAGCGCCAGCCGCCGGAGGTTGGCCCCGGTCGAGGCCCGTTGGTCCCACGCCCGCAGGTGGAGCGGATAGCCGCCGCAGGCGGCGTAGGCCTCGAGGAGGGAGACCGGGTCGAGTCGGGGCAGGAAGGCGCGCGCGGCGACGGCGTCCACCGGCTCGAGCCGCAGCCGGAGGGTGGGGCGGCCCCGCAGGGGGCCCGCGGGGCCGACCGTCTGCTCCACGGTGCTCACCGCCGACCCGGTCAGCACCAGCATCAGCCGTGAGGTGCCCGCGAGGCGGTCCCAGACCGCCTGAACCACGCTGGCGAATCCCGCGGTCGATCGGGTGAGGTAGGGGAACTCGTCCAGGATCACGAGCAGGGGGGCGTCGGCAGCCAGGGCGGCGACGTAGCGGAGCGCTCCCTCCCAGTCGTGAAAGCCCCCCCCCGCGAGGTCCGTCGCATCGGGGCCGAGCGCCCCGCGGACCGCCTCGGCGAACCGCCCCAGCTCGATCGCCTGAGCCTGCTGGGTCGCCCCGAAGAAGATCGCCCGCCTCCCCGCCGCCAGGTGCGCGAGCAGGAAGGTCTTGCCCAGCCGCCGCCGGCCCCAGACCACGGCCAGCTGCGGCCGCCCGCGCTGCGCGGCCGACCAGGCACCCTGGAGCGCCGCGAGCTCGCCGGTGCGGTCGAGGAGCGGGTCGAGCCGCGCGCCATCCGCCACGGGCCGATAATACTCACCAGGCTTGCAACCAACAAGCGCTGTGACCAACAACCGCGGAGGCCGATCGCCTGCCGAGCGCGGGGCGCCGGACCCGGGTGGCCTGCCCTCCCGCCCTCGCCCTACCGCATGTACAAGAGCTGCCGGCCGGCGGAGTCCAGACGCTCCAGGGCCCGTCCGGTGCCGAGCGCGCAGCAGCGCTCGGGGTCCGCCGCGGCCCTGATCGGGAGACCGCACCGGCGCTGCAGCCAGCGGTCGAGGCCCGCGAGCCGGGCCGTGCCGCCGGTGAGGACCGCCCCCCCCCGCCGGTGGGCCCCCGCCAGCCGGGCCGGCAGCTCCTCCACCAGCCCGCCCAGGGCCACGGCGAGGCGC
>DAHUZL010000159.1 GCA_027306655.1 Candidatus Dormiibacterota bacterium
GCTGCGGGCCACGGTCTGCAACGTGCTGCTCGGCAACGGGGACGCTCACGGCAAGAACCTGTCCCTCCTCCACCACCCGTCGGGCAGTCTCGAGCTGAGCCCTCTGTACGACCTCCTCTCGACCCTCCACTACGGCGACGAGCACCTCGCGATGTCGATCGACACCGTCCAGCGTCTTGACCGAGTAACCGCCGATCGACTGGTCCACGAAGCGGTCCGGTGGGGACTGTCCCGAGACGTTGCGCGCGACATCGTCGATGACGTGCTCGACCGCGCGGATGACGCGCTCGCCGCGGCGCGCGATGAGACGGACGGCCTGCCCCCCGGGGTACCAGGGATCGTCACGATGCAGGTGGCTCGAATGCGCCGCGACGACGCGTCAGCGACCGGCTAAGCAGACTCCGGCTCTGGTGTCCAGCTGCCCCTTGCCCTGCTCTCGGGCGTGCTCCTGCGGCTGGCATCGGGGCTCCCCGCGGATCCTCCCGCCGCGATCTCCGGGCACGCAGCATGTCGAGACCCACTCGGGCCAGGATCGCGGTCAGCCACCCCGCCAGGTTCTCCACGCCGCTCAGGTCGGCTCGGCTGAGTCGGCGCCAGGACTCCTGGACCGCATCGTCCGCCTTTGGTCTCGATCCGTCAGAGAGGTGACGACCGACACTGGGCCGACGTGACAACGGGCTCGGGCCCGGTGCAGCACCGGGGGCCGGCTCCGCTCGCTGATTACACCTGGAGAGACGGAATCGTGACGGCACGGATGAGGAACCCGGCGATGACCCACACCGAGGCGGTGACCCGGCTCGATGATCGGGCGGACCCCGTCCCCGACCGGGTCTGGGACGGGGCCGCCCGCCCCTGCGACGAGCGGGCGGTGGCAGCCCTGATCCTCTCGATCGCCACCACCAACCTCTTCACCCGACTCGACGTGACCACCCGGCAGGTGGCCGGTTCGTGGGGCCGAGACGGTCGCGGGCGTAGGCCACGAAGGGGTCGAGCGACCGCGCGTCCTGAATCGCGTCCCGGCTCACCGCCTCGGCCACCGGGGTGCCCTGGAGGATCCGCTTCACCGGCACCTCCAGCTTCTTGCCGGAGAGGGTGCGGGGAACCGTGGCGACCTCGAGGATGGCGTCGGGCACGTGCCGGGGCGAGAGGTCGGTCCGGAGGCGATCGCGAATCCGGGCACGCAGGCCCTCGTCCAGGGTGCATCCCGGCGCCAGCACCACGAACAGCGGCATGAACGGGGCGCCGGCCTGGTCGTCGAGGTCGACGACCAGGCTGTCCATCACCTCGGGAAGGTCCTCGACGACCCGGTACAGCTCGCTGGTCCCCATCCGCACCCCGAGGCGGTTGATGGTGGCGTCGGACCGCCCCGAGATGACGACCCCGCCGTCGGGGCGGATGCGCACCCAGTCGCCGTGGCGCCACACGCCCGGGTACATCTCGAAATAGCTGGCACGGTAGCGGGCACCGCCGGGGTCATTCCAGAAGCCGGTCGGCATCGACGGCATCGGCTCGGTGACGACCAGCTCGCCGACCGCATCGACGACCGCGCGGCCCTCGGCGTCGTAGGCGGCCACCGCGGCCCCGAGGGCGCGGCACTGGATCACCCCCGCGCGCACGGGCAGGAGCGGGCAGCCGACGGCGAAGCCGGTGCAGACATCGGTGCCGCCGCTCACCGACGCCAGCCAGACGTCCGGCTTGACCGCGTCGTACACCCAGCGGAAGCCCTCAGGGGGGAGCGGCGAGCCGGTGGAGCCGATCGCGCGCACACGGGAGAGGTCGCAGGTGGCGCCGGGGCGGACGCCGGCCTTCATCGAGGCGAGGATCTGGGCGGCGCTGGTCCCCATCACCGTCACCTGCGCCTCGGCCGCGAACGACCACAGGCGGTCGGCGGTGGGGTGGGCCGGGCTGCCGTCGTAGAGGACGATGGTGGCGCCCAGGCTGAGGCCGCCGAGGAGGAAGTTCCACATCATCCATCCGGTGGTGCTGAACCAGAAGAAGCGGTCCTGGGGACCGACATCGTGGTGGAGCGCGAGCGCCTTCAGGTGCTCGAGCAGGATCCCGCCCTGGCTCTGGACGATCGGCTTGGGCAGGCCGGTGGTGCCGGAGGAGTAGAGGACCCAGAGCGGGTGCTCGAACGGCACCGGGGTGAAGTCCGGTGCTGCCGATCGGCGCATCACCTCCTCCCAGGGGACCCGCCGCGGCGCACCGGGCCCGCCGCCGTCCCCCTCCCCCCTCGCGTCGGGGTGGCCGCGGTGGAGATGGGCCACCTGGACGGTGCAGCGGACCGAGGGCAGCGCCCGCTCGATCGCCTCCACCACCTCGCGGCGGTCGAAGTCGCGACCCCCATACCGGTACCCGTCCACCGCCACCAGCGCCACCGGCTCGATCTGGCGGAAGCGGTCGACCACGCTGCGGACCCCGAAGTCCGGCGAGCAGCTGGACCAGATCGCGCCGACGCTGGCGGCGCCGAGGCAGGCGACGACGGCCTCGGGGATGTTGGGCAGGTAGGCGGCGACGCGGTCGCCCGGGCCGACCCCGAGCTCGCGCAGCCAGGCGGCGAAGGCCGCGACATCGTGGACGAGCTGGTCCCAGCCGAGCTCCGCGAGGCCGCGCATCTCGGAGGCGTGGACGATGGCGGGCCGGTCGGGCCTGCCGTGGCGGAGGGCGTGGCGGGCGTAGTTGAGGGTGGCGCCGGGGAACCAGTGCACGTCGGGCATGGCGCCGCCCACCCGCACCGCGCTCGGCGGCGCATCCGCCTCGACCGCGAAGTAGTCCCAGATCGAGCGCCAGAAGCGGTCCAGGTCGGCGACCGACCAGCGCCACAGCTGGTGGTAGTCGTCGAGCCGACGCCCGCGCTCCCGGGCCAACCATTCAAGGTAGTGGGTGAGCCGGCAGTCGCGCCGCAGCGACGCAGACGGCTCCCAGAGCACCGGGTCGTCGGGCGCGCGCACGGTCGGCGTGGTGGACATCCGTGAGGGAGGGCGGCCGCACCGCCGACGGAGGGGAGGATAGCAGAGGGTCGGCGGCGGCGCCTTTGACTATGCTCGCCGGGTGGTGAGCCTGCCCCCGGCGGTCGCGGCCCCCGCCGGGGCGGCGCCCGGGGTCGGGGAGCGGCGGGGCGGGGACCCGCCGCCGGTCCGGCTGGCGGGGGTCGGGGTGGCGCTCCCGCCTCACCCGCTCGACCCAGACGACCTCGGCGCCGTGCTGGCGCGGTGCTGGCCGCAGCGGGCGCGGCATCTGCCGACCCTGCTCCGCGAGCTGGCCGGCTCCCGGCGCTGGCTGGCCCGCCCGGCGGCGGACCTGGAGCGGGCGATGCCGCTCTCGGAGCAGTGCCGGCGGTACCCCGAGCTCGCCACCGACCTGGCCGCCGCCGCCTGCCGCTCCGCCCTCAACGCCGCCGGCGTCGGGGCGGCCGACGTCGACCTCCTGGTGGTGGCGTCGTGCACCGGGTTCCTCCTCCCCGGGCCGGACACCCGCCTGGTCCACCGCCTCGGGCTGCGGGCCGACGTGACCCGACTTCCGCTCACCCAGCTCGGCTGTGCCGGCGGCGCCGCCGGGCTCGGGCGGGCGGCGGAGTGGCTGCGCGGGGGGCCGCCCGGCGACCGGCCGCCGGTTGCGGTGGTGGCGGCGGTCGAGCTCCCCTCCCTCACCTTCCAACCCGCGGACGATTCCCAGGACAACCTCCTGAGCGCCCTGGTCTTCGGTGACGGCGCCGGGGCGGCGGTGCTGATCGGCCCCCGGGCTGGAGGGGGCGGCGCCGGCGCGGAGGGGCCCCGGATCCTGCGCACCGGGGAGCGGCTGCTGCCGGACACCCGCGACGCCCTCGGGTACGGCCTCGACGACCACGGCTTCCGGGTCCGCCTCGCCCGTGACCTGCCGGAGCGGCTCGCCACCGCCCTGCCCGCGGTGGTGGCCTCGTTCCTCGCGCCCGATCGGACCGAGGACCTCCGAGTGGTGGCCGCGCACCCCGGGGGCCCTCGGATCCTCGACGCCGTCGCCCGCGCACTGGGGGCCGGTCCGGGCGCCATGGCGGCGAGCCGGGCGGCCTTCGACCGAGCCGGCAACTGCTCCTCGGCGGGCATCTTCTTCGTGCTCGACGCCGCCATCCGTTCGCGTCCCGGAGCGGAGACGCTCGGAATGGTGCTCGGGCTCGGGCCGGGGCTGACACTGGAGCTGGTGGAGCTCCGCTGGACCGCGGGCGGCACCCGGTGAGGGGAGCCCCCCGTCGCGGACGGGTGGGCGTCCGCGACGCCCTGCTGGTGGCGGCCCTCGCCACCGAGCGCCTCCTGGAGCTGCTCCACTCGCGGCGCAACCTGGCACGGGCGGGCGCGGCGGGGGCCGGTGAGCCGGCCGCCCCGCGCTCCTATCCCCTCATGGTGGTGCTCCACCTCGCCCTCTTCACACTGCCGCTGGCGCGGCGCTGGCGGCGTCCGCGCCCGCCGGCGGTGGGCCGCCTCGCCGCGGCGGGAGTGCTGGCGGCTGCCACCGGGCTTCGGGTCTGGTCGATCGCCAGCCTCGGCACCGCCTGGAACGTGGAGGCTCGGGTGCCGGTCGACCTGGTCCCGATCCGGCGCGGCCCCTATCGGTACTGCCGCCATCCCAACTACGTCGCGGTGGCGGCGGAGTTCCTGGCGCTGCCCGCCTACCTGGGCGCGGCGCGGGAGGCGCTCTGGCTCAGCCTTCTCGACGGGGCCGTGCTCTGGGCCAGGATCCGCGGCGAGGAGCGCCGTCTCGGTGCCAATCCGGCCTACCGCTCGGCGTTCGCCGACACCCCCCGCTTCATCCCGCGCCGGGGCCCCCGGCGGGCGCCGGCCCCGCCCCCGCCGCCACCCCCGACGATTGCCGCTCGCGCAGGGTGGCCAGGGCCCGGGTGAGCGCGGGCACGACCTCGCCCACATCGGCGACGACCCCGACATCGACCACGGCAAAGACCGGGGCGGCCGGGTCCTGGTTGACCGCGAGGACGGTGCCCGCCGCCACCACCCCGACGAGGTGGTTGACGGCGCCGCGCACGCCCAGGGCCACGTACAACCGGGGGGCGACGCCGTGGCCGGTGAGGCCGACCTGGCGCGAGCGGGGCAGCCAGTCCTGGTCGGTGACTTTCCGGCTGGCGACCAGCTCCGCCCCCAGCAGCTGGAGGAGCGGATCCAGCTCCGCGTAGCGGTCGGGGGACACCCTGGCTCCGACCCCGACCAGCACCGCGGCCGCCTGGATTCGGGCCGGGACGTCGTCCCAGCGGCGGTCGGACTGGACCACCCGGCCGCGCCCGACGACCGGCACCGTCGCCCGCGATGGCGCCG
>DAHUZL010000162.1 GCA_027306655.1 Candidatus Dormiibacterota bacterium
CGGGGCGGCGCGGACCCTGGGCGCCATGGCCGGGCCGCTGGTCGGCGGGGCCGCGATGGCGGCGCCGGGCCTGGGCCTGATCTTCCTGCTGGGGGGCGGGCTCAAGGTGGTGTACGACCTGACCCTCTTCCGCCGCTTCCGGCGGGTGCCGCTGCCGGACGAGGCGGCCTCGGCGGGATAGGGGCGGGGCCGGGTCGCCTGCTACGATCGTCGGGCCGCGGGCATGAGGAGGATCAAGGTGACCTCGGCGCCGTCGGCGCCGCCGCCATCGGACCCCGGGGTCGAGCGGACCGGGGTGCGGGCCGCGGTGGCCGGTGCCCTCGCGGTGGGGCTCGTCCTGGTGGTGGCGGTGGCCAGCACGGCCGACCGGCTCCCGGTCGGCGGGTCCTCCGGGCACCTCGGCCTGCCGACTCCGCTCACCGCCACCCTCGCCAGCGCGGCGGCGGTCGGCGCCGTCCTAGCGGTCGAGCTGGTGCTGGCGGGCCTCCTCTATGGGCGCCTCTTCCTGTCACGACCGGGGGCGCAGGGCGCCCGGGTGGGCGGGTGGCGCCGGCTGCTGGAGTCGCTAGGCCCGTTCGTGTTCGTCCTCATGGTCGTGGGCCTGGTCATCCTTCTGCGCCGGTTCGCCCAGGTGCGCAAGCGGGCGCCCGTCCCCTTCGCGCCCCGGCCCCACGCCCCGTTGGGTCGGGGGGGGTTCACCGTCAGCGGCCGCGCCGGCTTCCTCACCTGGAGCGACGCCGTCCTGGTGGCGACGGCGGTCACGCTCGCGGTGGTCGCCATCGCCACCATCCTGTGGGTGCGGCGGATGCGCCAGGCGCGCCGGGCCGAGACCGCCGAGGAGGGCGCACCGCCCGAGGGCGACGGGGGGGGGATCGGCCCCGCCCGCCACCGCCCTCCGCGGAGCCCCCGGGAGGCGATCTGGTGCGCGCTCGCCGACCTCGAGGACCGCTGCGCGGCCTGGGGAACCGCCCGGCGGCCGCACGAGGTGCCCGAGACCTTCCTCGGCCGCGCCCTCCCCGGCCCGGCCGGCAGCGGCCCGCCCGCCGGCCGGCTCACCTCCCTGTACCAGGCCGCTCGCTTCTCCGACCACCCGGTGGACCAGGGGACGGCTCGATCGGCCGCCGCCGCGGCCGCGGAGCTGGGCCGGTCCCTCCATCGGCTCCGGTCGGAGGCGCCCGACGATGGCTGAGCGGGCGCGCGCCGCGCGCCCCCGCCGGCGGCTGCGGCGGCGATGGCTCGGCTGGGCGGCCGTGCTGGTGGGGGTGGACCTGGGGGTGGTCGTCGGCCTGCTCGCCCACGGAGTCTCCGACCCCGGGCTGGTCCTGCGCGGCGGGGTTCTGTGGCTGGGCGCGGTGGGGCTGGCGCTGCTGGCCCGGCTGGTGGGCAGCCTCGCCGCCGACGTCGGCCGCTCCCCGGCGGTGGGCGGGCCGCCTCCGGAGCCGTCCCGACCGGAGGGCCTGGAGGAGCTGAGCCGCCTCGTCGACTCGTGTCGCAGCGCGTCCGCCGACTGGGTGCAGTTCACCGACCGTCTCCGTCCGCTCCTGCTCCAGCTGGCGGCGAGCCGGCTGGGCCGCCCGCTTCCAGCGAGGCGGCTCCGCGCCGAGCTCGGCGAGCGGACGGCGGCCCTGCTCCTCGATGCCGGCCCCGCGGAGGCGTCGGCGTTCCCGGCGACGGCCACCCCCGGTGGCAACGGCCGGGCCCCGACCGGGTCCCGCGGACCGAGCCTGGCCGAGCTGGAGGCGGTGGCGGCCGCGCTCGAGGGTCTCGGGTGACCCCCCTGCGGCGTCGCTCGACGATCCGGGTCGCGGGCACGGCGTGGCTGGTGGCCGCCCTGCTCCTGGCCGCCCTGGTCCTCGGGCTGCCGGTGCTGGCGGCGGTCGCCGCGCCGTTCGCGGTCGCGCTCGCGGTCGGGCTCGCCTGCTCCCCGACTCCGCGGGTGTCGGTGTCGCTCGAGCTCGGGCGCGACCGGGCCGTGGAGGGCGACCGGGTGGTGGCGACGCTGGTCGTGCGCAGCTCGCGGCCGATCGACCGCGTCGAGGTGACCCTCCGGCTCCCCCCCGCGGTCACCGCTGATGGACCGCCCCGGGCCGCCCTCCGCCTGGGAGTGGAGAGGGAGGCCCGGGCCGAGTTGGAGCTCCACTGCGACCGCTGGGGGGCGCAGCGGATCGGCCCGGTCGATGTGCTGGCGCGGGACCTGCTGGGCCTGGTGGACCACCGCGGCTGGGCGGGAGCCGCGGCGATGCTGCGGGTCTATCCGCACCCGCCCCGTCTGCGGGCCCTGCTCCAGCCGGACCGGACCCTGGTCCACACCGGCAATCAGCGCGCCCGCCAGCGCGGCGAGGGCACCGAGTTCGCCGACGTCCGCAGCTTCACCCCCGGCGACCGGGTGCGGCGGATCAATTGGCGGGTGACGGCACGGCGGGGGTTCCCGCACGTCACCCTCCGTCACCCCGAGCGCAACACCGATGTCGTCCTCTTCGTCGACAGCTTCCGCGATGCCCGGCTGGGGCCGGAGGGGACGCTCGACCTCGCCGTCCGGGCCCTGGCAGGGATGGCGGATGCGCACCTCGGCCGCCGCGACCGGGTCGGGCTGATCGGCTTCGGGGGGGTGCTGCGCTGGCTCGCCCCCGGCACCGGCATCAGCCAGCTCTACCGGGTGGTGGACGCGCTCCTCGACACCGAGGTGGTCCTCAGCTACGCCTGGAAGGACCTGGACGTCATCCCCCGGCGGATGCTCCCCCCCTCCGCGATGGTGGTGGCGCTCACCCCGCTCCTGGACCCGCGCGCGATCCGGGCGGTGCTGGATCTGGCCGCCCGCGGAACCGACCTCGCCATCATCGAGGTGGACCCCCAGGCCTTCGCGCCGCCCCCGGCCGACCGGGTGGAGCAGCTGGCGCAACGGCTCTGGCGGCTCTGGCGCGAGGCCCGCCGGGCGGAGCTGCGCGAGGCGGGGATCCCGATCGCCACCTGGTCCCCCGATGCTCCCCTCGACGCGGTGCTGGCGGGGCTGCTCCTCGCCCGGCGGCGACGATGGCGCATCCCCGCCTGAGCCTGCGGGCGGGGGTGATCGCCCTCGCCTGCGCCCTCCTCGCCGTGACCGCGGCGGCGCTACTGGCCCAGGGGCCGGTGCTCGCCCCGCTGCGGGCGGTCGGGGCGGGCGCCGGAGCGATCGCGGTCGTCGGGCTCGGCATCGGCCTGGCGTGGGGCCGGGGGGTGGCGGTGCCGGCCGCGGTGGCGCTGGTGGCGGTGGACTATGCCCTGGTGCTGCTGGGGGCCCCCCGGGCGGCCGCCGCGGCCACCGCCGCCGCCCCCCTGGTGGCCGGGGCGGTGTTCCTCTCCGCCGAGCTCGGCTGGTGGGCGGTCGAGCTCCGCCGCTCGGCCCGGGAGGCGCCCCAGGCCCTGCTCCGCCGGGGGGCGGTGATCGGGGTGGTCACGGCCCTGGCGGTGGGCCTGGCGGAGGGGTGCCTCCTTGCCGCCGGCGGGGCGGTCTCGGGCGGAGTGGCGCCGACCGCGATCGGGGTCGCGGCGGCCGGCCTTCTGCTCGGGATGGCCGCCTGGCTCGCCGCCCGGAGCGCCGCTCAGACGTAGACGACGCGGTCGCCGCCGGCCGCCGCCGCCCGGTCGAGCGCGCCGGTGGCGTCCTCCAGCACACCCGAGGCCGTCGAGCCCCGGCCCGACGAGCAGGCGAGTCCCACCGACACCGTCGCCGAGCCCTCGTCGCCAAGGGTCGTGCCGAGCGAGCGAACGCGTCGGAGGAGGTCCTCCGCCACCACCCGAGCGGCCGCCTCCAGGGTCTCTGGGAGGAGCACGGCGAAGGAGGTGTCGCCGAGTCGCGCGGCGAAGTCGCCCCGCCGCAGCCGTGAGCGCAGGGTCGCGGCCACGGCGAGGAGCAGGGCCCCCCGGCGGGAAGCCAACCGATCCGGCCCGTCCAGCCGGATCGCCATCAGCGCGCAGGGCCGGCCGTTGCGCTCGGCGCGCACCAGCTCGCGGCCGAGGGCGTCCTCCAGGCCCTGTCGGTTGGCGAGGCCGGTCTCGAAGTCGATCAGGGCGAGGCGGCTGAGCACGTCGTCCAGCTGCGCGCGGACGACCTGGGCCTCGGCACGATCGGCGACCAGCTCCACCGCCGCGGCGGTCAGCGCGTCCGCCTCGACCTCGCCGAGGTCGGCGGCCACCATCCCGGTCCAGGAGCCGTCCGTGTCGCGGAGCGGAACCACCAGGGTCTCCTGGGCCTCGTCCTGGAGGGTGCGGAGGCCGACCGGCGCCGCCTGCAGCCGCGAACGGACCACATGGGGGCTCTCGGGCTCGTTGCGCAGCGCCTGGAGCTGGTCCGCGGTCACCCCCACGGCGGCCGCCGGCCAGAGCTCGCCCGAGGCGCCGTCGACGAGGAACACGACCACGCGGGGGAACCCCCCCACCTGGGCGAGCCGCTCAGCAACCCGTTGCAGCTCCGCCTCCAGGTCGCCGCCCAGCGGCCCGGCGGCGCTCAGCTCCAGGAGGGCGCGCAGCAGACGCCCGCGCCGGGCCGACCGGGACCTGAGCGCCGCGCGACGCTCGGCCGGGGTCCGGGGTTGCACCTCCGTCGGATCGGTCTCAGGCATCAACTCCCCGTTCGACGGTGCGCCGCCGCTGCCGCCCGGGCCGGGCGCAGGGTCCGGCCCGGGGCGGCGGGTCGGCGATCCGACGGGCAGCGTAGCGAGTCGGGCCGGCGCCGCGGACCGTCGGGCCCCGGCGCGCCGGGGGGCCACCCCGCCCGCCCCCATCTCGGTCAGCGGCGGGCGAGGACGGTGAGAGCGAAGAGCCGGTCGGGAACCAGGCAGGGAGGGTGGTCGGCGGCGCACGCGGGGACCTGGACGGCCGTGATCACGGCCCGTCCCGTCCTCACCACCAGGAAGTCGGTGCGCACCCACCCGATCGGGATCGCGGTCATGAGCGGGTCGGGCACGGGGCGCAGCACCGTGGGGTTGGAGCTGCGGGCCGACCGCCACCCGAAGGCCCGGGACCCCTCCAGCGCCAGCCGGATCCGGGTTCCCACCAGGAGCCGCAGGGTTCGGCCGGCGTCGGCCGCGGTGACCGTGACCAGGCAGCGGGTCGCCGGTGGCCTCCGGCAGCCCGGGGGCAGGGATCCGGGCGTTGGCGGCGGAGTGGAGACCGGCGACGGGCCGGGCACCGTGGCGCCGGTCGCGACCGTCTCCACGGTCGCACGGGCGGTCGTGGTCCCGGCGACGGCGATGGGGCGGACGGTCGGTGAGGGGGCGGCTGCCGGGCTGGTGGCGCCGGCCAGGGGGGCAGCGCCAGTCCCGACTGCGCTGCCGCAGGCGGTGACGAGGGACCCTGCAGCTCCCACGAGCGCGAACTGGAGGAGCGCCCGCCCCGCGGAGCGCCCGCGCCGACGCCGCGCCGGAGGGTTCACACCCCGAGGACGCGCCCAGGGCGCACGCGGTTCCCGGGCGGTGGGGTCGGTCCCGGCCCCGGGCTCAGCGTCGGCAGGCCAACGGATCAGAATGGCGGCGTCCGCATCAGCTCCGCGGCACGCCAGACGACCCGCGCGCTCACCGGGATGGGCCGGAGGCGGTCGAGGCGCCGGATCACCTCACCGGCATCTGATCCGAGCCCGGTGGCGCGCCCGCTCGTCGGGCCCGCGGGCGGCGGGGGCGCGCCGGTCATCCCGCACGCCGAACGAGTCGCGACGGGCGGCGAGGTCGGCGTGGAGGTGCGCGGCGATGGACCCAGTCGAGCGCAAGGGTGGCGCGGGCGAGCGGTATCGCGGTGACCTCGGTGGGGATCGGGATGCGGGACGCGACCGCGATGAAAGCCTCGCCGTCGCTGCGGTGCACGGGATACCGGTCCGGGATCGGGAAGAGGAAGCGCTGGTCGGCGGTCGTCCACTCCGCGAACCCGCCGTCGAGCTGGGCGCCGGTGAAGCCGGCCCCCGGGCAGAGGTTGTCGCCGCCGGCGCGGCAGAGGCGGCTGACGCCCCAGATCCAGCCGATCCAGGCGACGCCCGTGCGGGCCCACCGGACACCGCGTGGCATCGGGACCGCGGTCCCGCACCACCCCGACCACCTGGTGGCCCGGGACGACCGGCCCTCGCGCCTCGGGGATCGCGCCCTCAGCGAGCTGGACGTTCCGGGGGCGGAGACCGCAGGTGAGGACCTTGAGGAGGAGCCGGCCCGGTCCCGGCTCCGGCCGCTCGCGCTCCTGGAGGCGGAGCGGCTCGCGGACCGAGCGGCGACCACCGTGGTGCGGTCCCGCTCGGCCACGCCAGTGCCAGGGGGAGCCACCGCGCATCTCCCGTAACCCGCCGCCGCCGCCCGCCGTTGCCCGGGTTGGCTCGCCATGCGGGCGCACGAGGGGACCGTGATCGCGCGAAGGAGGCTCATCGCCGCCGCGGCCGTCTGCATCGGCCTCGCGGTCGGGCTGAGTCCCCCGGCCGGCAGCCGCGCGTCCCTTGCGGGTCCACGGCTCGCGGCGCGAACGCCCGCACCCCGGGCGGCCGTGCTGCTGGCCAGCGTGCGATCCTGGCCGCCCGGGTCGGTGGCGATCCCCACCAGCACACGGGCGGGCTGGGCCTTCGTCGGAACGGGCCTCCTCCACACGATCGACGGCGGCGGCCGGTGGCGCACGGTGTCGCTGCCGCGGATGCGGCCGGGCGCGCCTGGCCTCTCCATGCCCACCGGGTTCGTGCTCGACGGGAGCCACGCCTGGGTCGCCGGGATGAGTCCCTCCGGTCGGTCGCTGCTGGTCGCTCGGGTCCGCGCCAGTGGCCGTCTCATCACCGTCACCCGCATCGCGCCCATCCCCCGAGCGGGCTGGGCGTCTCTCACGCTCGTGTTCCGCACGCCGCTGGTCGGCTGGCTCCTTCTCACCCCCGAGCCACCTGGCCCGAACGGCCTTGTACGGGATGGGGTTCTCTACGCCACCCGCAACGGGGGGCGGACGTGGTCGGTTGCCGATCGCTCGACTCCCTTCGGCAGCAGCGCTGTCAGCGTCGGCGCCGCTCGGGATCCCGGACAGCTCGTCTTCACGAGCGCGACGCGTGGGTTCGCGGTGGGCGTCGTGGGCCCCGGGCTGGGCCACTGCTACGCCACCCGCGACGGCGGTCGGACCTGGACGCGCTGCCGCCTCCCCGTGCCACCCTCGTACGGGCTCGGCGATATGCCGGGAACGGTGCGCATCGTCGGCTCGGCGGGACTCGTCCTCGGCGGAGTCGGGACCGGGATGAACAGCATCCCATTCGTGGACCTGTCGGCAGACGGCGGACGAACGTGGACGCGGAGCCGGCTGCTGGGACAGCTGGACCACAACAACACTGGGCCGCCGGTGGTCGTCCGACCTGTGACCGCGAACGCGTGGTGGGTTTCGGACAATCGCGCCCTCCTGCGCACACGCGACGCCGGACGCACCTGGCAGGCGGTCCAGACACCGCCCCTCCCACGGCTCGCCCAGATCGTCGGCCTCGAGGCGCCCTCCCTCACGGTCGCTTGGGTGACGCTCCTGCAGCCCACCCTGTCGCTGCGCGAGACGATCTGGGCGACGTCCGACGCAGGCCGGAGCTGGTCGGTCGTGACGCCGCCCGGCGTCCCCGTAGGGGGCCAAGCGGTGCAATCAGCGCGGCGGTTCGAGACGGCTTCCTACTGCGACGCCGGCCAACTCGTCATCTCGGTCCCAGGCCGTGGGGCCGGCTCGTTCGTCCCGGTGCACGGAGGCTATGTCTCGCGGCTGACCTTCCGGAACCGGGGCCGCCTGACCTGCACTCTTACAGGGTGGCCGCTCGTGCAGGGATTCACGGCCTCTGGGCACCGTCTCGCCGTCTCGATCCGCTATGGGGAGGATGGGCAGGACGGCTACATCGCGGTCACGACCGTCACGCTCCGGCCGGGGGCCACCGCCGCCGCCTGGCTCGAGACAGCGTCCGGCGCCGCTCCTCGCGCATGTCGCTCCGGGGCGTGGGCGCTCCGCGTCGCGCCGCCCGAGAACTTCACCGGCCCCATCGTCAGGCAGCCGACCTCCCATCCCGAGCCCTGTCCCGGGTCGACGCTGCTCATATCGCCGGTCCACCCGCCATCCGTGCCGGTGTACTCGGCCTATCCCGCGCCTCCCCCGGTTCACCCATGCAGCCCGAAGGAGCTGAGCGTCCGCCCCGCCGGCCAGGGCACCGCGGGCGAGTATGTCGTGACGCCCCTCGTGGTCAACCGTGGCGCGGCCTGCACCGACGACGCGAGCACCTCGATCGCCTTCGACCGTTCGGGCTCACCGCTGCCGGTGCGCAACAATCCGGTGCGATTCGAGGCCGAGTGGGTCTGGCGTCACGGCCCGAACACTCCCTTCATCATCTGGTGGGAGAACTGGTGCGGGCCGCGCACCGGCCTCGTGGTTCGGGCCACGCTTGGTCCGCTCAGCACGCCCGCGCGTCCGCTCAGTACGGCCGCGCCGCTGGTCCCCGTGCCGCTGTGCATCGGGCACGGGCCGTCGCTGCTCGCCGTCTTCGCCGGCCCCTGAGCCGTCGCGTCCGGCGCCGGTTCCGCCACGCGTCGGGATGGACGAACGGGGCCAGCCGCTCAGTGCCGTCGACGAGCCGCGGTCCCGGTCGATCGGCGTGCAGGCGGCGTCGAGCCGCAGGCCGCACGGCTTCCCGCATACGACGTCGAGGTCGGCAGCGACGCGAGCCCCGGCCGTGACGTGCTGCGAGGGCTGGCACGAGACGCCGAGGACGGCCACCCCACCGGCGCCCAGGCCCGGC
>DAHUZL010000163.1 GCA_027306655.1 Candidatus Dormiibacterota bacterium
CGTCAATCGGAGCGTGTAGCACGGCATGTGCTACGGTAGCTGCCATGGAACGGATCGGCGTCAGGGAGCTCCGCCAGCATGCGTCACGGTACCTGGAGCTGGTCAAGGCCGGAGAGAGCGTCGAGGTCACCGAGCGCGGAGAGTTGATCGCCATTCTCACGCCGCCGGAGCGGGCCCGAAGCGCCAGACAGCGGCTGCTTGCCGCCGGGCGGCTGCTGCCCGCAGTGAGCCCGAATGGACGGCTTCGATGCTCCCGGCCCGTGCCAGTCGTCCCGGGGGAACCAACCAATCAGCAGCTGCTCGACGCCCAGCGCGACGAGCGGCTGTGATCTACCTGGACTCCTCGGCGCTGATGAAGTTGGTCCGCCGAGAGGATGAGACGGACGCCCTCCGCCACTGGCTCCGGGCACGTCCGGACGATCTGGCGGTCACGAGCGAGCTGGGCCGGGTGGAGGTCCTGCGCGCCGCGCGGACGCTCGGTGGCCCGGTGATGGTCGAAGCCCGAGCCGTGGTCGGCGACCTCGATCTGGTCCCCATCGACCGCGCCGTCCAAGACGTCGCCTGCGAGTTGGACGACCCGCTGCTACGCACTCTCGACGCGCTGCACCTCGCCTCGGCGCTGCTGCTCGGCGATGAGCTGACGGCATTCGTCGCCTATGACCAGCGCCTCGTCGAGGCCGCCAGGGCAGCGGGGTTGCGCGTCAGAGTCCCGGTTCAGCCCCCACATGCCGGAGACGGGTGAGTCGGCTGATCCTTCCGCCGTCACCCGTCTCCGTCCCTTTGGAGCAGGTGGGCGGCGACGAGCCCGCCGACGCCGGCCTCCACCACGGCCGGAGGGGGGCGGCGGGGCGGATCAGCCCGCCGCCCGGGCCGTCTCGGACAGGCTGAGCAGGCCGCCGGGGTCGAGGTCGGTGAAGGCTCGCAGACGAGCTGGGATCGGCTCCGGCAGGCGGGTGCGTCCCTCCAGCGCGCCGACCGTCTTGAGGCCGTGCCCAGTGATGTAAGCGACCACCGTCTCGTCCGGACGCCACCGCCCCGCCCGCGCTAGCCGGGCCAGCACCGCCACGGTGACGCCGCCCGCGGTCTCGGTGAAGATGCCCTCGGTGCGGGCCAGCAGCTCCATCCCCTCCAGGATCTCCTCCTCCTCCACCGCCACCACCACCCCCCCCGAGCTCCGGGCCAGGCGGACCACGTCGGCGCCGTCGGAGGGATTGCCGATCGCGATCGAGCGGGCGATGGTGCGAGGCGTCCGCACCGGGACCACGTGGGTCTCGCCCCGCTCGAAGGCGTCCGCCACCGGGGCGCACCCGCGGGCCTGGGCGCCGGTCAGCCGCGGCGGCGGGCCGTCGGCCACCAGGCCGAGCAGGCGCAGCTCCTGCACCGCGCGGGCGTGCTTGACGAACTGGCAGCCGGACGCCACCGGGATGATGATCTCGTCGGGCAGCCGCCAGCCCAGCTGCTCGCAGGTCTCGAAGGTGAGCGTCTTGCTTCCCTCGCTGTAGAACGGGCGCAGGTTGATGTTGCAGAAGCCCCAGGGCATGCGGTCAGCCAGCTCGCTGCAGAGACGATTGACATCGTCGTACGTGCCCCGCACCCTCACCATCACGGGGTCGAAGACGGCGGTGGGCGCCACCTTGCCGGGCTCCAGGTCGTCTGGGATCACCACCAGCCCGCGCATCCCGGACCGCGCCGCGTAGGCCGCGACGGCATTGGCGAGATTGCCGGTGGAGGCGCAGCCGAGCACGTGGAAGCCGTGGGCCCGGGCCCACGAGGCGGCCACGCTGACCACCCGGTCCTTGAACGAGTTGGTCGGGTTCTGGCTGTCGTTCTTGACGTAGAGGCGGCGCAGCCCGAGCCGCTCGCCGAGCCGCTCGGCATGCACCAGCGGGGTCAGGCCCTCGCCCAGCGTGACCGGCGGCTCGGGCGCCTCGTAGGGGAGCAGCGCCCGGTACCGCCACATCGAGGTCGGCCCGGCCTCGATCGCCCTCCGGGTCGCCCCGGCGGCCACCGCGGCGTAGTCGTAGGCGACCTCCATCGGTCCGAAGCAGTGGTCGCACACGTGCACGGGCGCCAGCCTG
Source organism: Candidatus Dormiibacterota bacterium (assembly GCA_027306655.1). Lineage (GTDB taxonomy): Bacteria > Chloroflexota > Dormibacteria > Aeolococcales > Bog-877 > DAHUZL01. Next base: position 2,079 of record DAHUZL010000163.1, read on the forward strand.
GCCTCGCCGCCGCAGGCGCGGCAGCGCAGGCCCCGCAGCCGCGAGGGCGGCGCGCTCATCGCGGCGCGGGGAGGGACGGACCGATCACCCGCGGAGTGTAGGGACGGGAGCGGGGGACGCCGGCAGCCGGAGCCGCGACGCCGGCTGCGACGGCGGCTCCAGGCGGCCGGCGAGGAGCGCGTCGTAGACCAGCTGCGACCACGACTCCAGCTGCAGGTAGCGGCTCCGCAGCGCGGCCGGGCCGCACACCTCGCCCTCCAGCTTGTGCCGCTCCCGCACCGTCACCGGCGCGTCGCCCGCCTCCACCCACCAGAGCAGCCCGAGGTGCACCCGCCCCACCAGGGCGGTGTCGTCCTTGATCAACCCGACCAGGGTCGCCGGCAGCGGGACCGGGCACGTCACCTCCTCCCGCCACTCCCGAATCGTCCCGGCCACGACCGGATCCGTCCCCGGGGCACAATCGCCCCGGTTGATGTGCCCGCCGACCCCGAGCGTGAACTGGTGGCGCAGCCGCGCCTCGCTGGAGGCGACGAGCCGCCGCATCACCAGCAGCCCCCCCCGGCCCCGCACCACCATATGGGGGATGATCTGCTGCCAGCTGGGGTCCTCCTCGACGGCGGAGCGGGGGCGGAACTCGCCGAAGGCCGCGATCGCCCGGAGGGCGTCGGCCAGCCCCTCGGTGCGCACCCCGTGCCAGCCGCCCGCGGGGAGGATCCGAGCCCGCGGGACGACCAGCACCGCCTCGCGCCCGGCTGGGCCCGGGCGCAGCGGTCGGCGCACCCCGGCTGGCATCGACGGCAAGGATACGGGCCCGTCGGGCGGCCCCCGGAGCGGCTGAGGCGGTGGCGAGACGTCCCACGATCGTCATCGTCGGCGCCGGCCTGGCCGGCGGCCGCGCGGCCGAGACGCTTCGTCAGGAGGGCTACGACGGGAGGGTGGTGCTGATCGGCGAGGAGGCCGAGCGCCCCTACGAGCGCCCCCCGCTCTCCAAGGCCTACCTGGAGCGCCGCGTCGCCCGCGAGCGGCTGTTCCTGCGGCCGCCCGCCTACTACCGCGAGCAGGCCATCTCGCTGCGGCCGGGGACCCGAGCCACCGCGGTCGACCCGGGGCTGCGCCGGGTGCTCCTCGAGCGCGGTCGCCCGATCGGGTACGACCGCCTCCTGCTCGCGCCCGGGTCCCGGCCCCGCCCCCTCCCGATCCCCGGCGCCTCGCTCGACGGGGTGGTGACCCTGCGCACCCTGGAGGACGCCGACCGGCTCCGGATCGCCTTCGACGCCGCGCCCCGGGTCGCGATCGTGGGTGGGGGCTTCATCGGGTCCGAGGTGGCGGCGGCGGCCCGCCAGGCCGGCTGCCCCGTCACCCTCTTCGAGCTCGGCACCGCCCCCCTCGCCCAGGCGCTGGGCGCAGCGGCCGGCGCGGTCACCACCCGGCTCCATCGGGAGCACGGGGTGGACCTGCGCACCGGGGAGACGGTGGCCAGCATCCACGGCACGGCCCGGGTGGAGGCGGTCGTCACCAGCCGGGACCGGCTGGTGGACGCCGACCTCGTGCTGGTGGCGGTGGGCGCCGCTCCGAGGACCGAGCTGGCCCAGGCGGCCGGGCTCGCCGTGGCGGACGGGATCGCGGTCGACGCGCTCTGCCAGACCTCCGCCCCGGACATCTTCGCGGCCGGGGACGTGGCCGGCTGGTGGCATCCCGGCCTCGGTCGGCGGCTCCGGGTCGAGCACTTCGACAACGCCCAGAACCAGGGCGTGGCGGCCGCCCGGGCGATGCTGGGCCGGGGGACGCCCTACGCCCCCGTCCCGTACGTGTGGTCGGAGCAGTACGACACGACCCTCCAGTTCGTCGGGGACGCGGTTGGCGCGGACCGGGTGGTCACCCGGGGGGACCCCGACTCGGGCGCGTTCTGCGCCTTCTCCCTGGCCGGCCCGCGGGTGATCGGCTGCCTCGCCGTCAACCGATTCAAGGACCTCGCCGTGGCGCGGCGCCTGATCGCGGCGGGCGGGCGGGTGGCCGCCTCGGTGCTGGCCGACCCCTCGGCCAACCTGCGGGACCTTCTCCGGGCCGGCTGAGACTCCTCGGTCAGCCGCAGACCGCGGCCAGGGCGGCGAAGAAGCCCGGGTAGGAGACCGAGACCGCTTCGGCGCCCTCGATCTCGCTGGCCCCGTCGGCAAGGCAGGCGGCGACCGCCAGCGCCATCGCGATCCGGTGATCGCCCCGGGCCGACACCCGGGCCCCGATGAGCCGCACCGGCCCCACGACCTCGAGGCCGTCGGGCGCGGTCTCCACCACCGCCCCCATCGCCCGCAGGCCGAGGGCGATCGCCTCCACGCGGTCCGACTCCTTCACTCGCAGCTCGGCGGCGCCGGTGATCACGGTGCGGCCCTGGGCCTGGGTCGCCAGCACCGCCACCAGCGGCAGCTCGTCGATGGCGCGCGGGATGATCCCCCCGCCGACGGACGTCGCGCGGAGCCGGCTCGAGCGCACCATCACCTCACCCACCGGCTCGCCCCCCGCGGGCACGGCAGCGGGCTCGATCGCCGCCGCCGCCCCCATCGCCGCCAGCACGTCGAGGAGCCCCGTCCGCAGCGGGTTGAGCCCCACCCCGGGGCAGCGCAGCTCGGCGTCGGGATGGGCCGCAGCCAGCGCCAGGAAGGGCGCCGCCGAGGAGAGGTCCCCGGGCACCCGCAGCCCGAAGGGCTGGGGCTCGGCGGGCGTCACCGTGACCCGGCCGGGGCCGCCCCCCCCCACCGTGCACGGGACCCCGGCCAGCGGCAGCAGCCGCTCGGTGTGGTCGCGGGTGGCGACCTCCTCCTCCACCGTCACCGGGCCGTCGGCGCTGATCCCGGCCAGGAGCACCGCCGTCTTCAGCTGGGCGCTGGCCACCGGCGGGCGGACCGTGCAGCCGCCCCGCAGCGGGTGGCGGCCGCGCACCTCCAGGGGCGGACGGCCGTCGACCCCGTCGCACCGGACGACCGCGCCCAACGGCTCCAGGACGTGGGCGATCCGGGCCATCGGCCGCGCGCGGAGCGAGGCGTCCCCGTCCAGGCGCGCCACCGTCGCGTGCCCCGCCAGCGCGCCCGCACCCATCCTCATCGTGCTCCCGGAGTTGGCACAGTCGATCGGGTGGTCGGGCGCCCGCCACCGCCCCCGTCCCGTGCCCAGCACCGACACCTGGCCCGGTCCCCGGTCGACAACCGTGACCCCGACCAGGCCGAGCAGGCGGCGGGTCGCGTCCACGTCGGCGGCGTCGCTGCACCCGCCGAGATAGGAGCGGCCCGCGGCCAGCCCGGCCAGGAGGAGGGCGCGATGGGAGACCGACTTGTCGCCCGGGACGGTGATGGTCCCCCGCAGCCGGCGGGGCGGCTCAACCCGCATCGGGCGGCCCCCCCGGCTCCAGCCGCTCGAGCGCCGCCCGGGCGGCGGCGAACCACTCCCGAAGCGCCAGGACATCGGCGTCGCCGGCGTCGGGCGGGCTCCCCCTCCCCACCCGCCGGAGCCCCCCGCGGAGACGGGCCAGCTCCCGCTCGGCGGCGGCCAGGGCGTCGTCGAGGGGACCGGCATTGCTGGCGGCGATGTGGGCCGCCATGGTGGGATCCCCGGCCGCCATCCGGGCGACGTCGCGGAACCCGCTGCCCACCAGCCGTTCGGCGAGGGGGTCGGGGGCGGCGCCCTCGGCCGCCGCCGCCGCGCAGACCGCGGCCAGCACCAGGGGGAGGTGGCTGGTCCGCGCCACCAGGGCGTCGTGCCGCTCGGGCGGCAGCACCAGCGGCCGCGCCTCCAGCGCCTCCAGGCAGGCCAGCCACGGCCCGAACGCGGCCGGCTGGCCGGGGGCGGTGGGGGTGAGCGCCCAGGTCCGACCCCGGAAGAGGTCCCCGCTGGCGGCGCCGAAGCCGCTCCGCTCCCGTCCGGCCATCGGGTGGCCCCCGAGGAAGCCATCGTCGCCCAGCCAGCGGCGCCCCCAGCGGCAGACCAGGGCCTTGCTGCTGGCGGTGTCGGTGACCAGGGCGCGGCGGCCGGGGGCGGCTCCGGCCCCGGCCAGGGCCTCGAGGCAGCGCCCCACCTCCAGCACCGGCACCGCCAGCACCACGAGGTCGGCCTCCCCCGCCGCCGCCGCCAGCTCGACGGCGCGGTCGATGGCGCCGGCGGCCCGGGCCGCGTCGAGGGTGGCGCGATCGCGGTCCACCCCGAGCAGGGTCAGCCCGGGGAGCGCCCGGCGCAGCCCGAGCGCCACCGAGCCGCCGATGCACCCCAGCCCGACGACCGCCACCGCCCTGGGGGTCGGGCCCGGCCGGGTCACCGCGCGGGGGCGGAGCCTGCGCCGGCCGCTGGGTCCTGGGGCACCTCCGCCGGGAGGCGGGCGAGGGGACGCCCAACGACCTCGGCGACCGTGGCGACCTGCCGCATCAGCGCCTCGAAGGCCGGGAACGCGAGCGATTGGGGCCCGTCCGACCAGGCCTCCTGGGGGTGGGGATGGACCTCGATGATGAGCGCGTCGGCCCCGGCGGCGACCGCCGCCAGCGCCATCGGCGTGACCAGTCCGCTGCGGCCGGTGCCGTGGCTGGGGTCGACCACCACCGGCAGGTGCGACCACTCCTTGAGCAGGGGGACGCAGGAGAGGTCGAGGGTGTTGCGGGTGGCGGTCTCGAAGGTGCGGATCCCCCGCTCGCACAGCATCACCGCGTAGTTGCCGCGAGAGAGGACATACTCCGCCGAGAGCAGCCACTCCTCCAGGGTGTTGCTGGCCCCCCGCTTGAGCAGCACCGGCACCCGGGTCTCCCCGACCGCGGCCAGGAGGTTGAAGTTCTGCATGTTGCGGGCCCCGATCTGGAGGATGTCGGCGCTCCCGGCGACGGCCTCGACGTCGCCGGGCGTCATCACCTCGGTCACCACCGGCAGGCCGGTGGCGGCGCGGGCCTGCTCCAGGATCCGCAGCCCCTCGTGCCCGAGCCCCTGGAAGGTGTAGGGCGAGGTGCGCGGCTTGAAGGCGCCGCCGCGCAGGATGGTGGCGCCGGCGGCGCGGACGGCGTGCGCGGTCTCCATCATCATCGCCTGGTTCTCCACCGCGCACGGCCCCGCCATCACCACCAGCTCGCGCCCGCCCACCACCGTCTGACCCACCCGGACCTCGGTGTCCTGGCGGCGGAACTGGCGCCCCGAGAGCTTGAACGGGCGGGTGATCCGGACCACGTCCTCGACCCCGCTCAGGTTCTGGAATCCGGCGCGCAGGTCCTCGGAGATCTCGTGCCCGATGACCCCGATGACGGTGCGGTCCTCCCCCGGGGAGAGATGGGCGTGGAGGCCGTGGTGCTCCACGAAGGTGACGACGTCCGCGATCTGCTCCGGGGTCGCCCCCATCTCCATCACCACGATCATCGCCGCAGCGCCTCCCGGTGGCGGTCCAGGTCGCGCCGGATCGCGACCGCGCCGTGCAGGTAGTGGTGCTCGATCGCGGCGGCGGGGCGGTCGGTGTTGACGAGCAGGAGGATACGGATGCAGCGCGCCACCGCCCGGTCGTTGTCGGCGCGCACCGCCATCTCGTGGCCGCAGAGCAGGGGCACGTTGACCCACCCCATCTGCCGCGCCGCCACCGCCGGGAACTCAGCCTGGAGGTCGGGGGTGGTGGTGAACCAGGCGGCGGCGACGGCGTCCGCCTCGACCTCATTGCTCGCGACCAGAGCCTGGAGCAGCTCCCGGGTGGCGCTCACAATCAGCTCGGGGCGGTCGGCGTCCACGGTGGTCGCCCCGCGGATGCCGCGCACCGCCGTCAACCCCTGTGCCTCCTCCGAGCCCGACCCGCCGTCGCCCGCTCGGGCTCCCGGTCGGTGGTCCTCACCCGTCGCTCCGAGGGTACACGAACGCCGGGGCCCGTCCGGTGGCGGTGCGCTCAGCGGCCGCAGAGCTCGGCCACCGCCCGGCGCATCAGCTCGGCGGGGTCGTCGGCCCCGGACCCGAGACGGTCGAGCAGAGCCGACGCCACCACCGCCCCCTCGGCGTGGCCGCGAAGGGCGACCACGTGCGCCCGCCGCGAGAGCCCGAAGCCGAGCGCGCGGGGCACCGTGGTCACCCGCCCCACCCGGTCGAGCAGCTCGACCGCCGAGGGCGGGACGATGTCGCGGGCGCCGGTGACGCCGACCTGGGCGACGCAGTAGACGAACCCCGTCGCCAGCCGGGCGGCGGCGGCGATCCGCTCGGGGGTCGACGTCGGCGCCACCATGGCGACGAAGCCGAGCCCGCTGGCGGCGGCGGCCCCGGCCAGGTCCTGGGCCTCGTCGGCGGGCAGGTCGGGCACCAGCACCGCGTCCACCCCGGCGGCCGCGGCCTCCCGGCAGAAGCGGTCGACGCCCCGCTGCAGGACCGGGTTGAGGTAGGTCATCACCGCCACCGGGACCGTGAGCCCGGATCGGCGCGCCTCGGCCACGCTGGCGAGCGCCGCCGCCGGCGTCATCCCCTGCCGCAGCGCCGCCTGGCCCGCGCGCTGGATGGTGGGTCCGTCGGCGAGGGGGTCGGAGAAGGGGATCCCCAGCTCCAGCGCCGCGGCTCCGCCCGCCTGCGCGGCCAGCAGGCAGGGGACGGTGGCGGACGGACTCGGAAAGCCCGCCATGACGTAGGGGAGGAGCGCGACCTCCCCGCCCGCGGGGAGAGCCGCCCGCAGCCGGGCGGCGCCCGTGGCCGGCGAGGTCGTCATGGGTCCCCAGTCTGCGGGCCCGGAGGGCGCCCGCGCCTCTATGCGAACTTGCGGCGCTGGTCGAGCCGGTAGGCGTACACCGCCAGGGCACCGAGGACAAGGCCCCAGACCGCGGTCAGGAGGACCGCCCGGAGTGCCGATTCGTTCGCCGCTCCCACCGCATTCCAGCCCAATTGCCCGACCTGGTACAGGGGCAGGTAGGGCGCGATCGTCCGCACGATCGACGGCATCTGGTTGAGCGGGATGAGGATCCCGGATGCGAACGCCATCGGCAGGTAGATGAGGCTGGCCAGGGCCGGGGCGAGGTTGCCGGAGCTTCCCAGGTAGCCGATCGTCAGCCCCAGACCCAGCATCGGAACGGCGCCGTAGACCAGGGCCACGATCAAGAGCCCCCAATGCGTCAGCGGCAGGCCGACCCCGGCGAGCGCGCCGACCAGGAGCAGCACCGCCAAAGCGCAGGTGGCGAGAACCAGACCCCCCACCATGGTTGCCGCGATCGCGATCCACCCGGGCAGCGGACTGGCCCGCTGGAGGAGGTCCAGCTTGCGCGCCCGCGTCTGCGCCTGGCCGATGCCCACGTTGTAGACCAACACATTGCTGACCGCATACGCTCCCAGCGAGGCCAGGATGTAGGCTCCCACCGAGACGTGGCGGGTCTCCACCTGGTGCAGGTGGGGCAGGCCGAAGAAGGCGAAGAACATCACCGGGAGACCGATGGTGAAGATCGCGAACAGGGGGATGCGCCAGTAGCCCAGCAGGACCGCCCTGATCTGCACCGAGAGGAGTCGGGGGATCGCCACCGGCGACGTGTCGGCGCCGAGTCTCATTGGGCCGCCCGGTTCTGGGGATGATCGGACGCCCGGTTGGCGGTGAGGGTGACGAACGCCTCCTCGAGGTCGGCGCCGACGACCTCCAGGTTCCGGATGTCCCAGCCCCGGCGAAAGCCGGCGGCCAGGGCTTCCTCGGGATGACTGCTGTGGAACCGAACCCGCTGATCGCGAAGCTCCAGGTTCGAGATCGGCAGGCCCACGAAGTCGGCCGCCGTGGCGGAGGGGGTCACCGTGAAGGTGACCCGCCGGCTCGCCACCCTGGACTTGATCGCGGCCGGGCTGTCATCAGCGATGATCACCCCCCGGTCGATGACGATGACCCGGTCCGCCAACTGGTCCGCCTCCTCCAGGTAGTGGGTGCTGAGGATGACGGTGCGGCCTTCGGACGCATACCGCCTGACATCGCCGATGAACGCACGCCGCGACTCGACGTCCATCCCCGCCGTGGGCTCGTCCATGAACAGAGCCTCAGGATCACCACAGATGGCCAGGGCGTAGTAGACGCGCTGGCGCTGGCCACCCGAGAGGGTGCTGATCGTGCGGGTGGCGACATCCTCCAGTCCGGCGAGCTCCAGGACTCGCTTCGTGGGCAGCGGATGTGGGTAATAGGCGCGAAAGATAGCCACCGTCTCTCGCACCCTGAGGACGTCGTTCACTCCCGACTCCTGAAGCATGACGCCGCAGCGGCTGCGGGCAGCCCGGTCGCCGGGATCTCGGTCGAACAGCCGGACTCGGCCCGCGGACGGGCGACGCATGCCCAGCATCAGGCTGATCGCGGTGGTCTTGCCAGCCCCGTTCGGCCCCAGCATCGCCACCACCTCACCGGGCTGGATGATGACGCTCACTCCGCGCAGGGCCACGGCGCGCCCATAGCTCTTGTGCACGTCCAAGAGCTGGACGGCAGCACCGGGCCGGGGGGATGGAAGAGTCGTCACGGGCCAACCTCGTCGGATCGGTGGTCGGTGCGCTCTCCCAGCGCCCGCACGGTGTCGACGTCCTTGTCCCCGCGACCGCTGAACGATACCAGCACCACCTCCTCGGCGGGGAGCCCGGCCGCCAGATCGCCCGCCGCCGCCAGCGCGTGGGCGGTCTCCAGCGCGGGGATGATGCCCTCCAACCGGGTGCAGCGATGGAAGGCCGCCAGCGCCGCCCCGTCCTCGACGGCCGCGTAGCCGGCGCGGCCGCTGTCGCGCAGCTGGCTGTGCTCCGGCCCCACGCCGGGGTAGTCGAGCCCGGCGGAGATGCTGTGGGTGGCCAGGACCTGGCCGTCCGGGTCCTGCAGCAGGTACGAGAAGGCGCCGTGGAGCACCCCCGGGCGCCCCGCCACCAGGGTGGCCGCGTGGGCGGGCCCATCCAGGCCCCGACCGCCCGCCTCCACGCCCAGCAGCCGCACCCCGGCGTCGCCGAGGAAGCCCGAGAAGATGCCGATGGCATTGCTGCCGCCGCCGACGCAGGCCACCACCGTGTGCGGCAGCCTCCCCGCCTGGTCCAGCACCTGGGCGCGGGCCTCCACCCCGATCACAGCCTGCAGGGTCCGGACCAGCCACGGGTAGGGGTGCGGCCCCACCACCGAGCCGATCACGTAGTGGGTGTCGGCGACGGTGGTGACCCAGTCGCGGATGGCGGCGGAGGTGGCGTCCTTGAGGGTGGCGCTGCCCGACTCGACCGGCTCCACGGTCGCCCCCAGCAGACGCATCTTGTAGACGTTGACTGCCTGCCGGCGCATGTCCTCGTCGCCCATGTACACGACGCAGGGAAGCCCGACGCGGGCGCAGGCGGTGGCGGTGGCAACCCCGTGCTGGCCGGCTCCGGTCTCGGCCACGATCCGGCGCTTGCCCATCCGCCGCGCCAGCAGGACCTGCCCGAGCGCGTTGTTGAGCTTGTGGGCCCCGGTGTGGAGCAGGTCCTCCCGCTTCAGCCAGAGCTGGGCCCCGCCGTGGTGGGCGGTGAGGCGCTCGGCCCGATAGGTGGGCGTGGGACGGCCCGCGTAGGTGTGCATCAGCCGCCCCAGCTCCTCCTGGAAGGCGGGGTCGGCGAGGGCGGCGGGGGCCTCCCGGGCCAGCTCGTCCAGGGCCGGCATCACCGTCTCCGGGACGAACTGGCCGCCGTAGCGGCCGAATCGCCCCCGCTCCGGGGGGCCCGACGGGGCCGCGGGCCGGTCAGCCACGGCGGGCGCCCTCGACCGCCCGCGCGGCCGCGACGAATGCCCGCACCCGCTCCGGGTCCTTCACCCCCGGCCGAGCCTCCAGGCGGCTGGAGGCGTCCACCCCGCGGGGCCCCACCGCCCGGATCGCGGCCGCCACGTTGTCCGGGCCGAGGCCGCCGGCGAGCCACACCGGCCGATGGCGGGCGACCACCGCGGCCACCCCCCAGTCGGCCAGCTCGCCAGTGCCCCCGGGGTGCTCGGGCGTCCCCGCGTCGAGGACCACCGGCGCTCCCGGCCACCAGCCCAGGACCGGGTCCAGGTCGGGAGCGGGGGGACGGAGGGTGAACGCCGGCAGCAGCGGGCGCTCGACCAGGGTCGCCCACGCGCGGTCCGGCCGGCCGGCGGTGCAGTGCAGCTGGACCGCGTGCAGCCCGACCCGGTCGGCGGTGCGGTTCATCTCCTCGGGCTCGGCGTCGACGAACACCCCGATGCAGTCCAGCCGGGCGCCCACCCGAGCGACCACCTCCCGGGCGGTGTCCAGGTCCACCCACCTCGGGCTGCGCCGGTCGAAGATCAGGCCGACCGCGCTCGCGCCAGCCCGGGCGGCCGCCTCCGCGATCTCGGGGTCGCGCACGCCGCACACCTTGACCACCAGCGGGGGCGGCGGCCCCCCCCGCCGCCCGCTGCCCGCGCCCTCCGCGCGCCCTCCCCCCGGGGTCGCGCTCATCGGGCGCCCGCCACCGGGTGGCCGGCCGACGCCGCCCGCACCATCTCACGGCAGGCCGCGCCCGGGTCCTCGGCGCGCATGAACCGCTCCCCGACCAGGACGGCGTCCACCCCCGCGGCCGCCATCCGACGCAGGTCCGCCGCGCTCCCGATCCCCGACTCCGCCACCACCACCACCCCCCCGGGCACCAGCGGCCGGAGCCGCTCGGTGACCCCGAGGTCGACGGTGAGCCGGTCGAGGTCACGGTTGTTGATGCCGATGCAAGTGGCCCCGGCGGCCAGCGCCCGATCCAGCTCGGCCTCGCGGTGGACCTCCACCACCGCCGTCATCTGGAGCTCCAGGCTGGCCCGCAGGCAGGCGCCGAGAGCCGGTCCGCCCAGCGCCGCCACGATCAGGAGGACGGCATCGGCGCCGGCGCCGCGGGCCTCCGCCACCTGGTAGGGGTCGACCACGAAGTCCTTGCGCAGGCACGGCAGCCTGCTCGCGGCTCGGGCCTGGCCGAGGTCCTCGAGCCGGCCTCCGAAGGCGTCCGGCTCGGTGAGGATCGAGAGCGCCCGCGCCCCGGCCTGGGCGTAGGCGACGCCGACGGCGGCGGGGTCGAGGCTGGGGCGGAGCCGTCCCCCGGACGGCGAGCGCCTTTTCATCTCCGCGATCACCGCCAGCCCCGGCGCGGCGAGGCTCGCCGCGAACGGGCGGGGCGGATCGGTCGCGGCACGGGCCCGGGCCAGCCCCCAGCACAGGGCGGCCGGCCGGGCGCGGCGGGCCGCGTGGACCCGTCGGCGGGCGCCGTCGAGGAGGGGCCCCAGCGCCCCCGGCGGGAGGGCGCTCACCCGAGCGCGCCCGTCTGGCCGCGCCAGGCATCGGCGGCGGCAAGGAAGTTGCGCATCAGGGCGGGCCCCTCCACGGTGAGGATCGATTCCGGGTGGAACTGCACGCCGAAGCTGGGGTGGGTGCGATGGCGCACCGCCATGATCACGTCGCCGTCGGCGGTCGCGGTCACCGCCAGCTCGGGCGGCAGCCGCTCCGCGTCGACCACCAGCGAGTGGTAGCGGGTGGCGGTGAAGGGGTCGGGGAGCCCGGCGAAGAGGCCGTCACCCCGGTGGTGGATGCTGCTCACCTTGCCGTGCATCACCCGGTCCGCCCGGACCACCCGGCCGCCGTATGCCACCCCGATCGCCTGGTGCCCGAGGCACACCCCGAGGATGGGGATCCGGCCGCCCAGGGCCCGTACCAGCTCGACCGAGATGCCGGCGTCGTCGGGCGTGCCCGGACCGGGCGAGATCACGATCGCGTCCGGGCGCCACCCGCGCACCTCCTCGACCCCGGCCTGGTCGTTGCGCACCACCCGGGTGGTCTCGCCCAGCTGCTGCAGGAGCTGGACCAGGTTGTAGGTGAAGGAGTCGTAGTTGTCGAGGACCAGGATCACGACGGCGCCCCGGTCCGGGTCACGGCTGGGCGGTGAGCCCGGCGTTGGCCATCGCCACCGCGCGCAGCTGGGCCGAGGCCTTGTTGTCGATCTCGAGCGCCTCCTGGTCGGGGTCGCTGTCGGCCACGATCCCCGCCGACGCCTGGGCGTGGGCGACGCCGTCCTTGACCACCAGGGTGCGGATCACGATCGCGAAGTCGAGGGAGCGGCCGCCGAAGGCGACGTGGCCGACCGTCCCGGCGTAGACGCCGCGGGCCTCCGGCTCCAGCTCCGCGATCAGCTCCATCGCCCGGATCTTGGGCGCCCCGGTCACCGTCCCGGCGGGGAAGCACTCGCGCAGCACGCGCAGCGCGGAGACCCCCGGGGGCAGCTGCGCCTGCACCTGGCTCACCAGGTGCATGACGTGCGAGTACCGCTCCACCACCATCAGCTCGGTGACGGCGACCGTCCCCGCCACGGCCACCCGGCCGAGGTCGTTGCGGCCGAGGTCGACCAGCATCACGTGCTCGGCGCGCTCCTTCTCGCTGGCGGCGAGCTCAAACTCCAGCGCCCGGTCACGTTCGGGGGTGTCGCCCCGGCGCCGGGTTCCCGCGATCGGCCGGTAGGTGGCGAGGCGATCCTCGACCCGGACCAGGGGCTCGGGGCTGGCCCCGATGACATGGAGCTCGGGCAAGGCGAGGTGGAACATGTAGGGGCTCGGGTTGATGTGGCGGAGGGCTCGGTAGAGGTCGAAGGGCGGGCAGTGCAGCGGCACCGAGAAGCGCCGGCCGATCTGCACCTGGAAGATGTCGCCGGCCAGGATGTGCGCCTTGGCCTCCCCCACCGCCCGGCGGAAGTCCTCGCGCGACCAGTTGGCGGTCGCCGGGAGGGGGGCGTCGCCGCTGGGGGCGCCCAGGCTGGCCAGTCCCATCGGCCGCCCGCGCTGGAGGCGGCGGTGGAGCTGCTCCAGCCGCGCCACCGCCAGCCGGTAGCCGTTGTCGACCCGGCGGTGCTGGCGGGTGTCGACGTGGGTGACCAGCAGGAGACGCTGGGCGAGGTGGTCGAAGATGAGGAGCGTCTCCGCGATCCCGAACCAGGCGTCGGGGACCCGGAGCCGGTCCTGCCGGGGGGCGGGCAGACGCTCGTACCAGCGGCTCGCCTCGTACGAGAGGTAGCCGATCGCCCCGCCGTGGAACCGGGGCGGGAGCCCGGCCACCCGGGCCACCACCCGGTCCCCGACCAGCCGGTCCACCACCTGGAGCGGGTCGTCGTACCCCAGCTCGGTGGTCTGCCCCCGGACGGTGTGCCGGCAGACCCCGTCCCGGAACGAGAGGGTCTGGACGAAGTCGCGGCCGAGGAAGGAGTAGCGCGCCCAGCGCTCCCCGCCCTCCACGCTCTCCAGCAGGAAGGCGGGCGGCTCGGTGCCGAGGCGCAGCAGCGCGGAGACCGGGGTGTCGCAGTCGGCCACCAGCTCGACCACCACCGGGATCAGGTCGTGGTCCTGGGCGAGGAGGCGGACCTCCTCCAGCGAGGGGCGCGGGTTCACCCGACGACCCGGAAGGCGGTCAGGGGACGGTCGATCGGCAGCTCCTGGTGCTCGATCCCGGTCACGGTGGCAGCCGCCGGCCCCTCCGCGAGCCGGCGCACCACCGCCTGCACCGCCCAGACGGGGCCCTCCACCAGGAGCTCGACCCGCCCGTCATCGGTGTTGCGCACCCAGCCTCCCACCCCGTGCTCGTCGGCGACGCGCGCGGCGAACATCCGGAACCCCACCATCTGGACCCGTCCCCGGACCAGCACCCGCCGGCGCACGCGCGCCGCCTCCGGGCCGTCGCCTCGCCGAGCGCCCTCCGCCATCGCCGGAGCGTACCGAAACGGCCGGCGCCTCGGCGGCCCAGGTCACTTGAGGGTCGCCGCCGGCCCCTCCTCGACGCGGGCCAGCATGAAGAGGAGGTCGGAGAGACGGTTGAGGTAGCGCAGCACCTCGGGATTGCCGAGCTCGTCCGCCCGGGCCACGCTCACCGCCCGGCGCTCCGCCCGCCGGACCAGGCTCCGCGCCAGGTCGAGAGCGGCGGCGGCGGCGGTTCCCCCCGGGAGGACGAAGCTCGGGGGCAGGGGATGGGCCGCCTCCAACCGGTGGACCTCGTCCTCCAGGCGCCGGGCGGCCTCGACGCCCAGGGTGGGGAAGTGGGCCTGGAGGCGGTCCCGGGCGTCGCGCGCGGTGGCCAGCTCGGCGCCGACCGTGAACGCCTCCCGCTGGAGGGCCAGCAGCAGCTCCCCGGTCTCCGGCCGCCGGGTCATGGCCCGGGCCAGCCCCATCGCCGAGATCGCCTCGTCGAGCGCCCCGTAGGCCTCGGTGCGGAGGTCGTCCTTGGGCACCCGGCCCCCGTACAGGAGCTGGGTCTCGCCGCCGTCGCCCCCGCGGGTGACGATGCTCACCCGGCGGCGGCCCGCGGCGCCTGCTCCTCCTCGACGTACTTGGTGGCCGCCACCGCCGCGGTGGTGGCGTCGCCGACCGCGGTCGTGATCTGGCGGGTGAGCTGGGAGCGCACGTCCCCGGCAGCGAAGATGCCGGGCACGCTGGTCTGCATCATGTCGTCGGTGCGGTAGTGGCCCTGGGCGTCGTGGTCGACGTGGACCGTGACCAGCTGGGTGTTGGGCAGGAAACCGATGAAGATGAAGACCCCGCCGACGGCCAGCTCGGACGCCGCCTGGGTGTGCACGTCGCGCAGGCGCAGCCCGGTGACGCGCTGACCATCGCCGACCACCTCCTCGACCACGTGGTCGAAGAGGACGTCGATCTTCGGGTTGGCCCGGGCCCGCTCGACCAGGACCGGTTGGGCCCGGAACTGGTCACGGCGGTGGATCACGGTGACGTGCGACGCGTAGCGGGTGAGGAACGTCGCCTCCTCGACCGCCGCGTCGCCGCCGCCGACCACCGCCAGGCGCTCGCCGCGGAAGAAGGCGCCGTCGCAGATCGCGCAGTAGGAGACCCCGTGTCCGGCCAGGGCCAGCTCGCCGGGGACGTCCAGCTTGCGGGGCTCCCCGCCGGCGGTGATGATCACCGCGTCGGCGGTGTAGGGATCCCCCTCCTCCACCTCGATGCGGTGGCGTCCGTCGCCGAGGGGGACCACCGCGGTCACCCGGTGAGGGAGCAGCTCGGCGCCGAAGTGGAGGCTGTGGTCGGCCATCCGCTGCGCCAGCTCGGCGCCGGTGATGGAGGCGAACCCGGGATAGTCCTCGATCAGGTCGGTGTTGAGCAGCTCGCCCCCCGGCACCTTGCCCTCGAACAGGGCGGTCCGCTTGAGGGCCCGGGCGGCATACATGGCGGCGGTCATGCCCGCCGGCCCGGCGCCGATCACCGCGACCTCGTAGTGGCGCTCGTCCATGTCCCCCTGATGCTACCCGCCAGCGACCCCCCGCCAATCGGACCAGCGGCCGATGTCCCGGCGGAGGGTGGCGATCGGGATGGCGAACGCCCCCCGGCCGGTGCGGGCCGCCAGGGTCAGGATGCCCACCACCCGCCCGCTCTCGGTGAGGACCGGGCCCCCGCTGTTGCCGGCGTAGATGCGCGAGGGGATGCGGATCAGCCCGCTGTAGTCGCGGTTGCCGCGGTGGTTGGCCTCGACCACGGTCGCCGCCTCGTCGAGGCCGACCACCCGCGACTCGGTCACCGGCGGACGCGCGGTGGCGCCCTCCGCCGCCAGCACCACCACCGGCTCGCCCAGCGCGGCCGCCGACCGCGAGAGCGGGAAGGGGGCCTCGTTCAGGCCGAACACGTGCAGGATGGCGAGGTCCCGGCGCGGGTCGGCGTGGATGACCACGGCCGTGTACTCCCGCTGGCCCTGGGCCAGGACGTGGATCGTGGTCCCGCTCCGGACCACATGGTCGTTGGTGACGAAGTCGCCGCGGGCGTCGATCGGCCAGGCCGTGCCCAGCTCCTCGGTGGAGCGGCCGAGGGCGACCACGGTGACCACCTCGGGGAGGTCCCCGGAGGCGACCCGGGCCAGCACTCGGATCGCCGCCCGGCCGGGGACGGACGCCGCCGGGCCGGCGCGGGCGCCGTGCAGTGCCCAGACCACGGTCCCGAGCGTCGCGCACCCGGCGCCCAGCCCGACCAGGGCCACGGCCATCCCGGCCCGGCGCCAGCCAGGGGGCGCCGGCCGCCGGCCCCTGGGCCGGCGGCCGGCGATCACGGCGGGGTCGCCACTGTCAGGGTCGCCCCGGTCAGGTCGAGCCCCGATCCCGCCTCCGGGCAGGGACTCCCCGCCGGGCGCGCACCAGGGCAGGGGGCCGCCCGCCGGCGCCGTGGGCCGGCCGGGACCGCCCCCCCCGGCAGTCAGGTCCGGCCCCTTCCCATCCGTGCGGCTGGTCATCGCCCTCCCATCGGCGGCGCGCGCCGCCGGGGCTGGTGCCGGGAGCGGGACTCGAACCCGCACGCACTGACGTGCACAGCGCCCTGAACGCTGCGTGTCTACCAGTTCCACCATCCCGGCCGGTCCGCCTGATGCTAAGCACATCGGCGGAAGTCTTGTCAACGCGAGGGGCGGTGGCTGGGGGGCGAGGACAGGCACGGGGGGGCGGGAGGGGCCGGACCGTGACCAAACACTCGTTCGCCGCTCCGGTACACGGATGTGGATGACCGCCGCGCTGTCTGCCTCCCCCCGCCGTCGGGGCCCGAACCGCGGGCCGGCCTGGCGGCGCGACGCGGCGGGGCCGGTGGCCGTCATCCGGCTGCCGCTGGACGTCTCAGACCCCCGGGTCCGCCGCCGGGTCGAGCGCCTCTTCGGCGCCGCCTTCAGCCTCCGGCGCGCGTGCCAGCAGCAGGTCGCCCGGCGCTGCCGGGCGTTCGCGGCGGCGCCGCGGGCCCGGGCCGCCGCTGGCGACTGGGCGGTCCAGGAGCGGCTGGGGTTGGCCCGGCCCGCGGTCGAGGCCGCGGCGCGCCGCCATGTCGAGCGGGCCGGCCACCTGGCCCAGCACCTCAGCAAGGCGCTGGCGCTCCACCTGGCGGACACGGTCTGGACCGCCGCCGCCCGCCACCTGGTCCCGGACGCTCGCGGTCAGCGGGCGGGGGGGCCGCGGCCGGGCACCTGGTGGGCGTTCCGGCGGATCCCCGGCCGCGCGCGCTCTCACACCACCGTCCACAAGTGGGAGACGTTCCGGCTGGTCGGCACCCTCCCGGGCCATCTCGACCGCTACCGCGCCCCCGGGCTGCCCGCCGGGTGCGAGCTCGCGGACGGGGCTCGGCTGGCCCCGGGCCGGTCGGTCCTGGCCCAGCCGCGCCGGCTGCCGGCTCCGGGGCCGCCGCCGTCCGGCTCGTGGTGGGACCACACCGGGGCGCTGGCGGTCGTCTTCGCCGGGGGGCCGGCGAGCCGGGCCGGGGACCTCGTGCTGCCGGTGCGGCTGCCGCCGGGGGCCGGGCGCTGAGCGTACCTCGCCCATGCCCTCGCCGACCCGAGCGCCTGGCACAAGGTCGACCTCGTACGGGCCCAGGCCCCTGGCCAACGCGGGGGCTGGCGCTACGAAGCCCACCTGCTCCTCCTGCAGGAGCCGTACGCGTCCCCGGCGACCCACGCCCGGCGGGCGCAGGCGGCCCGGCTCGACCGGCGGGCGGGGGTTGACGTCAACGTGTCGAACGTGACCGTGGTCTCGTTCGCCCGCGACGGGGGCGACGGCCGCACGACGCTGGTCCAGGCCGACGCCGACCAGCGCCGCCGCCTCCAGACCGCCGCGCTCCGCGCCCGGCGGCGGGCGCGGGCGCTCGACCGCTCCCGGCGGGCCACGAATGCGACCCAGTACACGGGCTCGCGGGGTCAGGCCCGGC
>DAHUZL010000166.1 GCA_027306655.1 Candidatus Dormiibacterota bacterium
CGGACGGGGCCGCGCCGTCGGCGCCGGCCGCGGCCGCCGACGCCGGTGCCGACGCCGGCCCCCCGAGCGCGCGGGCGACGTGCACGGCGACGTCATCGCTGGCGAAATCGTCGTGCAGGTCGGCGGCCCCGATCCCCTCCTCGAACATGGTCGCGCAGAAGGGGCACGCGGTGGCCCCGGCGCGGGCCCCGGTGTCGACGGCCTGGCCCACCCGCACCCGGTTGATCCGCGGGCCGCGGGTCTCCTCCATCCACATCCGCCCGCCGCCGGCGCCGCAGCACATCGCCTCCTGGCGGCACCGCCGCATCTCCACCAGGTTGACCCCCGGCAGCGCTCGCAGCACCGCCCGCGGCTCCTCGTACACCCCGTTCCAGCGGCCCAGGTAGCAGGGGTCGTGGTACGTGATCGGGCCCGTCGCCACCGGCTCAGTCGGTCGGAGCCGCCCCTCGTCGAGCAGGCGCTTGATCAGCTGGGTGTGGTGGACGACCTCGAAGCGGCCGCCCAGGTCGGGATATTCGTTGGCGAAGACGTTGAAGCAGTGGGGGCAGCTGGCAACCACCCGGCGCACACCGCCCCGGCGCAGCCGGTCGACCACCGCTCCCGCCTGCACCTGGAAGAGGTACTCGTTACCGATCCGGCGGGCCGGGTCGCCGGTGCAGCTCTCGTCGGTGCCGAGGACCGCGAAGTCGACGCCGGCCGCGCGCAGGATGGCCACCATCGCCCGGGCGATCGGCCAGTTGCCCTGGTCGTAGGCGGTGGCGCAGCCGACCCAGTAGAGCCACTCGGCGGTCGGGTTCTCGGCCAGCGTGGGCACCGCCAGACCCTCGGCCCAGCGGAAGCGGTCGCCCGCCGGCAGCCCGTACGGATTGCCGCGCCGCTCGATCGAGTCCAGCGCGGCCCGCGCGGGGGCGGGCAGCGACCCCTGCTCCAGCACCAAGGAGCGGCGCAGGTCGACGATCGTGGGCACGTGCTCGATCAGGACCGGGCACTGATCGACACAGGCGCCGCAGGTGGTGCACGACCAGAGCGTCTCCTCGAGCACGTTCCATCCGATGAGAGCCGGATCGCCATCCGCGGCGGCAGCCCCGGCCCCCGCGGCAGCGGTCGCCGGCGGTGCCCCTCCGGCGCCCCCAGCGGCGGTCGCCTCGGTCCACGCACTCGGCGGGGACGGCCGGCCGCGCGCCCGGGCGTACCAGGCGTCGCGGAGGTCCGTCACCAGCAGCTTGGGAGAGAGCGGCTTGCCGGTGTTGTAGGCGGGACAGTGCGACTGGCACCGGCCGCACTCGGTGCAGGTGGCGAGGTCGAGCTGCTGCTTCCAGCTCAGCTGGTCGATCCGCGACACCCCGAAGTGGTCGGCGTGCTCGAGGTCGAGCACCCCGAGGTGGCGTCCCGCCGGCTCCAGGCTGCGGAAGTAGACGTTGGGGATGGCGGTGAGGATGTGGAGGTGCTTGCTGTGGGCGAGGTACACCAGGAAGGCGGCGATCACGGCCAGGTGCGCCCACAGGAATCCCTCGTGCCAGGCGTCGATGGCGGTGCCGTGGATGCCGCTGAAGAGGTGGGCGACCGCCGCCGAGACCGGCCGCAGGTTGACCACGCCGTCCTGCCCGGACGCGATCGCGGTGGCGTAGAGCCCCACCTGGGTCGTGATCACGAGCGCGATCCCGCCCAGGATCACGGCGGCGTCGCGGCCGTGGCTGCCGCGGAAGCGCCGCGGCCGCAGCCCGTAGCGGTTGAGCGCGGCCAGCGCCAGCCCGGTCAGGACCGCCACCGCGAGGAGGTCCTGCACGAACGCCACCGGCCCCCACCATCCCTGCCGTTCCAGGTTGAGCGGCGGCACCAGCGCCTCCAGGCCGGCCTCGAGGATCTCCAGGTTGAGGATGACGAACCCCCAGAAGATGAGGAGGTGGGCCAGGCCGCTGAAGGGCCATCGCAGCAGCCGCCGCTGACCGAGTACGAAGACCGCGACCCCGCCCAGCCGAGCCCACGGCCGGTCGCCGCGCCGGGCGGGCGCGGCAGCACGCGCGGCCACCCAGAGCGGCCACAGCCGTCGGATGAAGAGGCCGCCCGCGACCCCGAGGAGCAGCACCGCACCGACCGGGCTCAGCCAGATCACGGCGGATCACCGAGGATCGCGAGCGCCAGGAGGACGGCGCCGAGGACGACAACGCCCAGCGCCGCCGCCCAGAACCAGATCGGCTCCTCGATCCAGAACGGCCCCACCCGCTGGTGGGCGCCGCGGCGGCTCCGGTTGGGGTCCTGGGGCCCCTGCTCGGCGGGCGGGCCCGGTGGCATCGCCGCCGATGGTAGCCGGCTCAGCGGCCGCTCCACTGCGCGCGCCGCTTGCCCAGGAAGGCGGCGACGCCCTCGTGAGCGTCGGCGCTGCCGAACGTCGTCATGAAGCCGTCGAGCTCGGCCGCGAGCCCTTCCTCGAGGGGTCGATCGAGCCCCTCCGCGACGGCGAGCTTGATCGCCGCGACCGCGACCGGCGCCTGCGCCGCCAGCCGCTCCGCCCAGGCGCGGGCGCGGTCGCGCACCGACTCGGCCGGAGCCACCTCGTGAACAAGGCCAAGCTCCAGCGCCCGAGCGGCGTCGACCGGCTCGCCGGTGAGGAGCAGGGCCAGCGCGGGACCGCGGCCGATCAGCCGCGGCAGCCGCTGGGTCCCGCCCCAGCCGGGGATGAGGCCGAGGTTCACCTCCGGCTGGCCCATCCGGACGCCGGCCGCGGCGACCCGGATGTCGCACGCCATCGCCAGCTCCAGCCCGCCGCCGAGCGCGAACCCGTTGATCGCGGCGACGATCGGCAGCCGCGCGCGCCCCATCCGCAGGGTGAGCGCCTGGCCCGCCGCGATCCAGCTGCGGGTGGCCTCGGACGAGGCCTGGAACTCGCGGATGTCGGCGCCGGCGACGAAGAATCGGTCGCCCGCCCCGGTCAGGACCAGTGCCCGGACCGCGGCGTCGGCCACCGCCTCATCCAGGGCCCGGAGGAGACCATCCACGACCTGGCGGCTCAGGGCATTCGCCGGCGGGTGGTCGATGGTGACGACCCCCACGGCCCCCTCCCGCTCGAGCGTGACCGGCTCGCCCATCCTGGTCTCCTTCGTGCGGCCGTCCACGGGGCCCGGCGGGGCTGCCGAGCTCGGAAGCGAGTGTAGGGGCGGGGGGGCGCGCCCGGGCGCGCGGCGGGGGCGCGCGGCGCGGACACCGGGGCCGTAGGCTGGGCGCGGTGGACCCGGCCCAACCGCCCCCGCTCCCCGAGACCCTGGACTCGCTCGACGAGGCGGAGCTGCTCCACCTCGCCGACCGCTGGCAGTCCGAGGAGCGGGCGATCCGCCTGGAGATGGCGCCCCTGGACCAGCGGCTGGCGGCGGTGCGCGCCAGCCTGGGCCGGCTCGCCACCGAGCGCCGGCGCCGGGAGCGGCAGCGGCACATCGCCCAGCGCCAGGCGGTCCGGACCGAGGTGCGGGAGGGGGCCGCTCCCTCCCTGGAGCAGGTTCTCGCCTCCCCCGAGCCGCTCCTGCCCGACGCGCTCGCCCTCGGCGACCTCCAGCTCCTGCTCGACACCGGGGGCGAGGTCGCGCTCGGGTATCCGGGCGCCCGCGCGCCCGCGCTCCAGATGACCGACGGCAGCGCGGTGCAGAGCGTGTCCGCCCTCGGCGAGGCACGCCGGCTGTTCCGCGAGGGCTGGGAGGTCGGAGTGCCGGCGCGCCCGGGGGTGCGGGTCCACACCCCGGGCACCCGGCTGGAGCGGCTGCTGGAGACCTCCCGCTGCTACGTGCGGGCCCGCCCTCCCGCCCCGTGACCGGCCCTGCCAGGGTCATCGGGCTCACCGGCGGGGTCGCCAGCGGCAAGTCCACGGTGGCGGCCATGCTCCGGGCCCGGGGCGCCGTCGTGGTGGATGCCGACGAGCTGGCCCACCGGGTGGTCGAGACCGGCGAGCCCGCGCTGGAGGAGATCGTGGCCGCGTTCGGCCCTGCCATGCGGCGCGACGACGGCACCCTCGATCGCCCCCGGCTGGCGACCGCGGTCTTCCGCGACCCGGCGGCGCGCCTGCGCCTGGAGGCGATCACCCATCCGCGCATCCGCGTCCTCAGCGACCGGGCGGTGGCGGAGGCCCGGCGGGCCGGGGCTCCGCTCGTGGTCTGCGACATCCCGCTGCTGTTCGAGGCCCACCGGGAGGGCGACGTCGACGGGGTCGTGGTCGTCTACGCCCCGCCCGCGGTCCAGCTCCGCCGCCTCCGCGCCCGCGACCATCTCGACCCCGACGAGGCCGATCGCCGGCTCGCGGCGCAGTGGCCGATCGCCGACAAGCGCGCCCGCGCCACCTGGGTCATCGACAACGGCGGGGACCGCGCCAGCACACGGCGGCAGGTGGGCCGCTGGTGGGAGGAGGTCGTGGGCACCGGATGACCGGCCCCCGTGCCCTCCTCGAGCGCGCCGCGGCCTCGCGCCTGAGCCGGCGGGTGGCCGGCGCGGCCACCACCGTCGGGTCGGCCCCGGGACGGGCGGTCTGCATCGGCGAGCACACCGACTACACCGGCGGTCGGGCGCTGGCGTTCGCCATCGACCGGTACGTCGCCGTCGCCCTGGCGCCCGCCCCGGCCGGCTACACGCTGGTGGGAGCCGACGACCTCCCGGTGGTGCGCGCCCGGGCGGCCGTGGCGCGGTCGCGGCCCGCCGAGCGCTGGGCCAACCTTCCCCTGGGGGTCCTCGCCGAGCTGGACCGGATCGGGCGCCCGGTGCCGCCGTGCACCCTCCAGGTGGCGGCGGACCTCCCCCGCAACGCCGGGCTCTCCTCCTCGGCGGCGCTGGCGGCGGCGACCCTGGTGGCCGCGCTGCGGTGGACCGGCGCCGCCCTGGAGGCGGGCGCGGCCGCCCGCCTCTGCTGGCGCGCCGAGCACGACTTCGCCGGGATTCCCTGTGGGCAGATGGACCAGCTGACGGTGGTGGGGGGACGCCCGGGGGCGGCCTTGCTGCTCGACTTCGCCGGCCCGGCGCCGGATCCGAACCCGGTCCCCCTCCGCACCCCGGGGGCGGTGTGGTTCGGGGTGGACAGCGGGGTGCGCCACGACACCGGCGGGACCGGCTACCGGACGCGCCGCCGCGAGTGGGAGCGGGTGCGCCGGCGGCTGGCTCGGCTGGGGGTGGACGCGCGCCGGCTGCGGCCCCGCGACGTGGCCTCCCTCACCCGGACCTGGCCCCCGCCCCTGCCCGACCGGCTCCGCCATGTGGTGGGCGAGAACCGGCGCGTCGACCGGGCGGTGGCGGCGGCGGCCGGGGGCGACACCCACGCGCTCGGACGCCTCCTCGACCGTACCCAGTCGAGCCTGCGTGACCGCTACAGCGTCGGCGACCCGACGACCGACCGGCTCGCGGCGGCGCTCCGCCGCACCCCCGGGGTCCTCGGGGCCCGCGTCATCGGCGCGGGCTTCGGCGGCACCGTCCTGGTGCTGGCTGGGGAGCCGGCGCGCGGGCGCGACGGCGCGCTCCTGCGGGCGGCCGCGGCGGCCGTCCTGGGCCACCCCGCCCCGGTCCTGCGCCTTCGGGTGGTCGGCGGCGCCGCCGGGTCGGCCCGGGATGTTCTGCACCGGTCGCCGCGGGGATGGGGACGGCACACCCTGGTCCCCGTATCCCAGGCTGGATGTCAAACCGGCGGTCGATAGCTGGCGCCCTCGGACGCTCAGCGCCTCCGCGGTCCGGACCCGGGGTCGCCACCCATGTCCGCGACCGACGCTCGATCAGTCCGTTTCGGACGGGTGGCCGGCGGTGGCCCGGGTCACCCACACCCGCCGGGCAGCGCGGTCAATCGCGTACCACACCCGTCCGGCTCCGGTCACCTCCAGCTGCCACTGCTCCAACGCCCGTCCCCCGATCCGTCGCGAGCCAAGCTCCCCGCGGAGTCGATGCTGGCGACCGGGATTCGCGAGCGAGTGCGGCCGCAGCAGCAGGATGTCGTACGCGGTCCGGGTCGGCCCGGGGGCTTGCTGGCACAGCGCCTCCCAGCCCACGGCGGCCGCGGTCTCCGCGAACCGCAGCTGCCACTCGCCGGGCGATGACGGGGGCACCACGCGGTCCCCCCGTTTGGACACCGCTACCGGGCGCTCGGAGCGGGCACCGGGCCGCCGTCGCCGGGCAGGGGCCGGCGGAGGTCAGCGGCCAGAGCAGGGTCGGCATGGAGAGCGGCGGTCGCCTTCCACTCCGCGAGCACCGCGACCAACGGGGACAGGACGCCCACGTCAGCGGCGGCTCGGGCGGTTCGGACGAAGTCGGCGAGGAAGGCTTCCCGCTCGGGTTCGGGAAGGAGCGCGGTCCAGGCCAGCTCAGCCTCCAGGGCGGCGAGCAGAGGTCCGCGCGCCGGGCCGGCCAGGACGTCTCCGAGGAGACGGGAGAGCAGCGCCACCCCTTCCCCACCCTGTTGGCTGCGGGACTCCAGTGACAGCCGCAGGGCGGGGCCGCCTCGACGGCGAAGCACCACGTCGCGGTGCTCGACAGCCTCCACCACAGAGTGGGGGTCGCGCAGAAAGGTCGTGAGCGTGACCTCAGTGGCTACCATGGCTCCACTATATCTGATGAATAGCAGATGATGGCGCTCGCCGTCGCATAGCCCTCCCCGGTCGCCACCGGAGCCACACACCCGTTTGGCGGGCTATGCTGGAGTCGGCCGGGATGGCCCGGCGCGACCGTCCCACGGATCCGGGGAGGGTTTCCTCCATGGCGAATGCGGTGGCGCTCACGGTGCCCAGCCCATTCCTGGGGGTGGACACGGTCGGCTTCAGCGTCCGCTACCCGGTGGCGAGCGGGCCCGGGGAGATCCCGGCCGACGTTCCCATCATCGTCGAGGGCGATGCGGATCGGATGCGGGCCCTCGCTGAACGCCTCCGCCTCTTCCCTCAGCGCGAGTGGTTCGTCGACATGGCCGCGGTCGGCGAGGCCTACACCTGGACCGACCCGATCGCGCTCAGCGACGAGGTGCTGGTGATCGCCTTCCGCGATCGCAGCCGGGGACTGGGCCAGCCGGTGCTGGAGACCTGGCGCAACCACCTGCTCAACACCCTGGTCCCCCTCGCGTTCCCGTTCCTGCGCGACTGCGTTCGGATCGGGCAGCTCCGCCTCAGTTCGGAGATCGAGGTGGCGATCCGGCCCGAGGGCCGCCCGACCGTGGCCTTCACCCTGCCCTGGCACGACATCGTGCCCACCAACGGCACCCTGGTCCTGTCCGAGCTCTGAACCGCGACGGCCCGGGCCCTCGCCTCAGCTGGGCGTGGCGGTCGGCCGGCGGGTGGGATGGGGCGTGGGGCGGGGGGTGGGGCGCGGGGTGGCCGACGCCCGGGCCGACGGGGAGGGCGACGGGCGCGCCGAGCGGTGCGGGGTCGGGGGCGGGGCCGGGGTCACCACCACCACCGAGGGCTCGGGGCAGCCGTAGGGGACGCTCGGCAGCACCACCGCCGGGCTCGGGGTCGCGGTCGGCCGGGGGTGGGCGCCGCTCGGCGTCGGGCGGGGACGGGGCGTGGGGTGGGGATGGGGACGGGGCGTCGGGGTCACGTGGATGACGATCGGGGTCTCGGCCGGACAGGGCGGGTTGACCGGGATCGGAGGGGGGGAGGCCGCCTTGATGACCAGCGTGATCAGGATCACGAGGCCGCCCAGGAGCACGGTGGCGACGAAGGTGACCGCGCCCCACTCGCGGCGCAGGAGGCCGCGGTCCAGCCGCTTCATCCGCCGCCCACCCGGCCCCGCCAGCGCTGCCAGGTGAGCCAGCCGAGGCTGCGCCCCTGCTGCTTAAGCCGCCGGCTGAGCGGGGGCGGCGGCGGGCTGGCGAACCGCTCCACCGGGCGGGTCAGGCCGGCCTCCAGGGCGTGGCGGAAGTCCCCCGCCCCCCGGCCCGGAAACGCCGTCACGATCCGGGCCAGGTCGTGGCCGCCGAAGTGGCTGTCGCTGGAGCCGATGGCGGCGCCGAGCGCCTCCCGGTTGGCGGCGTAGAAGGCGTCGAGGGCTCGGGTGCGCGCTCGGGTGGTGAGGCTCGTGTGGCGGAGCTCGATCCCGTCCACCCGCTCGCGCGCGATCAGGCGGCGCAGCGCGGCGGGGGTGATCGAGGCGAAGTAGGTCGGCATGAAGGGATGGGCGAGGATGGCGAGCCCGCCCCGGTCGCGGATCGCCCGCACCGTGTCGCGCACCGACAGGCCCATCCGCACCGGGCCCTCCAGGAAGAGTCCGAGCACGTGGACCCGGGACGGCGACGCGGTGGTCACCTCCTCGCCGGCGACGACCTCGACACCGAACTCCGCTCCGGCCTCCCGCGCCTCGGCCACGCCCCCGGTGGTGTCGTGGTCGGTGATGCAGACCACCCCGAGCCCGGCCCCGGCGGCGGCGCGGACCAGCTCGCGCGGAGTCACCATCCCGTCGCTGCAGGTGGTGTGGGCGTGGGGGTCGGCGACACCGAATCCGGGCGGCACCCGACCGGCCCCACTCCCCCGCGGGCCGGCGGCCACCCCTCCCGCGTTCAGGGGCCGGAGCCCGAGGTGGTGGCCGCGGCGCCCGGCGCCGGCTGCGGGTGCTCGGCGGGCGCCCTCGGATCCCCCCCCTCGCCCTCGGGCGCAGGGCGGCTGCGCTGGTTCAGGATGCGCAGAAAGTCCTGGGCGCGCGCCATCGCCTTCCAGCGCTCGGGGTAGAAATCCTCCGCCACCACGATGCGGTCCTCGAGGCGCCGCACCGACACGCACCACTTGTTCAGCGCGTGAGAAACCTCGACCTCGAAGTCACCCTCGACGCTCGGGTAGCGCACGGCATCGTCGCCGCGTCGCGGGCGCTGCATGGCCATCGTAGGTCCTGTGAGCACGGGGAGAGGGGACGCGAGAGTGCGTCGGCGGCTGCATCTGGCGGGGTAGTATAGCGCGTTCCCGGCGCGACCCGGCCCCCGCCGTGGTGGTGCGCGCGCCTACGCGGCGGGCCCGCTCCGACCGTGCGCAGCGAGGGCGGCGCGCCACACCGGGCCCAGCCGCGGATGGTCGGGGAGCAGCTCCACCAGGGTGCGCACCCACCCCTCCAGGGTGCCGACGTCGAGGAGGCGTCCGGAGTACTCGACCCCGACCACCGGACCCTCCTCGAGGGCGCCGCGAATGCCATCCGTGAGCTGCACCTCGCCGAGGGCGCCAGGGGCGGTCCGCTCCAGGGCCGCGAAGACGGCGGGGGTGAGGACGTAGCGCCCCATCACCGCGAGGTCGCTGGGAGCCTCTCCGGGCCCGGGCTTCTCGACCAGGTCGGTGACCCGGAAGATCGGCCCCGATCCGCTCACGGCGGCCACCCCGTAGCGCCCGATCTCGGACGGCGGGCAGCGTCGGAGCGCCACCACCGGGCACCGGTGCCGCTCGTAGGCCAGGATCAGCTGGCGCAGCAGCGGGATCGCGCCCACGAAGAGGTCGTCGGGGAGAAGACCGCAGACCGCGGCCTCGCCGGCCACGGCGCCCGCCGCCCGCCGCACCGCGTCGCCGAGGCCGAGCGGCTCCGGCTGGACCACCACCTGGAGCTCGGTCAGCCGGTCGATGGCCCGGAGCTCCTCCAGGAGCGCCGCCTGCCCGCGCGCGTCCAGGGCCGACTCGAGCCGGGGGTCGGGGGCGAAGTGAGCGCCCAGCGCCTCCTTCCCCGGCCCGGTGACGAGGACCGTCCGCCGGATCCCGGACGCGCGCGCCTCCTCCACCCCGAATTGGAGCGCCGGCCGGTCCCCGACCGGGATCAGCTCCTTGGGAATGGCCTTGGTGGCGGGGAGGAAGCGGGTCCCGAGGCCGCCGGCGGGGATGATCACGGTCTCGATCGCGGCCACGTCAGACCCTCCTCGCGGGCACCGCCCGGGCTGACGCCGTCACCGGCGGCGAGCCCTCCCGTCCGTGCAGCCGACGCAGACGGTCGCCCACGGCAGGACGGCCAGCCGTTCCGTGGGAATCGCCGCGTCGCAGACCTCGCAGCGCCCGTAGCGACCGGCGTCGAGCCGGGCGAGGGCATGGTCCACATCCTGCATCATCTGGTGCAGCTGCCGGGCGGTGGCGCCGCGGTTCAGGCGGTCGTGGGCCTCCTGGGTGAAGTCGCCGGCGCGCTTGCCGTACTGGATCGTGCGGCCGCCCTCGGGCACCGCCGGCCGCAGCCCCGCCAGCTCCGCCGCCAGCTCATCCCGCCGCGCGCGGAGCACGTCCCGGATCGCGCGGGCCTCCACCATCGTCGTGCCCTCCTGGCCCCGCTCGGGCCCCATCCGTCCCGCCCCGCCGAAGGGGCGCCCCCCGGCCATGGCGACCCTGCCGGCCCGGGGCCGCGGCCGGGTCAGGCCGCGTCGGCCTCCCGGTGGCGGAGGAGGGCCACCCCGATCAGCACCCCCGCCGCCGCCCCGCCGAGGCCGACCCAGGCGGCGCCCGGCACCTGCTCCAGGGTACGCAGGACCGGCTCCCAGGCGGGATGGGGGCCGTCGCCCTCCCCTGCCAGCGCGCGCTCGAAGAGCCGCGCCCGGGTGCTCGCCGAGAGCGGCTCGGGCGCCAGCGCGTCCACGATCAGCATGGCGGTGTCGGCGATCGCCTGGGTGGCGGCATCGGGCGGGGGGGCGCCGCCGTCGAGCCAGTCGGTGAGGGCCTTCGCCATCCGACGCTCCTCGCGGCTCACGGCTCCGCCCCCGGCTTGGCGAGCGCCCGCTCGTCGAATTCGGGCCCGAGGCGCTGACGGAGCGAGCGGGTGGCCCGGAAGATGAGCAGCTTCACGGCCCCCTCGCTCTTGCCCATCACCGTGGCCACCTCGCCGTTGCGAAGCCCCGAGCCGTAGCGGAGCGCCACCGCCCGGCGCTGGTCCGCCGAGAGCTGGCGGAGGGCCGACCGGACACGGGACGCCCGCTCTCCCCGGAGCGCCGCATCCTCGGGGCCCTCGCCCGGATCCACGGTCACCTCGGGAAGCTCGATCCAGCGCGGCCGGCGCCGCTCCCGCGCGAGCAGGTTGCTGGCCACCCGATAGAGCCAGGCCGAGTAGGGCACGCCCCGCCACTCGAAGCGGGCGATCTCCTCGAATGCGCGGGCGAAGGTCGTCGCGGTGACGTCCTCGGCGCGTTCCCGGTTCCCGGTCTGGTGGTAGGCATAGGCATGGATGGCGTCGACGTACTGGTTGTAGAGCTG
Source organism: Candidatus Dormiibacterota bacterium (assembly GCA_027306655.1). Classification (GTDB taxonomy): domain Bacteria; phylum Chloroflexota; class Dormibacteria; order Aeolococcales; family Bog-877; genus DAHUZL01. Next base: position 11,139 of record DAHUZL010000166.1, read on the forward strand.
GGCGAAGGCGCTCCGGTCGCCGCCCTTGGCGGCGAGGACGATGTGGCGCTCCTCCTCCAGGCTCTCAGGCGTGCGGCTCCGGCGCCAGCGACCGGCGACGGAGGGGACGGGGAGATCCGGACCCGGCTCCACCTCCGACAAGTCAGCCTGGGCGGCCACGGTTACGGCCCGGCCGCGGCGGCGGCCCCGAGCAGGCCGAGGGCGCGGCCCGCCGACTCGAAGGCCTCCAGGGCACGGTCGAGCTGCTCGTCGGTGTGGCTGGCGGTGACGATGGTGCGGACCCGCCCGGCGTCGCGGGCGACGGTGGGAAAGCCCAGCCCCTGGGCGAAGACGCCGCGCTCCCGGAGGGCATCGGCGAGCGCCATCGCCCGCCCCGCCTCGCCCACGATCACCGGCGTGATCGGCGTCTCGCTGCGCCCGCAGTCGAAGCCGAGCGCCAGCAGGCCTGCCCGGAACCGGCGCGCATTCACCCACAGGCGCGCCTGACGCTCCGGCTCCGCTTCCATCACCTCCAGCGCCGCGATGCAGGCGGCGACGACGGCGGGCGGATGAGAGGTGCTGAAGAGGAACGGGCGGGCGGCGTGGACCAGGATCGTGCGCACCGGCAGCGGTCCCGCGACGTACCCGCCCAGCACCCCGACCGCCTTGCTGAGGGTGCCGACCTGGATCAGCACCCGTCCGTGGAGGTCGAAGTGGTCGACGGTGCCGCGGCCGGCACGGCCGAGGACGCCGGAGCCGTGGGCGTCGTCGACCATCACCGCGGCGCCCGCGGACTCGGCGCGCTCGACGATGCCCGGCAGCCGGGCGATGTCCCCGTCCATGCTGAAGACGCCGTCGGTGACGACCAGGATGCGCCGGCATCCGTCGCGCCGCGCCGCCGCCAGCTGGGCCTCCAGGTCGTCGAGGTCAGCGTGCGCGTAGCGGTAGCGATGGGCCCGGGTCAGCCGGATCCCGTCGATGATGCTGGCGTGGTTGAGCTGGTCGCTGACGACCGCGTCGGGCTCGTCCAGGACCGCGCCCAGGACGCCGAGGTTGGCCGCGTACCCGCTGGCCAGGGTGAGCGCCGCCTCGGTGCCTTTGAAGGCCGCCAGCCTCCGCTCCAGTTCCTCGTGGAGCGCCTGGGTCCCCGCGATGGTGCGCACCGCCCCGGAGCCCACCCCCCACGTTCGGGTCGCGGCCACCGCCGCCTCCACCAGCCGGGGGTGGGTGTTCAGCCCGAGGTAGTTGTTCGACGAGAGGTTGACCAGGCGACGCCCGGCGATCGTCACCTCCGCGTCCTGCGGTCCCTCCAGCACCGCCAGCGGCCGCAGCCGGCCCTCGGCGTCGAGGGCGGCGAGCTCGTGGCGCAGGCTCTGGAGCAGGTCGTTCATGGCACCGGTCCGTTCCCAGGATAGATCAGGACCTTGCCGCCCCGGCCGGAGCGGGCGACGGCGACCGCGTCGTCGAAGTGGGCCAGGGCGAAGCGGTGGGTGAGCAGGGGCCGCACGTCGACCGCTCCCGACGCCAGGTAGCCGGTGGTCCGCTCCCAGGTCTGGAACTGGCGTCGCCCGGTGACGCCGAACAGGGTCAGCCCGCGCATCACCACCAGCCGGTCGAGGTCGAGGCGGAGGTCGGCACTGCCGAGGCCGAGCAGGCTCACCCAGCCCCCCGCGGCGGCCACCGTGAGCGCGGCCCGGAGCAGATCGGGGGCGCCCGCCATCTCCAGGACGGCGTCCGCCTCGCCGCGGCACGCCTGGGACAGCCGGGAGGCGAGGTCGCCGGCGGCGACCCCCGCGGTGGTCACGCCCTCGTCGGCGCCCATCGCCAGCGCCATCGCCAGCCGCTCCGCGGTGCGATCCACCGCCACCACCCGGGCCGCGCCCTCGGCCCGGGCGACCGCGACCGCGGCGCACCCGATCGGGCCCGCACCGGTGACCAGGACGGTTCGATCGCGCAGCGGCCCCTGCACCGCCGCGTGGACCGCGTTCCCCATCGGCTCCTGGAAGGCGGTCACCTCGGGCCCGAGGGCCTCCGGCGTGGGCCAGCAGTTCCGGGCCGGGACGACCACGGCCTCGGCGAAGGCGCCGTCGACGTCGACACCGAGGATGCGGGTGGCCGCGCAGACATGGAAGTCCCCGCGGCGGCACTGGCGGCAGGTCCCGTCGACCAGGTGGGACTCGACCCCGACCAGCTCCCCGACCCGGGGGCGGTCCACCGTGGGCCCGACGGCCAGCACCCGTCCGGCCATCTCGTGCCCGAGCACGCGCGGGGTCACGACCCGGCTGGCGGCCCAGGGGGTCCAGTCGACGAGGTGGAGGTCGGTCCCGCAGATCCCCGCCACCAGAACCTGGAGGAGCGCCTGGCCGGGCCCGGGCTCGGGCATCGGCAGCTCGGCCGGCTCCCATCCCCCGCCGGGGTGGCGCTTGACGATCGCCTGCATCGTGGGTCCTCCACCCCGGAGCGGCCGGGAGGCGGGGGCCGCGCGCTGGGCCCGCCCAGTCTACGGGCGGGCTGGCGCCCCGGGTCAGCCGAAGAGCTCGGCCGCCAGCTCCAGGGTCTCGGGTCCGCCGCTCACCACCACCGTGGTGAGGAGCGAGTCGCGCCAGCGGCCCGCCTCCTCGCGCAGCTTGGCCCGCGGGCCCACCAGCGCCACCGCCTCCACCATCGCGGCGGGGATCGCCTGGGCCGCCTCGACGCGCCGGCCGGCCAGGTAGAGATCCTGGACCCGGCGCGCCTCGGCCACGAAGCCGAGACGCAGGAAGACGTCGCGGTGGAAGTTGGCGTCCCGGGCTCCCATGCCCCCGATGTAGAGAGCCAGCTGGGGCCGGACGGTGTCCGCCGCGGTCTCCACGTCCGGCCCCTCAGCCAGCGGCACCGCGCCCACGATCTCGAACTCGTGGGGCGGGCGGCGAGCGCCCGTGCGGCGGAAGCCCTCGGCGAGCGCCTCCCGCTGCCAGCGGTCCCGACCGGGCGCGTAGAAGAGAGGCAGCCATCCATCCGCGATCTCGGCGGCGAGGCTGATGTTGCGGGGCCCCTCCGCCGCGAGCAGGATCGGCAGGTCGGGGCGGCGGGGATGGACCGTGAGCCGCAGCGCCCGGCCCAGCCCGCTTCCGCCCGGCGACGGGAGCCGGTACTGGCGGCCGGCGAAGGCGACCGGCGACTCCCGGGCGAGCACGGCTCGGACGATCGCGACGTACTCCCGGGTTCGCTCCAGCGGGCGCGGGAACGGTTGCCCGTACCAGCCCTCGACCACCTGCGGGCCCGAGACCCCGAGACCGAGGACGAACCGGCCCCCGCTGAGATGGTCGACGGTCGCCGCAGCCATGGCGGTGGCGGCCGGCGCCCGAGCCGAGATCTGGGCGACCGCGGTGCCCAGGCGCAGGCGCTCGGTCCGGCTCCCCCACCACGCCAGCGGGGTGAGCGCGTCGGAGCCGTACGCCTCCGAGGTCCAGAGCGAGTCGAAGCCGAGCGCTTCGGCCCGGGCCACCAGCCGGTCCACCCCGACCGGGGGGGCGGACGCCCAGTACCCGAGGGCCAGGCCCAGCCTCACCCGCCCGGCCCCCGCCCGGTCGAGCCCGCGTCCATCGGCGGCACCCTACCACGCGCTGGCGGATGCGCTGCCGCGCCGCGCCGGTGCGGCGTGCGCCGTCACACCGCGCTCACATCCCCACACCACCAGGGCCACGCCGCGCCGTCTCAGCCGGCTCTCAGGTACCGGTCGCGCACCCGCAGTATGATCGATCGTGACAACCGTAACGATTCCCTCGACCGGCCGTTCGACACGTCGACACGCCCGGATCGCGCCGGCCGTTTCACGCAACGGCGGGAGCGACACGATGATCCGACGCGGCGCAGCGGCACGGCAACGCCACACCCGGAGGTCCTCGATGTTCCACCTGCTTCACCGCGCATCCCAGGACGGGGCGCGCCCGCGTCCTCTCCGTCGGACCGTGCGCATCCTGGCGGCGCCGATCGGCGGCGCCGTCCTCGCCGCCGGGGTCCTGGCGGCGCTCGCCAGCGGCGCTCCCGTGCTGGCGGCGCCGACCACCGCCGACACCGTCGTGGTGGCGGCCTCTTCGCCCACCGTGGTCGCCAACGGGGTGGCCACGTCGACCATCACCGCGACGGTCACCGCCTCGGGCACGCTGGTGCCCAACGATTCGGTCGACTTCACCACCCCCACCGGGGCCGCGGCCTGCGGCACGCTGGCGCCGAACCCGGTCTCGACCGGTACCAGCGGCTCCGCCCTGGGAATTGCCACCACCACCTACACCGCCTCCACCACCGCCGGCTCGTGCACCATCACGGCGACCGAGGCGGCCAGCGGCGGTATCGGCACCGCCCCCATCACCCAGACGGCCGACACCGTCACCCTGTCAGCCAGACCCGCCAGCCTGCCGCCGGACGGCCACTCCCAGTCGACCCTGACCGCCACCGTCACCAGCTCCGGTGTGGCGGTGAGCGGGGATACCGTCGACTTCGCGGTCAGCCCGTCCGCCTGCGGCACACTGCTCTCGAGCGGCGTCGTCACCAACCCGAGCGGTCAGGCCAGCACCATTTACACCGCCTCCACCACCAGCACCACCTGCACCGTGACGGCAACCGACCACACCCACGGAGGCTCGGGCGCCGCCACCATCACCCAGACCGCGGCCGCCGCGGTCACGGTGGTCGCCAATCCCGCCACCCTGCCCCCCAACGGCCGGTCCACGTCGTCCGTCACCGCGACCGTCACCAGCTCCGGCGTGCCGGTGAGCGGTGACACCGTCACCTTCGTGGTCAGCCCGTCCGCCTGCGGCACGCTGCTGCCGTCGAGCGGCGTCACCAACCCGAGCGGACAGGTCACCATCACCTACACCGCCTCCACCACCAGCATCACCTGCACGGTGACGGCGACCGACCTCACCCACGCAGGCTCGGGCGCCGCCACCATCGCCCAGACCGCTGCCGCCGCGGTCACGGTGGTCGCCAATCCCGCCACCCTGCCCCCCAACGGGCTCTCCACGTCGACGATCACCGCCAGCGTCCTCACTCCGCTGGGTGTGGGCGTGGTCGGCGACACGGTCACCTTCAGCGGCAGCGGGTCCGCCTGCGGCACGCTGTCGCCGGCGTCGGCGGTCACCACGGCCAGCGGCACCGCCCAGACCACCTACACCGCCGCCAGCGTCGCCGGAGGCTGCACGATCAGCGCGCGGGAGTCCGACCAGGGCCTCACCGGGTCGGTGGTCGTGACCGAGACTGCCGCCGTGGCGGTGACCGCCTCCCCCGGCAGCCTCGCCGCCAACGGCACCGCCACGTCGACCGTGACGGTGACCGTCACCGGGTCGTCCGGGGCGGTGGTCGCCGGCGACACCGTCGACTTCACCACCAGCGGGTCCGCCTGCGGGACCCTCTCGCCGGCGACGGCCACCACCGACGGCGCCGGCCAGGCGCAGACCACCTACACCGCGTCCACCACCGCCGGCAGCTGCGCCATCACCGCCCGGGAGCTGGCCCTGGGCGGCACCGGCACCGTCACGATCACCCAGACCACCACCGCTGTGTCGCCGACCGGCTACTGGGTGGCGACCGCCAACGGCCACGTCTACCAGTTCGGCGGCGCCGGCTTCTTCGGGTCGTTCCCCAGCCGCCACATCACCGCCCAGGGTGTGGTGGCGATGACGGGGACGCCGAACGGCGGCGGCTACTGGCTGGCGACCGGCAGCGGCCACGTCTACCAGTTCGGCAATGCCTCGTTCTTCGGGTCCTTCCCCAGCCGCCACATCACCGTCCAGGGCGTGGTGGCGATCGCCTCCACCCCGGGGGGCGGCGGCTACTGGCTGGCGACCGCCACCGGGCACGTGTTCCAGTTCGGCAACGCCGGCTTCTTCGGCTCCTTCCCGAGCCGCCACATCCTGGCCGGCAACGTGGTGGCGATGGCGGCCACCGCTGATGGCGGCGGCTACTGGCTGGTCACCGGCAGCGGGCACGTCTACCAGTTCGGCGACGCTCCGTTCGTGGGATCCCCGGTGAGCCAGCGGCTCACCCTCACCGATGTCGTGGGCCTGGCCCGCACCGGCAACGGGCAGGGCTACTGGGTCGCCACCGCCGACGGCCACGTCTACCCCTACGGCCAGGCAGCGCAGGACGGGTCGCCCTCGTCCCAGGGGCTGTCGCTGACCGATGCGATCGGGATCGCCGCAACCGCCGATTCCCAGGGCTACTGGGTCGCCACCGCGAATGGGCAGGTGTACCCGTACGGGAACGCCGCCAACGCTGGATCGCCGGCGAGCCGCGGAATGACGGGGACCACCGCGGTGGGGGTGGCGGCGGCCTGACCCGACCCGGCGGGCGGCCGCGATCCCCGCGGTCGCCCGGACCCCGGCCCCGCTCCCGCACGGGGGCCGGGGCCGGGGTCCGACCCTCGGGGTCCCACCCTCGGGGACGGTCGCTCGGCATACTGCACCCCGTGGACCCTCCCGCCGAGGCCGGCGCCGCCATCCTCACCCGCGACGAGGCCCGGACCCGGTCCGCCCTCGTCGGCTCGATCGCGTATGCGGTCGAGCTCGACCTCGCCGACGGCCCCGATCACTTCCGCTCCACCACCACCATCACCTTCACGGCCGCTGAGGCGGGCGCCGCGACCTTCGTCGACTTCGCCCCCGGCGAGCTGCTGGAGGTGACCCTGAACGGGCGTCCGCTCACGATCCCCCCGGTCGGCCATCGCGTCCCCATCTCCGGGCTGGCGACGTCCAACTCCCTGCGGATCGTGGGACGGTGCCCGTTCCGCAACGACGGGGTGGGCCTGCACCGATTCCAGGACCCCACCGACGGACTCACGTACTGCTACAGCCACTTCGAGCCCTTCGACGCCCACCGCGTCTTCGCCTGCTTCGATCAGCCCGATTGCAAGGGGCCGATCACGCTCTCGGTGCGCGCGCCGGCGGGTTGGACGGTGATCGGGAACAGCCGCCTGATCGCGCCCCCCGCCCCGGATGCAGACACGGAACTGGCGTGGTGGCGCTTCCGCCCGACCCCGCCGATCTCCACCTACGTGTCGGCGGTCGCGGCCGGCCCCTTCCACTCGGTCGCCGACGAGCACCGCGGACTTCCCCTCGGGCTCCACTGCCGGCGCTCGCTGGCCCCCCACCTGGACTCTGAGGAGCTCCTCACCGTGACCAAGCAGGGGCTGGACTTCTTCCCCGCCCTCTTCGGCCATCCCTACCCGTTCGACCGCTACGACCAGGTCTTCGTGCCCGAGTTCAACGCCGGCGCGATGGAGAATGCCGGCTGCGTCACGATCGCGGAGGGCTACCTCTTCCGCGGCCGGGTCACCGACCTGGAGCGGGAGGACCGAGCCGACACCCTCCTCCACGAGATGGCCCACATGTGGTTCGGGGACCTGGTCACCCTGCGCTGGTGGGAGGACCTCTGGCTCAACGAGAGCTTCGCCACCCTGCTGGCCCTGCTCGCGTGCACCCGCGCGACCCGGTTCCGAGACCGCTGGCTCGACTTCGCCAGCTGGACCCAGGCGCTGGCGCGACAGGCCGACCAGCGCCCCACCACCCACCCGGTGGTGGCGGTGGTCCCCGACATCGAGACCGTCCCGCTCAACTTCGACCGCATCACCTACGAGAAGGGGTGCTCAGTCCTTCGCCAGCTGCTGGCCCTCCTCGGCGAGGAGGCGTTCGCCGCCGGGCTGAAGCGGTACATCGCGCGCCACCGCTTCGGCAATGCCGAGCTGGGCGACTTCCTCGCCGCCCTCGGCGCCGCGGCCGGTCGCGACCTCACCGCGTGGTCACGCGTCTGGCTGCAGACCAGCGGCGTGACGACGCTGCGGGTCGACACCGGGTCGGGACCGGTGACGGCGGTGCTGGACCAGGTGGTGGTGCGGCAGGCGCGCACCGGCCCGGAGGGACCGCTGCTTCCCCACCGGATCTCCCTCGGGCTCTACCACGACACGGCGGACGGGCTCTGCCTGCGCCGGCAGGTCCCCGTGGACGTGGCGGGCGCGCTCACGCCGGTGCCGGAGCTGCGCGGGGAGCCGCGCCCAGCCCTCCTTCTCCCCAACGACGGCGCGCTCACCTACGCCAAGGTGCGGCTGGACCCCGCCTCCCTGGAAGTCGCCGAGGACCGCCTGGCCGACCTCGCCGATCCTCTCGCGCGCACCCTGATCTGGGAGACATTGCGCGACATGCTCCGCGATGCGGAGCTCCCGATGCAGCGCTACGTCGCGCTGGTCGAGCGGCACGGGGTGGGGGAGTCGGAGCCGCGCGTCCTGCTCCCACTGCTGCGCAACCTGGTCACCGCTGTGGAGCGGTTCAGCGCGCCCGAGCACGCCGCCGGGCTGCGCCGCCGGGTGGCCGGGATGGCCCAGCGGGCGCTCACCGGCGCGTCGCCCGGGGGTGACCTACAGCTCGCCTGGACCCGGATCGCGATCAGCCTGGCCGGGGAGGGCACGGGCGCCCGGTGGCTGGGGGAGCTCCTCGACGGGGGCTCGACCCTCCCCGACCTGCCGATGGACGTGGAGCTGCGCTGGAGCATCGTGACCCGGCTCGGCGCGCTCGGCGACGAGGGCGTGGACGAGCGGGTGGATGCCGAGCTCCGCCGCGATCCGGGCGACATCGGCCGGCGCCACGCG
>DAHUZL010000006.1 GCA_027306655.1 Candidatus Dormiibacterota bacterium
CGTGGTGCGCGCTCGCCACCGTGACCGCCACCGGCTACACCTCGGGATCCGGACAGACCACCTTCTCCACGTAGGCTGGGCCCCCCGCCGCTCGCCGGCTGTGGGTCGGCGGGCGCACCCGGGTCCGGGTGTGGCTCGTCCGGCGGATCGTGTGGCAGCCGCCCCGGCCGTCGGCGATCCCGTGCGCTCCGGGCTCTCCGGCAGCGGCCACGAACGAACCCAGGGTGGTGGCGGACGCGTCGGCCAGCACCGAGAGGCGGCATCGAGCGATCCCCCTCGGCCCGCACACCTCTACCGCGATCCCGGCCCGGACCTTCTTCCCGCGCTGCCGACCGCCGCGCAATCCCGGCCCCTCCCCGCCGATGCAGGTCTCATCCACCTCGACGGTCCCGGCCGGCCGATCCCGGCCCGGGTGCACCAGCACCGACCGCATCCGGTGGAGCATCGCCCACGCGGTCGGACACCGGCCGATTGCCAGCGCCCGTTGCCAGCTCTGCGCCAAGAGCCGCTCCAAGTAGTCCAGTCAGTCCGCGCCAGCCCGGAACCGGGCCAGGACCTCGCCCGCCGACCGCGGGTCGTGCGCCCTCGTGACAGGAGTCTCCATGCCCCCAAGTCCAGTCCGGCTCCGTGAATACCCCCAAACGCCCTGAATGGGCGTCGGGACCCTGACTCCGAGGTTCCCGAGCGGCTTCGTCCACCGCGCGCAGTCGTTCAAGACCAGGTACGCGACCCTGGGCTTCAGCGACAAGGCGAACCTCGACGACGGCGCGATGTGGCCGACCAGCTTCGCTCTGACGCCATTGACCGCCGCCGACAAGGCAAGGATCGGCGCGCTCGTGAAGCGAGCGGTGAGCTGAGATCCGGCACTCGCAACTGGCCACCCCCCCCAGGACCTCGGCCCCGCTCAGGGATCCTTGAACTGGGAGCGCGCGACCCGGCTGCCGGGGAACACGTCCAGGGCGGCCCGCAGCGACCCGCCTCCGGAGGTGGGGGGCCGGGCCGGCGCGGCCGGCACCGCCGCGGCCACCAGCTCGACCGTGACCGGATGTCCCACCACCTCCGCGCAGGCCTCCTCCAGGAGCTTCCGCGTCGCCGGCTCCCCGATCTGCTGGAGGTGGAAGGCGTGGGCCACCGCCACCGTCAGACGGCCCTCCCCGTACGCCACCGGGACCGCCGCCTTGAGCAGGGCCTGGGTGGGGATGTGGCGGCGCCGGATCTGGTCGAGCACGTCGGCCCAGCGCATCTCCCATCCCTCCAGGGGCCTCGGCCGGGACTCGTGGTCGGCGCCCCCGTCGGCGGCTGCATCTCCAGCCCCGTCGTCGGCGTTGGCCGCGGGCTCGGCGCGGGGACCCGGCTCCTCCGGCGGGGGCGGCAGGGCGGTCCCCGCCGCGGCGGGGCGGACGGGGGCGGACGCCTCGGCGGCGTGATCCGGCGCCACCGGCGAGGCCTGCCCGGAACTTGACGCGCGGCCCCGGGAGGAGCGCCGTACCGAGGGCGGCGCCGCGAACGGAGCCGGGGACGACGACGGGGCGAGGCGGCTCCCCGGCTCGCCCAGGGCGAGCCGCAGCAGGACCGCCTCCAGCGCGAGGCGCGCGTCGTCGGCGCGGCGGATGGTCACCATCCCCTGGGCGCAGGCGGCGAGGGTCGCCACCCAGAACCCGACTGGGGGCGGGGGAGTGGCCGGGCCGGCCTCCGCCGCCGCCGCCGCCACCGGGACGGGGTCACCCGCCAGCCGGGAGCGGGCGAGCTCACCGAGGGCGCGGAGGAGCTGGCGGGGGTCGGCCCCGTGGACATGCAGCTCCTCCAGCTCGCGCAGCACCCGGGCGGGGTCCCCGCCGGCGAGCGCCTGCG
>DAHUZL010000189.1 GCA_027306655.1 Candidatus Dormiibacterota bacterium
ACGCTGCGGAGCAGCTCGCCGAGCTCAGTTCCGCCCGGCTCCCGGATCGAGACGACGTCGTGGCGTCGTCGGCGCAGGGCGGCCGCGAGGGTGGCGGCCTGCGTGCTCTTGCCGGCCCCGTCGACCCCCTCCAGGCTGACGAAGAAGCCGCCGCGGCTGGCGTGGGCGACCGGTGCTGGCGTCACGACCCGCCATCATCGGGGATCGGGCCGGCGAGGCGCCGGGGCGCCGAGTCCCGGAGAACACGCCGAGGAAGCGGACGCGGCCACGCACCGTTCCCCCCGCCCGTACCGTGACCGGGCGCACCTTCGCCTCCCCGCCGTCCTTCGCGGCCGGGTCGTCCGTCTTCTCGTCACCGGCCGGCTGGTGTCCGGCGTCGGCGGCCAGCTCCACGCGGTCGCGCTCCCGTTCCTCGTGCTGGGCGCAGGCCTGGGCGCCCGCACCCTGGGCACCGTCCTCGCTGCCTGCGGGGTGACCCGAGCCGGCGGGATCGCGCTGGGCGGGCCGCTCACCGACCGCCTCGGGCCGCGGCGGGTGATGCTCGCCGCCGACGGGCTGCGGGCGGTGCTGGTGGCGCTCCTCGCCCGCGCCGGCCACCCCTCACTCTCGGTCCTGGTGGTGGTGGCGGTCCCGCTGGGGGCCGGTCAGGGGGCGGTCGGGCCCGGGCTCGGCGGCCTCCTGGTGGGCCGGGTGGGGCCCGGTCTGGCGCTGGTCGGGGACGCGCGCTCGTTCATCGGCTCGACAACCTGCTTTTCGGCAGGCTCCTGGACGTGGCCATGCCGGCCCTGGGGCGGGGGCGCTTCCACGCCGGGCCGGCCGGCTACGGCCTGATCCCCGCCACCTTCTCGGTGGGGGCACCGGGCAGCAGCCGGCCCTGCTGGGACGCACGATGTCGCTGCTGATGCTGGGCTGGTTCGGCCTCTTCCCGGTGGGGGTGGCGCTGGGCGGAGCCCTGGTCCCGGTGCTGGGGCCGGTGCTCCTCTTCCCCATCGGCGCCGCCATCTCAGCCAGCGCCATCGTTGGCGCCCTGACCCAGCGGGAGGTGCGCCAGCTCTGACCCGGGCCGCGCACCCGGGGTGGCATACTCGCACCGTGGACGCGGACGCCAAGGTGGCCTTGGTGCGCTCGCTGTGGCAGGCGGTCTCCCGCGGCGACCTCGACACGCTGGCGGCGCACCTCGACCCCGACGCGCACTGGCGGGCGGTGGAGGACGGTCCCTGGAACTGCGAGTCGCGCACGCAGATCCTGGACTTCCTGCGCCGCCCGGAGGCGTCCGGCCGGAGCGGCGCGCTGGAGAGCGCCGAGGAGGTGGCCGGCCGGGTGGTGGTGGGAGTCCGCCCGGCGCCCCATGCCGAGCCGGACCAGTGGCCACTGGAGGACGGCATCCGCTCCCTGGTGGTCACCCTGGCCGGCGACCGGATCGTGGAGCTGAAGGGCTGCGCCACGCGTGCCATCGCGCTCGCCTACGCCAGCCGCGCGGGCGCGACCTTCCCATCCGCCTGAGCCCCGCAGCGGACGCGCGAGTCACGGTCTCGGCGGTCGACCGTCTCGACGCGGTCGACGCCGCCGAGTGGGACGCCATCGCCGACGGGGCCGGGCTCTTCCTGAGCCGCCCCTACCTGCGCGTGGTGGAACGCGACCGCACCACCCGCGCCCGCTACCTCGTCGCCCGCGACCGCGGCGGCCGGCTCGTCGGCGCCCTCCCCTGCTACCGCTGGAGCGGCCGGCGGGCCCCGGCGCTCGACCACTACGACCCCCACGCCATGGGCGGCCGCTGGCTCCTGGGCGACCGCAGCCCCGCCGACGAGTGGCGGCCCACGCTCTTCGTTGGCACCCGCTCCGGATACATGAACGACTGGCCGATCCATCCCGACTGGCGCCACCGGCGGCACGACCTGGCCGCGTCCCTGCTGCACGCGGCCTTCCGCTTCGGCGCCGACTCCGGCTGCGCCAGCATGGGTGCGATGTGGCTCACGACCGATGCGGCCCGCGACGTGTGCGCCGCCCGCGCCGGGCCGCGCCGGCTCCTCCTGGGGGCGGGCAGCGCCCGGCTGGACGTGCCCTGGACCACCTTCGACGGCTACCTCGCCAGCCTCAGCCCGTCGCGGCGCCACACCGTGCGCCGCGAGCTGCGGCGGTTCGGGGAGAGCGGCCTGCACCTGGCCGAGGCGCGGCTCTCGGAGTGCTGCGACGTCCTGGGGGCGCTGTCGGCGCCGCTGCAGGCGCGCTATGGCCACGCCCTGAGCGCCGCCGAGCTCGCCCAGCAGTTCCGCCAGCTGGCCGCCGAGCTCGATCACCACAGCCGGGTGCTGCTCTGCACCCGCGACGGCCGGCCGGTCGGCTTCACCCTGTTCGTGGGCTGGCAGGGCACGTGGTACGGCCGCGCCGCCGGATTCGACTACGAGGCGGTCAGGGGGAGCGCCGCCTACTTCACCCTCGCGTTCTACCGGCCCATCGCGCTGGCCATCGCCGAGGGCGTGAGCCGCATCCACCTGGGGTTGGCCGCCTGGGAGGCCAAGGTACTGCGGGGGGCCCGGCTGGAACCCCACTGGCTCTGGATCGTGCCGCCCGCGCGCTGGCGGGGGTCCTGGCCTCGCCGCGTCTCCCACCAGGTGGCGCATGCGCGGGGATGGTGGCAGGAGCGGTTCCGGACCCTCTGCGGCGAGCTCCCGGCCAGCGAGTGGGACCCGGGCACCTGGGACGGGCTCGGCGGGGCCGGTCGATGAGCGTGGCCGCGGTCGAGCTGCGGGCGCTGCGCAAGGTCTACCGTCATCGGCACGGGTGGGGGCGGGGCTCAGCCGAGACGGTGGCGCTGGAGTCGGTCGACCTGGACGTGCCTCCGGGCGAGCTCTTCGGCCTGCTGGGACCCAACGGCGCGGGCAAGACCACCGTGGTCAAGATCTGCACCACCCTGCTCCTGCCCACCGCGGGGACGGCACGGGTGCTCGGTGAGGATGTGAGCCAGGCCGGCCGCCAGCTGCGGCAGCGGATCGGCTTCGTCTTCGGGGGTGAGCGCGGCCTCTACTGGCGCCTCTCCGGCTACGACAACCTGCGTTATTTCGGCGATCTCTATCGTCTCCCGCCCGACCGGGCGCGGCGCCGGATCGACGAGCTGGTCCAGCTGGTGGGGTTGGAGGGGCGGATCCATGACCGGGTCGAGCGCTACTCGCGCGGGATGAAGCAGCGCCTCCACCTCGCCCGCGGCCTGCTCCACGACCCCGAGCTCCTCTTTCTCGACGAGCCCACGATCGGGCTCGATCCGGTCGGCGCGCGCGACCTGCGCCAGCTGGTGCGCGGCCTCGCCGACCGGGGGACCACGGTCTTCCTCACCACCCACGCGATGCTGGAGGCGGAGGCGATCTGCGATCGGATCGCGGTCGTGCATCGCGGTCGGATCATCGCCGCCGGCGCCCCGGACGTGGTCCGCCGCCAGGGCGCCGACCTCGGGGTGGTGGAGTTCGAGGCGGTCGGGATCGACGATCGCCTGGTCCAGCGCCTGCGCCAGCTGCCCGGGGTGGAGGCGGTGCAGGTGGTGGCGGGCGAGCTGACCCACCGGGTGACCGTGCAGTGCCCGGATCCCGCCAGCCTCGTGCTCCAGCTGGGGCCCTGCCTCGACGGCGCTCTGGCGGTGGGCCTGCGGGTGCGCGAGCCCACCCTGGAGGACGCCTACATCCGGCTGGTCGCGGAGCCGGCGCCGTGAGCGTCTGGCGCGTGATCCGCCGCACCTGGCTCATCCAGCTGCGGCTCCGCGTCGCCTTCCCCATCTCGTACTTCCAGGTCCTGCTCCAGCCGCTGGTCTTCGGTGGCATCGGTCTCCTCCTCTACTCCGCCGGCGGACGCTCGGCGCACCTCGCCTTCGCCGTCATCGGCGGCGGGCTGGTGGGCCTGTGGAGCGTCACTCTCTTCAACGCCGGCTTCGACATCCAGGCCGAGCGCTGGGCGGGGACCCTGGAGCAGCTGATGGGGTGCCCGACACCGCTGGCGGCCGTGATCGTGGGCAAGATCGCCTCCAGCCTCTGTCTCGGCCTCGCCTCGTTGGCCGCCAACCTCGCGGTCGGGTGGGTTTTCTTCCCCCACCTCTTCCACCGCATCGACGCCATCCCCTTCGCCATCTCGGGCGCCCTCACCCTGCTGGCCTTCTTCGCCATCAGCCTGGTGATCGCGCCGTTGTTCGCCTGGACCAGGACCGCCGGCGCGCTGGCCAATGGGATGGAGACCCCCGCCTACCTGCTCGGCGGTTTCATGTTCCCGGTCGCGATCCTGGCCGGCTGGGTGCAGCCCCTGGCGGGCCTCTTCGCGCCCTCCTGGACGGTGCGGGCTCTCTACGCCGCCGCCGGGGAATCCGCGTCGCGCCCGGACTACCCGCTGTGGTGGGGCCTCGGGCTGGCCGGCACCGCCGTGTACCTCGCCCTGTCTGCGGGCCTGTTCCACCTCCTCGAGACCCGGGCCCGCCGCTCCGGACGGATCGGCTTCGCATGACCGGACTGCGCCTGTTCGCGCACGGGTGCCTCTACCAGTACCGGGCCCTCTTCAACTGGGCGACGCCGCTCGGCTACGCCTCCTCCAAGCTGCTGGTGCCGGTCTTCCAGGTGGTGTTCTTCGTCCAGCTCGGCGTCTTCGCAACCGGTGGCGGCGACCCCACCTACTTTGCGATCGGCAATGCGATGCAGGTGACCGCCCTCAACGGCATCT
Organism: Candidatus Dormiibacterota bacterium; assembly: GCA_027306655.1. Classification (GTDB taxonomy): domain Bacteria; phylum Chloroflexota; class Dormibacteria; order Aeolococcales; family Bog-877; genus DAHUZL01. The sequence goes on from DAHUZL010000189.1 coordinate 4,693, forward strand.
TCGGCGTGGTGATGACGGTGGGCAATGAGCGCCAGTTCGGCACGCTGCCGCTGCTGCTCGCGTCCCCGGCGAGCCGGCTGGCCACCTTCCTCGGGCGCTCCGCGTTCCACGTCGTCGACGGGATCATCAGCGTCGTGATCGCCTTCGCCGTCGCCCAGCTCCTCTTCGGCCTCCGCCTCGCTCACGCCGACCTCCCGCTGCTGGCCGCCAGCGTGGTGGCGGTGGCGCTGTCCACCTGCGGCATCGGACTCCTGCTCGGAAGCTGCAGCCTGGTGAGCCGCGACATCCTCCTCGTCGCCAACCTCGTCTACTTTCTCTTCCTGGTGGTGGCTGGGGTGAACTTCCCGGTGACCCGCCTCCCCGGTGCGCTCCAGGTCGTGAGCCGCGGGCTTCCGATGAGCCGGGGGATCGCCGCCGCTCGACTGGCGGTCGCGGGAGCGCCGGCGTCTCGCGCGCTCCCCCTGCTCGGCCAGGAGCTGCTGGTCGGAGCCGCCTACGCCGCCGCCGGCTACCTGCTCTTCCGGGTCCTGGAGGGGTGGGCGCGCCGGGGCGGCCTGCAGGAGGCGTTCTGAGCCAGGTCGCCCACGACGGTCCACTCCTCCCCTACGCTGCGAACGGTGAGCTAGGATGACTTCATGATCAACGTCTGCATCGCAGGTGTCACCGGCTGGGCGGCGCGACCGATCGCCGCGGCCATCGGCGAAGCGAGTGACCTGGCGCTGATGTCCGGGGTTTCCCGGTCCGCTGCCGGACAGAGTCTGGCCACCGTCCTCGGGTCGGAAGCCAGCGGACAGGTGTACGCGACGGTCGCAGCGGCGCTTCAGTCCGCGCCGGTGGACGTGCTGGTTGACTACACCAGCGCCACCGCTGTCAGGGACAACGTATGGGCCGCCGTCGAGGCGGGAGTTCACGTCGTGGTCGGCTCGAGCGGGCTGACCGCGCCTGACTTCGAGGAGCTCGATCGACTCGCCCGTGATCGCAGCATTGGCGTGATCGCCGCTGGCAACTTCTCCGTCATGGCCGCCGTCTTGTGTCGAGCCGCCACGATCGCGGCACGACATCTGGACCACTGGGAGGTGATCGACTATGCCAGCGATGGCAAGTCGGATGTGCCCAGCGGCACCTCACGGGAACTCGCCGAGACTGTCGCCGCGGTCCGCCGCCCCCAGCCCGCCGTGGTTCCTCCCCACCTGCACGGACCGGTCGAGGCACGCGGCGCCGAGGTGTCCGGCACCCATATCCACTCGGTGCGGCTGCCTGGCTTCGTGGTCACCACCGAGATCGTGTTCGGCGGACCCGGTGAGCGGCTGATCATGCGCCATGATCCGGGGCCGAGCCCCGACCCCTACGTGAACGGCACGCTGCTGGCGATTCGCAGGGTTGCCGACCGCGTCGGTGTGCGCCGGGGACTTCATTCGCTGCTGGTCGAGGACCACTGACCCGCGGGCGGGCGGCCGCTCGCCGCCTGGACGGGGATTTGCTATGCTCCGCGGGCTGGCCGTGCCAGTCGGGCCGGACCAAGCTCGGCACCCACGAGGGCGAATGATGCCGCAGTCACGACGGATCTTGGTCGCCACCGCCGGTCTGGCGTTGCTGCTCGCGGGATGCGGGCTCCCCCTGGCTCGCTCCGCAGGCACCGGCCAGCCGCCGCGCGGGACCGTGACCTTCGCCCAGCAGCCAGCCTCCACCGCCAACTACATCTTCCCGCTGGCGCCCGCCGCGTCGTTCTACGGCAGCAACTACGGCCTGCTGCAGCCGCTGCTGTTCCGACCCCTGTACTGGTTCGGCAATCACGGCGCCCCCACCCTCAACCCTGGGCTCAGCCTGGCTCGGACACCGGCGTTCTCGGATGGGGGCCGGGTGGCGACGATCACGCTCAAGCCGTACCGGTGGTCCGATGGCCGACCCGTGACCGCCCGCGACGTGCAGTTCTGGATCAACCTGCTGACCGCCGACAAGGCCAATTGGGAGGCGTACGTCCCCGGTGCGTTTCCCGACAACGTGGTCCGAACTCAGGTGACGGGGCCGACGACCCTCCGCATCACCTTCAACCGTCGCTACAGCCCCTACTGGCTCCTCTACAACGAGCTGAGCCAGATCTATCCGCTCCCGAGCCACGCCTGGGACAAGACCTCGGCGGGCGGATCGGTAGGCAGCTACGATCGCACCGCGGCCGGGGCGGTGCGGGTGTATGACTTCCTCGACCAGCAGTCCAAAGACCTCAGCACCTGGGCCAGCAACCCCCTCTGGAAGGTGGTCGACGGCCCCTGGCGGCTGGCCAGCTTCGATCCCACCACCGGCTACATCTCGTTCGTTCCCAACCCGCGGTACTCGGGTCCGCAGAAGCCGCGGATCGCCCACCTCGACGAGGTGCCCTTCACCAGCGACACCGCCGAGCTGGACGCGCTGCGGGCGCGCTCGATCGACTACGGATACCTGCCGGTGCAGGACCTGGCCCAGCGGCGGGCGCTGGCCGCGCTCGGCTATCGCTTCGAGCCGTGGCCCTACTGGGGGATCAGCTTCATGGCGGTCAACTTCACCAACCCCGCCATCGGGCCGATCTTCCGGCAGCTGTACGTCCGCCAGGCGATGCAGCACCTGATCGACCAGCCCCTCTACCTCAAGCGAATCTTCGCCGGCCTCGGCTATCCCACCTATGGCCCGGTGCCGCTGCAACCCCGCACCCCCTTCATCAGCCCCCAGGAGATGGACAACCCCTACCCGTACAGCGTGGCCTCGGCCCGGTCGCTCCTTCGTTCGCACGGGTGGGCGGTGGCCGTCAACGGCCTGTCCCACTGCGTGCGCGCGGGCACGGGCCCGGGCCGCTGCGGTCCCGGCATCCGCGAGGGCGCCACGCTGGCCTTCACGCTCCAGTACGTCAGCGGCACCCTGGCGGTGACCCAGGAGGTGGAGGCGCTCCGATCCGCCTTCCTGGCCGCGGGCATCCAGCTCACCGCCACCTCGGCCCCATTCGGGACGGTCCTCGGCAACGCGACCCCCTGCCGTCTGCCCACGAGCCATGTCGGGTGCAGCTGGGACATGGCCTACTGGGGAACCGGGTCCTGGACCTACGAGCCCGACTACTATCCGACCGGCGGCGAGATCTTCGGCTCCGGCGCGGCCGCCAACTCCGGCGGCTACGCCAACCCGACCAACGAGGCCAACATCATCGCCACCCACACCGAGCCGGGCCTGGCGCCGCTCCATCGGTACGAGAACTACCTGGCCCGCAACCTGCCCGTGCTCTGGCTGCCCAACACCTACTACCAGCTGTCCGAGGTGAGCACCCGGCTCCACGGCACCCAGCCCCAGACCTCGGCCGCGTACCTGGCTCCGGAGTACTGGTCGCTCGGCGGCTGATGCGCTCGGCGCGGGTGGATCCCCGCCCCCGCGACCGCCGGACCGGGTGAGGCGATGACGGAGGGCCTGGTGCTGTCGGGCGGCCGGCTGGTCGACGGGACCGGCGCCGGGGCCCGCCTCGCCGACGTCCTGGTCTCGGGGGGGCGGGTGACCGCGATCGAGCCGCCCGGGCCACCCCGACCCGGGTGGACCACCCTCCCGGTCGCCGGCCTGGTCGTCGCCCCGGGATTCATCGACGTCCACTCCCACGCCGACGCCTCGCCCTTCCTCGCCGCCGACGACGTCTCCAAGCTGAGCCAGGGCGTGACCACCGAGGTGGTGGGGAATTGCGGATTCTCGCTCGCGCCCCGGGCCCCGGGCGGGGGCTCGTGGGAGCGTCAGTTCCAGGCGCGGCTCTTCCCCGAGACTCGCTGGAGCGGCCACAGCTTCGAAGCCCTCCAGGGCGCCGCCGACCGCCGCGGCTACGTCACCAACATGGCGCCGCTGGTGGGCCACGGCGCGCTGCGCGCCGCGGTCCTGGGAGAGCACCACCGCGCCCCCTCACCGGCGGAGCTGCGAGCGATGCGGCAGCTCCTGGCCGAGTCCCTGACCGCGGGTGCGTTCGGGCTCTCCAGCGGCCTCATCTACCCGCCGAGCATGTTCGGGGCCCCGGACGAGCTCCAGGCGCTCTGCGCGGTGCTGCCGCCGAGGGCCGTCTACGCGACCCACATGCGGGATGAGGGGCGGGGCGTGCTGGACGCCATCCGCGAGGCGCTCGCGGTCGCCCGCGCCGCCGGCTGCGAGCTCGAGATCTCCCATCACAAGGTGTCCGGCCGCCACAACTGGGGCCGCAGCCGGGAGACCCTGGCGGAGCTGGCGCGCGGCCGCGACGAGGGAGTCCGGGTGGACCAGGACGCGTACCCGTACTGCGCCTCCAGCACGATGTTGAGCGTGCTCCTGCCGCCGGAGTGGATGCGCGGCGACGAGGGAGCGATCCGGGCCCGGCTGCGCGACCCGGTCGCGGTGGCGGAGCTGGAGACGCATATCGGTGACGACCGCGACCGGTGGGAAAGCCACGTGCGCGCCTGCGGATGGGACGGCATCCGGATCGCCGCCACGCCCAGCCATGGCTGGGAGGGACGCAGCCTGGCCGAGGTCGCCGCCGAGCTGGCGGTGTCGCCCACCGCCGCGCTCGCCCAGGTGCTCGCCGAGGAGGGCCTCCGGGTGCAGGCGATCCTCTGGTCCATGGACGAGGACGACGTCCTACGGGTGCTGGCGGATCGCCACACGATGATCGGGTCGGACGGCCTGCCCGTCGGGTTCGGAGGGCGGCCCCATCCGCGGCTGTGGGGGACGTTCCCCCGGGTCCTGTCCCACTACGTGCGCGAGCGCCGCCTGCTCTCGATGGAGGCCGCGGTCCACAAGATGACCGGCCTGCCGGCTCGCAAGTTCGGCCTCACCGGACGCGGCGTGGTGGCGGTGGGCGCGGTGGCCGACCTCACCGTCTTCGCGCCCGACACGGTCCGGGACCGCGCCGACTTCGACGACGGCACCCGCCCGCCGGAGGGGATCCGGTGGGTGCTGCTGGCCGGGGCGGTGGCGCTCCGCGACGGGGTCCCGGTACCGGGCCGGATGGGTCAGCGCCTGCGGCCGGACTGGGCGGGGGCGGGGCCGGTCCCCGCTCAGGACGCCGCCGGGCCGTAGATCCGCAGGCGCCGGCGCGGCTCCTTGCCGGTGGAGCGGGCGACCAGGTCGTGCTGCTCCACCAGCTGGTGCTGGAGACGTCGCACGTAGGCGTTCTGGGGAGCGAGCTCGACCACCTCGCCCAGCCGCGCCCGCTCGATCGCGGTCCGCACCTCGCGCAGCGCGCCGTCGGTGGGGTCCTGGGGTTCGACGTCGTACAGCCGCCCCAGCGCCTGGCGGATCTGCGCCACCGAGTTGCTGCGCAGGATCGAGATCGGGACACCCTCCGCCTCGGCCGCGCGCAGGGGCGAGTCCTTACGGCGGTAGTAGCTCTTCAGGGTGAGCACGACGTCGGCGTCGTCGACGTGGTGCTGGATCTGGACCGGCACCCCCAGCTCGCGGATCGCCTGCTCCAGGTAGGTGCGGGACACACCGTAGGGGAAGACGCTGGCGCCGGCGCCCTGGGCGGCGCGGCCGGGACCGAGGTCGGCGAGGCTGGCCGGTCGGCGCGGGCGCGCCATTCCCCCGGCGCCCGCCTCCCCCTCCCGGCGATCGCGCCACCCCCGCTCGCCGACGGCCCGCCCGCTCCCGGCACGGTCGCCCTGCGCACGCGCCCACCGCTCGACGACGTCGCCGCCGGGATCGCCGAGCCCCGTCCCCTCGCGCCAGCCGCGCTCGAAGAGCGCCTGGGCGCCGCGGTCGTCGAAGGCCGGCGGCGGCGCCAGCTTGGTCTCGACGCTGCCATCGGGGCGCAGCTCGCGCAGCTGGGCCCGGCGGGCGCGCCCGCGGAGGACGTCGTCGACGACGTCGGCGAGGGGAAGATGGACCGCGACCTGGCGGCGGTCCACGATCTCCACCAGGACGTCGAAGGTGGGCGGCGCCTGGCGCTCCAGGACCGACTTCTGGGTGCCTCGCCGGCGCGCCTCCTCGTCGGAGAGGGTGACCGACTGGATCCCGCCGAGGAGGTCGTTGAGGGTGGGGTTGACGAGCAGGTTGTCCAGGGTGTTGCCGTGGGCGGTGCCGACCAGCTGCACGCCGCGCTCGGCGATGGTGCGGGCCGCCTGCGCCTCCAGCTCGGTGCCGATCTCGTCCACGATGATGACCTCGGGCATGTGGTTCTCCACCGCCTCGATCATCACCGCGTGCTGCTGCGCCGGGGTTGCCACCTGCATCCGGCGGGCGCGTCCGATCCCGGGGTGGGGGATGTCGCCGTCGCCGGCGATCTCGTTGCTGGTGTCGACGATCACCACCCGACGGTGACACTCGTCGGCGAGGATCCGCGCCACCTCGCGCAGCATCGTGGTCTTGCCGATCCCGGGCTTGCCCAGGAGCAGCAGGCTGTGGCCGCCGACCACGATGTCGCGGATGATCTCCACCCGACCGGTGATGGCGCGCCCGACCCGGCAGGTCAGCCCGACGATCCGTCCGCCGCGGTTGCGGATGGCGCTGATGCGGTGGAGGGTGCGCTCGATCCCGGCGCGGTTGTCACCGCCGAAGGCGCCCACGCGGCTGCTGACCACCTCCAGGTCGGCGAGGGTGACCGGATCGGGCCCGAGCAGGACCTCGGCGCGGTCGAGGCGGGCCGCCGGCTCGCGGCCGAGGTCGAGGACGATCTCCAGCAGCTCGCCGGCGTCGCCGGGGAGCCGCCGCACCGCCTGGTACAGCTGCGGCGGCAGCGTCCGCACCAGGAGCTCGAGCTCCTCCTCCCACGACAGGAGCGGAGTCACGGCGACCTCGCTCAGCGACGGACCTCCGGGGGGGCCGCCGTCATCCCCCCCGTCGGACCGCGCAGCCAGCCTGAAGCGGTCCGGAGCCCGGTCGTCCCAGCACGTCGTCGAGTGTACCGCGGCGGCTCAGCCGGGGGGGAGCGGCTGGGCGGCGGCGCGAGCACCGGCGAGGGGGAGGGCGGCCTTGGCCAGGACCGCCCGCGGGCGCACCGGCGACGGGGTCCGCAGCTTGAGTGGCAGGTCCCGAACCATCAGCAGCTGGGTCGCGATCACCTCGAACCCTCGGGCGGCGACCGCCCGGGTGAGCTCGCTCTCGTAGTGGCGGAGGACCCAGAGGGTGGGGCCCCGGGGGATCTGGGTGAGCAGGCTGTGGACCGCCTCCACCGCCAGGGCCGCCTCCTGCGGATCCATCATCATCGCGACCAGCGAGGGCCGGGCCCGCGCCGGCAGACGCACCCCGGCCCAGGCGACCACGCCGGCGCCCCGGTCGATCACCCAGTGGCGGCTGTCGCCGGCCCGCCCGTCGATGCGGGCGAGCCAGCCGAGCTGGAACGTCGCCCGCCACTGCTTGAGTGAGGGCGCCTCCACCGCTGCCACCGCGTGGGGAGCGGTCCGGAGGTAGAGGGAGTGGATCAGGGCCAGGTCCTGGGGGCGGGAGGGCGCCCAGGGGGCGGGGTCGTCCCCGGGCGCGGCGGGCAGCTCGCGGAACCGGATCTGCTCGGTGACGTAGGGACGGAAGCCCTGGGCCCGAAAGGCGGGGTCGAGCGGATGGTGGGCGGGGATCCGGACCAGGAAGCGGTGCACCCCTCGGCTCAACCCCTCGGCGAAGAGCTGCTCCAGGAGGCGGGCCGCCACCACGCCCTCCGCCTCCTCGGGGGCGACGCAGAGGTTGAGCACCTGCCACGCGCGCCCCCCCGGGGCCGGCTCGGCCTGGATGAACCCCACCACCCGGCCGCCATCGTCGGCGACGTAGAGCTGGTCCGAGACGTCCGCCAGCGGCACGAAGCTGGAGAGCCCCTTGGTGAGGATGTACCAGGCGCGGGCCAGCGCCGCCCCGGGGACCGGGCTCTGGGGGCCAGACCCCTGGAGTCGTCGCCCCAGCTCCGGATCGCTGAGCTCGGCGGCCCGGTAGAGGTCGTCGACCTGGCTCAGGTCGCGGTAGCTGGCGAGGCGCACCTGCACCCGAGTAGTGTGCCGGGCGGGGCGGTCGAACGCACGACCCGGCGGCCGGGGGCCCGCGACGGGGGTGGCCGAGGTCACGCGCCGAGAGGACGTGCTGACCGTCCTCAGCCCAGGCTCTTCGTGCGGGGCCAGAGGCGGGCCATCGGGAGCACGGCGCCCCGGGCGACCAGGATCGGCACCCCGTCCTCCTGCGGCATGCAGAATCGGCAGCGGGAAACGGCCGCCGGGACGACCCGGCGGAAGGCGCGGGCCGCCGTCCCCCGGCTCACGCCCACCAGGATGACCGTCCTCCCGCGGCATCCGCCGGGTCCCCAGAAGTAGAAGCTGTTGCTGCCGCTGATGGCCGGCGGCAATCCCTGGGCGGGACCGTAACGGTCGAGGGCGGCGGCCTCGCCGTAGTTGGCGGCGAAGACGCAGGCCTGCCGCCGCTGGGACGCCGGCAGGCGGCGGTCGACGGCCACCACGACGCGGGTGAGGTGGCGCCACCCGAACCGGTCCGCCAGCCACTGGGGCAGGACCGCGGCGTCGCCGCGCTGGAGCTGGGCGCCGCCGTCGGTGCCGAGGAACCCGTAGAGGCGCGCGTAGGTGGCGGGGGGCACGATCGGCATCGCGATCGGTGCCAGGACCAGTCCGCTGGCGAGCAGCGCTCCGAGCAGTCCAGGCCGGAGCCAGCGGCGGCGCCCCTGCGCCAGCGCGGCGGCAAGCCGCACCGCGCCGGCGGCGAACAGCATCGGGTACGCCGGCGCCAGGTAGTAGGACTTGGTCGGGATCACGCTGAGTCCCACGAACAGGATCACGAAGGCGACGCCCAGACACTGGAGGCCGCGGCCCGCCCGCCCGGTGACGAGGGCGACGGTGCCCGTGAGCCAGAGCGGCACCGTCAGCGGGTTCATCGTGTACGCCTGCTGGATCGCGAATCCGAGCGGCGAGCGGGTGGCCAGGGTGCCGGCGTAGGCGTGCCAGTAGGCGAGGGTGGCCCAGCCGTGCTGCACCTCCCAGGCCACGGTCGGGGCGAGGAACAGCACTGCCACCCCAGCCCCGACCCAGGGCCAGCGGGTGCGCAGCGTGGCCCGCGCCGGCGAGACCAGGATCCCCACCGCCAGCGCGGCCAGGAAGAAGAGGATCGTGAGCTTGGTGAGCAGACCGATCCCGGCGACCAGTCCGACCAGCAGCCACAGGCGCGGGCGGTCGCGGACGATCAGGCGGACCACCAGGTACGCGATCACGGTCCACCACAGCTCGTCCCAGATGTCCATGGAAAAGATCGAGCCGGTGGCGAGGAACGTGAGGCAGACCAGGGAGGCGGTGGCGGCCAGCGCCTGCGCCCACCGGTGTCCGCCGAGCTCACGGGCGATCAGCCCGGTGGTGACGACGAGGGCGCCGTCGGCGAGCGCGGGGAGCACATGGATGGCCGTCAGCGAGTCGGCCCCGAGGTGCTCCAGCACCCAGGCCATGGCTGCGATCAGGACCGGGAAGTCGACGTAGGCGAGCTGAAGGTGGTGACCGGCGGCGAGGTAGTAGAGCTCGTCGCGGAAGTAGCCGTAGCGCCCGGCCACGGCCAGGTGGGCGAGGCTGGCGACGCAGCCGAGGGCGCCCACCATCACGGTGTCGTGAATGCGAACGCGGCGGACGGTGGCGGGGCGAGGCAGGGCGGGGGCGAGGCTCACGGAGTTGCGGTGCATGCCCGCATCGTGGGGAGCCGGCGCGGCGCTGTCGTCCCGCCCGAGACCGATCGCTCCTCCCCCCCGGGACTGAGCTCCGCTCCCCCTGGGGAGGGATGCCGGCGCCGCCGCCGCGGGATAGGATGGCGCGGTGAGACCGCGTCTGTCCGGTGGAGTCCTCGGGGCCGCGTGGCCGAGCTGGCTGCTCGCCGGGATCGTCGCCGGCACTGCCCAGGCGCTGCTGTGGGTGCAGCCCACCGCCGGCGATGGACGCGCGCTCGACGTGGCCCTGGTGGCGGCCGCGACGGTGCCGCTGGCCTGGGCCCGCCGCCATCCGCTGGCGACCTTCGCGGTCGTCGGCGCGGCCGCCCTCAGCCACGTCCTGCTCGGGTACCAGAATCCATTCCCGGTGACCTTCGCGGTGCTGGCGGCGCTGTTCTGCGTGGCGGCCTACAGCCGACCCCGATGGGCGCTCGGCGCCGGTGCGGCGGTGGCGGTCGCGCTGCCCCTCAACTTCGCCGCCAGCTGGCACACCGCCGGCCACGTCACCCTCGCCGACATCCCCTACAATTACGGGCTCTTCGCCGCCGCCTTCGTGCTCGGCGACGACGTGCGCCAGCGCCGGGCGCGCGTGGCGCACCTGCAGGAGCGGGCGGCGCGTCTGGAGGCGGAGCAGGCGGTGGGTCAGCGGCGGGCGGCGGAGCTGGAGCGGCAGCGAATCTCGCGTGAGCTGCACGACGCGATCGGCCACCACCTGAGCGTCATGGTGCTGCAGGCGGGGGCGGGGCGGCGCGTCGCCGCCCAGCATCCCGAGCAGGCCGCGGCGACGCTCGGTGCGATCGAGCGCACCGGTCGTCAGGCGCTCCGCGAGGTGCGACGGCTGCTCGGGATGACCGGGGCCCCGGCGTCCGACGGGGCGCTCGCGCCGCAGCCGGGGCTCGACGACCTGGAGCAGCTGGTGGCGCAGGTATCGGAGACCGGCCTCGACGTGCGCCTCCGCGTGGAGGGCGCGCGGCGGCCGCTCCCCCCGACCCTGGAGCTCTCCGCGTACCGGATCGTGCAGGAAGCGCTGACCAACACCCTGCGCCACGGATGCGCCCGCTCCGCCGCGGTCACCATCCGCCACGACCGCGACGCCCTCCGCGTCACCGTCAGCGACGACGGGCGGGGCGCGGGGACGGGGGACGGCGCCGGGGGCCGCGGCCTGGTCGGGATGCGCGAGCGCGCCGAGCTCTTCGGCGGCCGCCTGGAGGCAGGACCGGAGGTCGAGGGCGGCTACCGCGTCGTCGCCAGCCTGCCCGTCGACGAGGGACGATGATCCGGGTTGTCATCGCCGACGACCAGCCGCTGGTGCTGTCCGGGCTGCGGATGGTCTTCGACCCGGAGCCCGACGTCGACGTGGTCGGGGCCGCCGCCGATGGGGCGGGCGCGGTCGACCTCTGCCGCCGACTCCGGCCCGACCTGGCCGTCCTCGACCTCAGGATGCCGCGGATCGACGGCATCGAGGCGACCCGGGTCCTGCTCGGCGCGGACGGGGTGACCGGGCTGCGGGTCCTCATCCTCACCACCTTCGGCGATGACCGCTCCGTGTACGGGGCGCTTCGGGCGGGGGCGAGCGGGTTTCTGCTCAAGGACGCGCCGCCGGAGCAGATCGTCGCCGCGGTCCGCACCGTCGCCGCGGGCGAGGCGCTGCTGGCGCCGCCCGTGACGCGCCGGCTGATCGAGGCCTTCGCCGCCGGGCCGCCACCGGACGGATCGACCGATCCCCGCCTTCGCGACTGCACCGATCGAGAGCTGGAGGTGCTGCGGCTGATGGCCCGCGGGCTCTCGAACGGTGAGATCGCCGAGTCGCTCCACCTCGGGGAGTCGACGGTGAAGACCCACGTCGGCCACCTGCTCGCCAAGCTGGAGCTCCGCGACCGAGTCCAGGCGGTGGTCTTCGCCTTCGAGGTGGGCCTGGTCCGGAGCGGCCCGGCGTAGGGCGGGGCCGACGGGTCAGCCGCCGCCTTCCGGTGTCGGCCCGAGGCCCCGGAGGAACAGGGCATGAAGCCGGGAGTCTCCCGTGATCTCGGGATGGAAGGTGAGGGCGAGGTGGCGGCCCTGACGGATCGCGGCGGGCTTGCCGAGGTGGGTGGCGAGGACCTCCACCCCCGGGCCGACGGCCTCGATGGTGGGCGCCCGGATGAAGGCGACCGGGACCGGCTCGGAGCCGACCGCAGGGACCGCCAGCTCGGCCTCGAAGGACTCCCGCTGGGGTCCGAACGCATTGCGGCGGACGGCGATGTCCAGCACCCCGAGGGCGAGCTGCCCCGGGAGCCCATCCTCGATCGTGCGCGCGAGCAGGATCGTGCCTGCGCAGGTGGACAAGCAGGCGAGCCCCGCGGCGATCGCCGCCCGCAGCGGCGGCTCCAGCTGGAACGCCTCGATCAGGCGCGCCATGGTCGTGCTCTCGCCGCCGGGGAGCACCAGCGCGGTGCACGCTGCGAGGTCGGCGGCGGTGCGCACCAGTCGCGGTTCGGCTCCGAGCGCCCGCAGGACGACGAGGTGCTCGCGGACGTCTCCCTGGAGGGCGAGCACGCCCACCCCCACGCCGGTCAGATCCCCCGTGCGGCCAGCAGCTCCTCGCGCCCGAGCGTCGCGATCTCGATCCCCACCATCGGCTCCCCGAGGTCGGCCGAGATCTCCGCCAGCATGTCGGGCTTGTCAAAGTAGGTGGTGGCGGCGACGATCGCCTTGGCCCGGCGCTTGGGATCGCCGCTCTTGAAGATGCCGCTGCCGACGAAGTTGCCGTCGCAGCCGAGCTGCATCATCAGGGCGGCGTCGGCGGGGGTGGCGAGCCCGCCGGCGGAGAAGTTGACCACCGGGAGCCGTCCCAGCCGGGCCGTCTCGCGCACCAGCTCCAGGGGCGCGCCCAGCTCCTTGGCGGCGGCCGGGAGCTCGTCGTCGCGCAGCCCGTGGAGACGGCGGATTCCCTGGCTCACGGCGCGCATGTGGCGGACTGCCTCGACGACGTTGCCGGTGCCCGCCTCGCCCTTGGTGCGGATCATCGCCGCCCCCTCGCTGATCCGCCGGAAGGCCTCGCCGAGGTCGCGCGCCCCGCAGACGAACGGCACCGTGAAGGGCCACTTGTCCACGTGATGCTCCTCGTCGGCGGGAGTGAGGACCTCGGACTCGTCGATGTAGTCGACCCCGAGCGCCTGGAGGATCTGGGCCTCGACGAAGTGGCCGATCCGGCACTTGGCCATGACCGGGATGCTGACCGCGCCGATGATGGCCGTGATCAGGGCAGGGTCACTCATCCGAGCCACCCCGCCGTCGCGGCGGATGTCGGCGGGGACCCGCTCCAGCGCCATCACGGCGACCGCGCCGGCCTCCTGGGCGATCTCGGCCTGATCGGGGGTGACAACGTCCATGATGACGCCGCCCTTGAGCATCTCCGCCAGCCCCCGCTTGATCCGGGGGCTGCCGGTGACGACGTGGCCGTTGGTCTCGGCGGACATGAGAGGCGCTCCTTGGTCACGGGCCCGCGCCGCCCGTCCCGTCGAGCGGCCCTCGATCGACCCTGGCACGATTCTACGCCGGAGGCCGGAGGGACCCGATCACCGGGCGGGCGCCGGGTGCGACCAGGGGCCACCCCTTTGTTAGGCTGGCGGCGCCTGCCGCCATGGCGCAGTGGTAGCGCAGGGGCCTTTTAAGCCCAGGGTCGCAGGTTCGAATCCTGCTGGCGGCACCACTCCTCCACTTCCAATGCTATGCTTTGCGCATGGCCGATCTGGTCGTGGCGACGACGGACAGCAGGGTGGACAGCAAATATCGGCGCGCGCCGGCCGATGCGCCGGTCCCGCCGCCGCCGCGTCCCGTCCGGCGCGGCCACCGGGAGGGATCCCTCTACCAGCGACGCGACGGGCGCTGGGTCGCCGCCGTCAGCGACGGCAGCGGACGGCGCGTCTGCCGCTACCGGCGCAGCCGCG
>DAHUZL010000203.1 GCA_027306655.1 Candidatus Dormiibacterota bacterium
CCCGGCGCTGGAAGTGCTGGTGCTGGGCGGCCAACCGATCCGCGAGCCGGTGGCCTGGTACGGGCCTTTCGTGATGAACACTGAGGAGGAGCTCCGCCAGGCCTTCGCCGACTACCGCGCCGGCAGGCTGGGCCAGATCCCTGCGGCCCACCTGGAGCTGGGGACGCCGCTCGCGCCCTGAGGGCTGCCCCGGCTCCCCCCTCGGGAGCCACGACCAGGCCCACGTGATGGCGAGTGGGTGGTTTGATCGCCTCCCAGTTCTCCCAGCTACGAACGCACTCTTTCTATCCCGGCCTCACGCCTCCCCGCGGCCCCCACCCCTCCCCGCTCCTTGATCGAGGTCAGAGGCGGCCGAGGTACACGACGCGGTCCTCGAGAGGCTCGCCGGCCACAGCGAGGATGGCCGCTACCAGAGGATCGCGACCAGCTGGGCGGCGGGAGAAGCGTGTCGATAGAGCTATCAGAACGCCGGGGCAGTGTTGCCCAGCGGCCAGGTGGTCCCCGGCGATGCGCGCGAAGTCGGCGACATTCTCCGTGAGGAGAACGCGGCGCTCGGTGATCGAAGCCGCGAACACGTCGTAGTCGGAACGACCCGCGAGGCCGAGTTCGGACGCCGTCAGGGTGTCAACGCCCGCCTGCCCGAGAGCCCTGGCCAGTGAGGGCGGGTACATCTCGTCGAGGAGTAGCTTCAACCAGCGGCTGCCGCGGTTTCCTGCCGATGGAGTTCGATCCGGGCGATGACCTCGTCGGGATAGGCGTCCCGGTAGCGCGTCGCCGCCTCCACCTGAAACCGAGCGAGCCCGGACTCCTCGGCAAGAGTGGCGATCGCGTCAGCCTCGTTGGCCAGGTCCTCGAGCCACAGCGCCACCTCCCAGATGTCAGGACCTCCGACCAGCCCCGCACGCCGACCGGTGGGTCCGTCCCGGAACGTGATCAGGGGATGCTCATCCCGCCGCGTGCCTTCCTCGGCATAGCGCCGAAGACGGTCGGACAAACTCTCCCCCGCAGCCCGCGCCCGAAGGCGCAGTTGGTCGGCCAGGTGGTCGTCGAGTCTCACGGAGACGTTTACTGACATTTGTTGTCATCGTACCACAATGTCCGCATCAGGATGAGCGATCTCCCCAGCTGAGTCCCGCTCACGTCGATCACCCAGATCCGCAGAACTCGATGCGTCAGCACAGGACCATGGCCTGACCCGGCCGAGGCTCCGAAACGCGGGCGGTGCGGAGAGGGCCGGCGGTCGCGCCGGGAACTGTTGGAGGGACGGCCGAGGACGGACCGGGTGCGACCGCCGGACAGCGGCCGCCTGTTCTAGTTCTCAGCACGCTGGTATTAGCCCCACAGCTCAGCCGTCTCGGCGAGAGACGGTTGGGAGCCGGTCGAAGGGCGTCTCCGGCGTGGCCGTTGCTCCATGCGCGGATCACGCCCCGGGTGTGCCTGCTGCACTCGATCGCTAATCTTCGCCGCGGGCTTCCGCGCACCCGCAGACCTCGGGTGTTGTGTGGTCTCTCGGGAGCGGCCATCTCCCGCTGCGCCTGGCATACTTCCGGGATGTCCACCGGCGAGGTCCAACCCAAGCGCGAGAACCCTGACGAGCTCCCTGAGCGCAAGTTCGGCTCGGGCCAGATGTTCGTGACCCCGGAGGACGACCCGCGCAGCCCGGGCGGGTTCCCGGATGAGCGCTCCCTCTTGGTGGGCTACCTGCGCGACTACCGCCTCACAATCGAGCTGAAGTGCTCCGGTCTGGATCCCGCGGCCCTCGCTCGGCGCTCGGTGCCTCCCTCCACCCTCTCGCTCCTCGGGCTGCTCCGGCACCTCGCCGAGGCGGAGCGCTTCTGGTTTCGGGAGGCGCTCAGCGGAGAAAGCCCGAGCCCGCTCTATCGACGCCCGGACGACCGGGATGCCGCCTTCAACGATGCGGCCCCCGATGCGGTCCTGGTGGATCAGGCCTGGGAGACGTGGCGGGAGGAGGTCCGGTTCGCGGAGAGGTTCGTGGACGCGGCACCGAGTTTCGAGGTCACCGGCACCACCCGTGACGGGATGGTCCTCAACCTGCGCGAGGTTCTGGTGCACATGATCGGGGAGTACGCCCGCCACGCCGGCCACGCCGACCTCCTGCGTGAGCGGATCGACGGCCGGGTGGGGTTATAGCCGCAGGGCCGAATGGCTCTCGGCCCAGCCGGGTCCCCCCAACGCGCGGGGACTCCCGGCGGCGCGGCTTCCCGGCTTGGCTCTCCCGGCGGC
>DAHUZL010000215.1 GCA_027306655.1 Candidatus Dormiibacterota bacterium
GCTGGCGGCCGGCGCCGGGCGCCGGCGCGGCCGGCGCCGTCCCGCCGCCGGCCTCACCTGGCTGGCGGGCGTGGCCACCCTGGTCGCGGCGGCGCTCGCCGTCACTCTGTTCGCCATCGGCAGCCACCCCGGGCCGCTGAGCCCGCCCGGGACCAGCGGATCGGTGGGGGGCCTGGCGCCGCCGATCGCCCCGGCTCCGCCCCCGGGGGCCGGCGTGGCCGGCGTCTCCACCCCGGCGGTGCCGAGTCCGACCGCGGTGCCGTCGGTGACAGTGCCGGTCCTCCCACCCCCGTCGCCCACCGTCTGCCCGTCGCCGGTCCGGACCCGCCCCCGGCCCCGGGTGAGCCCGGTCCCCCCCGCGCCCGTGCCGGTCCCGGGCCCGATCCAGGTGCGGCAGCGGGCGCTGTCGGTGGCGGGGAGCCCGGCGGGCCGGCCCCCGGTGGTCCTGCTCCCGCTCGGCGGACCCGTAGCATGCCCGTGTGGACCTCAGCCGTGCGGTCGAGGAGTACCTCACCTATCTGGCGGTGGATCGGGCGCGCAGTCCACGAACGCTGCGAGCCTACGCGACCGACCTGCGGGCACCGCTGGCGTTCTGGGCGGGCTTGTCACGGCCGCTGTGTTCGACCGCTGACCTGACCCGCGACGCGGTCCGGGCCTGGCAGCGCCAGCTCGGCCAGCGGGGCCTGCGGCTCAGCTCGCGGGCCCGCCAGCTGCAGGCCCTGCGGGGGTTTCTCCGCCACGCGCGCCGGGAGGGCTGGGTCGCGACCGACCTCTTCGCCCACCTGGACCTACCCCGGGCACCCCGGCCGCTGCCCCGTCCGCTCCCCACCGACCAGGTCCGCGCCCTGGTGGCCTGGCGGTTCGACCCGGGCGAGGCGGGCCAGCGGGACAGCGCGCTGGTCCATTTCCTGCTCAGCACCGGGTGCCGCATCTCCGAGGCTCTGGCGGTGGACCGCCACCAGCTGCGCGGGGACGGCGGGCTGGTGGTCCGGGGCAAGGGCGGCCGGGAACGGCTGGTGCTGCTCACCCCGGAGGCGCTCGCCGCGATCCTCCGCTACCTCCAGTGCCGAGCCGACCGCGAGCCGGCCCTGTTCCTCAACTACGACCGACGATCGCAGGCGCTGGGGGTGCGCCGGCTCACCCCGGCCGGCGCCCGCCACGTCCTCCTCCGGCTGCGCCGGGAAACCGGCATCGAGGCGCTCCGCTCCCCCCACGTCCTGCGGCACACGACCGCGACCGAGCTGCTCACCGTGACCGGCAACGTGCGCCTGGTCCAGGAGGTGCTGGGCCATGCCAACCTCAACACCATGCAGGGCTACACCCGGGTGGTGGACCAGGCCAAGGTGGACGCCTACCGGCTCCTGGCCCGGCACCTGCGCGGGGTGGGCCCGGCGGGTGGCCCCGACGCCGGACCCGAGCCGGTCAGCCGACCCGGCCCGTGAGGCTGAAGCGGAACGTGAGCAGCACCAGGCGGAGGGCGGCGGCGACGGGGGCGGCCGGACCCCGGGCGACGATGATGAAGGCCAGGCCGGGGCGGGCGGCAAAGCGGATCGTGGACCATGTCTGCCCGGCCGGGACCGCGTAGCTCTGCTGGGCGGTGGTCACCCCGCCCACCTGGACCGAGACTGTCTGGGTGACGGCGCCGGCTCCGGGCGCTCCCCCGGGGAGGAGGGCCAGGGCGCGGGCGGCGGTGACCACGATCGCGGGGGTGGTCGGGGTCCCCGGGCTCGGCCCAGTGACGGCGCTGGCGGGGGCGAACGTGACCGAGGGCGGGCTCTCCGTGAACGTCCAGCCGTTCGGGTACAGCACGCTGAACAAGAGCGCCGCCGAGGCATAGCCCTCATACCCGCCCGGGGCGGTGAGGCTGGGCTCCGCCGAGACCCAGCCGACGTGGGTTGCCCCCTGGACGTGGTACCAGCCGCCGCTGGCTCCGGTCTGGCCGAGGTAGGCGAGCTGCACCCCCTGGGCGACGATCCCGAGCACCCGCCCGGCCAGGTCTGGGGCGGCCCGCATGTTGACCCCGTCGGGGGCCAGCACGGTGACCACCCGGGGCGGAGGGGTCGGAGTCGGGGTGGGTCTCGGCGTCGCGGTCGGCGTCGCCGTCGGCGTCGGCCTCGGGGTGGGAGCCGCCCCGCACCCGGCGAGCCACCCCGACCCGGCCACGAGGAGCACGACGAGGACGGCGGGGCGGACGCCCGGACGCATCGCCACCAGCGTACCCGGTCCCGTGGGTCAGGCGCCCGCGTGAGCCGCCCGGAGCCGGTCCCTGAGCGCGTGGGCGGCCGCGGCGGCGGCCTCCGCGAAGTCGGCGCCGGCACCGGCCACGGTGATGCCGCGGGAGACGGCCACCAGGAAGGGGGCGGACCCGCCTGGCCCGGCTGCGGCGCGCGCCGCCTCCTCCAGCGACCCCCCCTGGGCGCCCACCCCCGGGACCAGGATCGGAAGATCGGGGGCGCAGGCGCGGATCCGGGCGAGCTCGCCCGGCCCGGTGGCGCCGGCGACCAGTCCCGTGGTGCCCCCGGGGCCGCGGGCCTCCCAGGCCACCGCGAGCCGGGCGACCGTGAGGTAGAGGGGCTCGCCCAGGGGGCCGGCGCCGAGGTCCTGGAGGTCTCGGGCGCCGGGGTTGCTGGTCCGGCAGAGCAGGAAGGCGAGCCGGCCGGGCACCGCCAGGAAGGGGGCCACCGAATCGTGGCCGAGATACGGGTTGGCGGTCACCGCATCCGCGCCGAGCCGGTGGAAGGCGGCCTCCGCATAGGCCTCGGCGGTGTGGGCGACGTCGCCGCGCTTGACGTCGAGGATGACCGGGGCGTGGACGCGGGCGGCCGCGACCACCTCCGCCAGGACGAGCGCCCCGGCTGGCCCCAGGGCCTCGAAGTAGGCGCTGTTGGGCTTGTAGGCGGCGGCGTAGGGGCTGGTGGCGGCGATCACCCGGAGGCAGAGCTCGCGGGCACCGTCCGCGTCGCGGCTCAGCCCGGCTGGGAACGAGGCCGGAACCGGGTCCAGCCCGACGCACAGGGGGGAGCCGACGCGGTCCGCCGCGGCCCGGAGGCGGTCCGCGAACGAGGCCGCGACCCGGATCACCAGGCGGTGCGCGAGGTGCTCGGCTGGATCGGGCCCGGAGCCTGGGGGGCGTAGGGGACGGCGATCCGCTCCGACTCCGACTGCATGCACCGGGGGCAGAGCCCGGCCAGCTCGCCGTCGAGGATCACCGCGGCGAGTCGGTAGATCGGGAACTCTCGATCGCAGGCGGCGCAGCGCTGCACCCAGGGCATCGCGGCTCCTCGGCTGTTGGGGGTGGCCCGGCCCTGATTCTACGGGGCGCGATGGACCACCGTGCCGCCGCGCACGGTCAGCAGCACGCGGGCCTCGCGGGCGACCCGGACCGGGTCGCGCCCGAGGTCGTCGCTGAGGACCACCAGGTCGGCGTCCCGACCCGGGCTCAGCGAGCCGCGCCTCGCCTCGGCGAACACCGAGGCGGCGGCGCCGAGGGTGTAGCCGTGGAGGGCCGCGCCGAGGTCCAGGGTCTCCTCCGGGAGCCAGGCGTCGCGGCCGTCGAGGCTGGCGCGGGTCAGCGCCGAGTAGATCCCGAGCAGCGGCTCCATCTCGGCCACGTTCCAGTCGCTGGAGAGCGCCAGCCGGGCGCCGGCCGCCCAGAGGCTGCGGAGCGGCCAGGCCCGCCGCTCGCGCTCGGGCCCGACGCTGGCGCGCCACGCCCCGGTGAGGTCGGGAGCGGCATGGCGGGGCTGCATGCAGGCGGTGACTCCGAGCGCGGCGAAGCGGGGGATGTCGGAGGGCAGCGGGCACTCCACATGGACCACCTGGTGGCGCCGGTCGGCGGCCCCGAGGCGGTGGCGGGCGGCCGCGAACGCGTCGAGGGCCTCGTGGATGCCCCGATCGCCGGTGGCATGGATGAAGGCGGGAAAGCCGAGCTGCTCCAGCCGGGTCACCCGATCGGCCAGCTCTCCGGCGTCCCAGAACGGCTCCCGGCAACGGGCGGGCTCGGTGGCGTACGGCTCGTAGAAGGCGGCGGTGTGGGGTTCGACGACGTCGTCCGCATAGAGCTTGACCGCCCCCACCCGGAGGTCGTCGTCGGCGAACGCCTCGCGAGCGCGGACGAACTCCTCCAGCTCGGCGTCGGGGGTGTCGGGAAGGCAGAGGAGGGCCAGCACGACCCGGCAGGTGAGACGACCCTCGTCCCGGGCCCGGCGGTACAGCCAGAGGTCGTCCACCGAGTTCTGGGGCTCGACCAGGGTGGTGATGCCGGCGCGGGCGGCCATCGCCAGGCTGGAGAGGAGCCTCCGGTACTGGCGCTCGCGGCCGTAATGGGGCACCACCGGCTCCAGCGCCGCGAGCCCGCGCCGGGACAGCCCGAGCACGGCGAAGTCGTGCAGCATCCCGGTCGGCTCCCCGGTGGCGGGGTCGCGCTCGACCACCCCGAAC
>DAHUZL010000216.1 GCA_027306655.1 Candidatus Dormiibacterota bacterium
GCTGAGCCGCTGGGCGAGCACCTCGAGGAGGGTCCAGCTCACGTCGGGGTGCTGCTTCAGGAAGGCGCGGAAGGTCCAGCTGGTGAGCACCAGGCAGCGCACCTCGGTCTCGGCGGTGACCACCGCGGTCCGATGCCCCCCACCGATGAGGGCGAGCTCACCGAACCACTCCCCCGGGCCGAGGCTGCCCCGAGGCTTGCCCTCCGCCTGGACCGCCACGCGCCCCTGGACGATGACGAAGAAGGTGGCCGGGAATCCCTCCAGCGAGGTGAGATCGGTGCCGGCGGGGTAGGTGAGGTCGTGGGCCGACTTGGCCAGGCTCGCGAGGTCACGCCGGGACAGCCCCGCGAAGAGGGGGACGCTCTTCAGGAACTCGGTGCCGACCGGCTCCGTGGTTGCGGCGTCTGGCATGGCGCCAGTGTAGGGGCTGGGGCCGACGTCGCGGGACCGGACGGTGAGGGGACGATCCGCGACCGCGCCGGTCACGAGCACGCACTGGCCCGGCCCGATTCTGTCCCGCAGCCCCTGCGGGCCGGGTCCCGCTCCCCACCCCGTCCGCTCCCGGAACTGGGACAGGCCGCCGGAGCGACCCGGCCGAGTTCTTGACGTGACCTACCGCCGTAGGTAGGATCGGGCCGAGCGCATTGACGGGAGGATCCGAATGCCGCTCGACGGCAGGGCTGTCGGGGTGACGCTCCACACCGCCGACATGACGGTGCGCGAGATCCTGCGGTACGCCCGGGACGCCGAGGGTCTCGGCTATCACGGGTTCTCCCTGACCGAGGAGTCGGGCAAGGAGGCCTTCGCGCTCTTGGCGCTGCTGGCCGAGCACACCGAGAGGATCACCCTGATGACGGGGATCGTGAGCTTTCTCAGCCGGACTCCGATGCTGCTCGCGATGGGGACGCGGACGATCTGGGATCTGTCCGGCGGCCGCTTCCGGCTCGGCATCGGCACCGGCGGGGTCGGGTTCGTGGAGCAGGGCCACGGGCTCGACATCGAGCGGCCCACGGAGCGGGCGCGGGAGACGCTGGAGATCGTGCGCCGATTCCTCTCCGCCGATCGCTTCTCGTACGAGGGAACCTGGTTCCACGTCCGCAATTTCCACCTCCGCGAGGGCCGCGTCCCCGGATCGGTGCCGATCTACCTGGCGGCGCTGGGCCCCCGCATGGTGGAGACGGCGGCGAGGCACTTCGACGGCCTCATCACCAACTGGCTCACCCCGGAGTCGCTGGCCGACATCCGTAGCCGCGTGGCCCGCGCGTGCGCCGGGGTGGGCCGCGACCCTGCCGAGGTGAGCATCCTCGCCCTCGAGATGACCGCGCCCGACCCGGGGGACGACGCCTCGCGCGATGCCATGCGCCGCGGCTGCGCCTTCTACTGTGCGTCGCGGCACTACCTCCACATCGCCGAGGTCTCCGGATCAGCCGACGAGGTGGGCGCGATCCGGCGGGTGTGGGAGACTGGCGACTACGCGCGCGCCGCGGCGATGGTCAGCGACGGCCTGCTGGAGAGGTTCACGTTGACGGGATCGCCCGAGGTCTGCCGCCGGCGCCTGGAGTGGCTGATCGGGGAGGGGATCTACCCCATCATCTATCCGGTCCCGCG
>DAHUZL010000219.1 GCA_027306655.1 Candidatus Dormiibacterota bacterium
GCGGTAACACCCGTGATCCCCTCCATGTCCACCGAGATCAGCACACGCATGGCTTCTCCTCACGATGTCGAGGGGGTTCGATGCCGGGCCGCACCATTCCCGTCGGCTCCAGGAACCGCCGCATCCTATCACGGCCACCACCGGTCCGCCAAGGGCGCGCCTGCCGGGGCGGTGCAGGAGCCGTGCGCCACCACGCCCCGGTCGCGCTCCCGTCGATCGCACTCTCCTCCAGCCTGGCGACGCCGCGACCAGCCGACGTACCCCGGGGAGTGACACGTCCGACCTCCGGGAGGCGCTCACTCCTCGGGCGACGGCGCCGGGCAGCCGGAACCAGACGATCGCAGACCGGGCCACAGTCGCCGTCCGTGCCGCTATTGACTCACGAGCTCCGGCACCAGCACAAGCTCCGTCACGCGGGCGGCACGTCATCAAGGGGTGGTGGCGACGCCCTCCGAGAGCATGCCGGCCAGTCGTCGCGCCAGTGGATGCTGCCGGAGCTCGCCAAGCTGAATGGGCAGGGCGAGCGACCAATTCGGCCGCAGCCCATCGGCGCCGGGCATGTTGGGCCGTTCCGCCACGGCGACAGCGTCCTCCAGGGTGACGAGGCGCATGACAGAGGGAGCCTGAGCCAGCAGGCCGTGCGCGGCCACGATCGCCTCCTCCGCGGTGGCGCCGTCGGCGAGTCTCCCACGGTCTGCCAGCCGACTCCGGATGGCAGCGGTGCTCGCCACATTGGGAGCGAGCCCGAGGGTGCGCTGCTCCTCCAGGTCGCTGCCGGCCCACAACCCTGCCACCGTCGGCAGGTCATGGGTGGTGACGGCCGCCACCGATTGTGTCGGCCAGCAATCTGGGGGCTCCTTTTCGAACCACAGCACTCGATACGTGAGCAGGCCGCGCCCGGCCAGGGCTCGTCGCGCTGCTGGCTCGACCGTGCCGAGATCCTCGCCGACCACTGTCGCCCGGGCGCGCTGGCTCTCCAGCGCGATGATGTCGAGGAGGTCCGCGGAGGGGTAGCGGACATACCCGCCCGCCCGGACCGTGCCCCCGGGGGGGATCCACCACAGTCGGAAGAGCCCCATGACGTGGTCGATGCGGAGCCCTCCGCCGATGCTCATGACCGCCCGGATGGTGTCGATGAAGGGCTGGTATCCGCGCAGCCGCAACCGCCAGGGGACGAACGGGATCAGCCCCCAGTCCTGGCCCTGGGTGTTGAACTCATCGGGGGGGGCCCCGACCGTGACCCCGGAGGCGAGGACGTCCTGCCACTCCCAGGCGTCTGCGCCGTTGGGATCCACCCCGACCGGAAGGTCGTGGACGAGCGTCGTGTGGGCGGCCGCGGCAGCGAGCTGCTCGGCGACGAGCCACTGCAGCCAGGCGTGAAAGCGGACCCGGTCGCGATGGTCCGCCGCGAAGCGGGTGACCGCCGCCCCGTCGGGCCGGCGAACCTCCGGCGGCCATGCCCTCCAGTTGCGGCCGAATCGCTCCGCCAGCGTGCACCAGGTCGCAAAGCGCACCAGGTCGTCCGGCCGGCGGCCGAGCCAGCGATCGAAGTCGGCGCCCCCGCCCACGTGTGACCAGATCGCCTCGAGGGCCTGGAGCTTGAGCTGCCATGCGGCATCGCGATCGATCCGACGATCGCGGTTGAGCGCCCGGCCCTGGGCTGCGAGTCCATCGAGTCCGGGGCCCAGGTCGGCAGCACCGGGCACGTCCTCGACCCTGATGTAGATCGGGTTGCGAAACCTCCGGCTGGTCGGGAAGTACGGACTCGGCTGCTGAGGCAGGGTCGGGCCGACCGCGGCGAGGGGGTTGACCATGACGAATCCAGCCCCGCACTCGCGTGACGCCCACGCGGTCAGCCCGCCGAGATCGCCGAGGTCGCCGATCCCCCAGCTCCGCCCCGACCGAATCGCGAAGAGCTGGACCCCCCACCCCCACGTCGGCCGGCTGTGCCCTAAGTGGCACCGCGCGGGGCTCACGATGACCCGCCGCGGCTCCCCACGCCGGGGTTCGAACGTGTGGTAGCCGAGGGGGAGCAGGGCCGGGAGCCGGACCGACACGGTCAGCGACGAGCCGTCCTCGAGCCGGAGCAGGCCCGGTCCCACCTCGAGCCGACGTCCCGGCCGGGTGATCACGGTCCCCACGCCGTCCGTCGGGTCCCCGATCAGCTCCCGGAGGCGCGCGGCCGTTCGCGGGGAGAGGGTTCGTCGCCGGCCGGCGACGTCACGATAACTGAGCTGGACCGCCCAGCGGTCAGTCACGCTCCCACCCCGACGATCTCCGCGATCTCGAGGGCGGGCATCAGCCCGCTCCCCTCCATGGTAGCCCCGGACCGGCCGGTGCCCCCCGGGGTGGGCCGATCTCGCAGCCGCACCGGCCCCGGGGCTCCGGCGCGCCTCACTGGGTGGCCTGGGTCAGCCTCGCCCGCAGCACCCCCACCGCCGCCGCGTCCCCGCTCAGCGCCACCCGGTCGTCCGCGGCGCGTCCCCAGAGGCACAGCATCACCGCGGCGGGGTCCCCGGTGACCGCGGCCGCGGCCGGAGCGTCGGCCTCCAGCAGGTCGGTGTGCCGGCGCTCGAGAGCGCCGGTCCAGGCGCGCCCGCCGCTGGCGATCGTCGCGCGCTGCCCGTGGCCCGCGTCGAGGGGCGCCTCCGACCAGTCGCCGGCGAGAAAGACGGCAAGCACCTCGTCGATCCCGTCGAGAGCCAGATCCGAGTCGACCAGCGTCTCCTCGCCCACCGCCCGCTCTCCGTCCACGCGGTGAACCACGGTCTCGTGAGCCATGCGCCGGCCCCAGACCCCGACCGTCTGGTCAGGGGGATACCAGGTCGCCGACGCCGCCAGCGGGCCGCTCCGCACCAGCATCGCGAGCCGACATAGGTGCGCGTCGGCGAGCCACCCCACCGGGTCGCGCGCCGCCGGCCACACGGGCGGCCACGGCTCCGGCATCGCCCGCAGCTCGGTGCAGACGATCCTGTGCTCGTACACCTCGGCCAGGTGACGCACCACATCGCGCAGGCGCCAGCCGGGACACGTGGCCACCGGCCGGTCCAGGGACCCGGACGCGACCGCCACCAGCCGCGCGCCGTCGCGCCGGACGTGTTCGCGGGCCACCGGGAACTCCACCCGGCGGAGTCTACGCCGCGGGAGCCTGTCCGACAGCCTCTTCGGGTGCCGAGCGGGAGAGCCGGGAGGGCCACCAGGTCCAGCGTCCGAGGAGGACCACGAAGGCCGGCACCACCAGGGGACGGATGACGAACGTGTCCATGAAGACCCCGGCGGCGATGCCGAAGCCGATCTGCTGGACCTGCGTCCCCCCGGAGCCGCCGCCGCCGGCGAGCCCGAGCACCGCGAAGGTCCCCCCCAGGATGAGCCCGGCAGTGCTGATGGTGGTCCCGGTCATGCTGATCGCGCGCCGTACCGCCTGGCGGAGCGGGAGCTGGTGGGACTCCTCCCGGATCCTGGTCATGATCAGGATGTTGTAGTCGGAGCCGAGGGCCATCAGGAACACGAACATGAGGAACGGGAGGAGGAAGTTGACGCCGTTATCGCCCGCGGCGTGGACGAAGATGACCGACGTCAGCCCGAGCGCGGCGAGGTAGGAGAGGACCACGCTGACGACGAGGAAGACCGGCGCCACCAGGCTGCGCATCACGAGGGCCAGCAGGAGGGCGATCAGGATCGCCACCACCGGCACCACCCGGACCAGGTCGCTGCCGGAGATGTTCTCGACGTCGTAGGCGAAGGCCTGCAGCCCGAAGAGCCCGCTGCGGGTGGCGCCGATCCGGGCCCCGACTCGGGCGATCGCCGCCCGCGTGGCGGGGACTGCGGCGATGGCCGCGGGCGCAGCCGCGCTGGGGTTGCGCGGGAGAGTGGACACCTGGAGGGTGCGCCCGTCCGGGCTGATGAACTGGGCGGTCCGGCGATAGGCGTTGTAGAGGCCGGCGGCCACCGCCGTCCCGGTCGCTTCGACGGGCGCCAGCGTGCCTGGCGGCCCCAGCCGGCGGTACAGCCCGGGGAGCTGCGCCGGTCGGAGCCCGGTCGCCTGGAACACGCCGATGACCCGCTCGAAGCGCCCGCTCGCCGCCAGGCCGCGCTCCGCCGCGACCAGCGCCGCGGGGTGGAGCCACACCGAGCCCCGTAGCCGGAAGAGCACCGCCGCCGCCTGCGCGTCGGAGGCGGGGAAGTGGCGCGCCAGCACCGCCGCACCGGCCGCGGAGTCGGACCCGGCGGGGGCGCTGGTGTTGGCGAACCCCGAGGTCGTCCCGGTCAGCGCCCCCAGGGCCAGCCCTCCGAAGACGATCACGCCGAGGACCGTGACCAGCCCCGGACGGCCGATGACGACGCTCGCCAGACGTCCGTAGGCTCCGACCCGGGGGTGATCCTCCCGGGTGGTCCGGGTCGGCCAGAACAGAGCCCGGCCGAAGATCGCGAGCAGTGCCGGCAGCAGGGTGAGCCCCGCCATCAGCATGAGGGCGATGCCGATGGCGAGAGCCGGGCCCAGGCTCTGGTAGATTCCGAACCGCGCCAGCATCAGGCTCAACAGGGCGGCGATCACGGACAGCGCGGAGAACGTGACCGACTCCCCCACCGTGCTGACCGCGCGGACCACGGCGTGGCGCGGTTCGAGGCCGCGGCGGAGCTCCTCCCGGACGCGGAAGACGAGGAACAGTCCGTAGTCGGTTCCGGCTCCGAGAAGGAGCACGATCAGGATCAGCTGCGTGATCACCGACACCTGGACGCCGAGGTGGGTGGCGCCGGCCACCACCGGACCGGCGAGCGCGAGCACCAGCGCGGCCGGCAGGAGCGTGATCAGGGGAGCGAGGAGGGCCCGGAAGGCGACCAGGAGCAGGACGATGATGAACACCAGCGAGAGCAGCTGGGTGGCGTTCTGCGACCGCTTCGACCCCTGCTGGCTGTCGATGATGGTCGGCAGATCGCCGGTCAGGTGGTAGCGCAGACCGGGCGCCGCTGCCGCCCCGAAGTCGGCGCGGATGGCGCGCACCAGCTGGCCGGCGTCGCCCCCGCCATAGGCCGGGACGGCCGCCTCGATCAGCACCTGGCGCGCCTGGCCGTCGGGGGAGGCGCCCAGGTCCTGGACGACCCGCACGTGCGGCACCCGGCGGATCGTCGCCTCCAGGCGCGCCACCGCCCCCTCCTGGCTCGCGCTGAGGGGACCACCGCTGCTGACCGCCACCAGGGTCGCGGCCGCCAGCGTGGAGTTCTGGAACGGGCCCGCCAGCCGGGCCGCCCGCATGCTGGGCGCACCGCGGGGGAGGAAGGCGCTGTTGCTGTCCTTGCTGACGCTCGCCAGCGACGGCAGGAAATGGACCGCCACCACCGTGAGGGCAATCCATCCCACCACCACGGGCCAGCGGAAGCGGACCGCGAACCGGCCGAGGCCGCTGAACAGCCGTGTCACCCGTCCGCCCGCCGCCCGGCGATGCCCGCCGCGGGGGGATCCGGCGGAGACGGGGCCGAGGGGCCGAGCCCCTCGGGCACGGGGCTCGGGACGGCCAGCTTCTCCAGGAGGCCGACCAGGGTGCCCAGCTCCTCATCGTCATAGATGTCGAGGAGGGCGGCGATGCTCGCCTCGGTCAGGCGCCGCACCTCGGCCACCAGCTCCTCGGCGCGTGGGGTCAGGGCAACGTCGACGCCGCGCCGGTCCTGAGGGTCCTGCCGGCGTTCCACCAGGCCGTGGTCCACCAGCCGGTCGACGACCTCGGTGGCGCTGCTGCGCGTGATGCCCTGCAGGGTCGCCAGCTCATGCATGGCCAGCGAGCCACGGGTGGCGAGCAGGCGGAGCACCTCCACCTGGCGCACGGTCGCGGTCGCCACCGCGTTGTGGAGGGTGGTGTGCAGCTCGCGCAGGTGGGCGGGCAGGGAGGCGTCGAACCGCCGCCGGATCAGCGGCTGGGCCTCCACCAGCCGGGCGATCAACCTGGCCCGCCCGCCCCCCGAGGATGGCGAGGCGCTCGATCCCAGTTCCGAGTTCTTACTCCGTACCATAAGCCTACATAATAGTACGGACTCCGAACTCTGTCAACCGGAAGCGGCCGCTGAGCTCAGGCGCGCGACCGGCGGTGGCCGCCCCGGTGACGGCGGTAGGCGCGCAGGAGGGAGAGGCCGGCCCAGACGATCGCCACAGCCACGACCAGGTGGAGGAGGAGGCTCAGCGCGGGCAGGACGACGAAGAACAGGACGAAGAGGGCCACCAGGCCCACGAGCACGAAGGTCAGCGGATGGCGAAGGAGGTACTTCATGGCAGGCACTCTACCCGGCATCGCCCCGGACGACACGGGCTGAGGCCGGCGGGACGGCGCCCATGGTCAGTGCGCCGGCCGCAGCTGCGTGGGCTCGGACTGGGGCATCGCCTTCGCCACCGCGGGAGGCGGCGTCCGGGGCAGGTCGTTGGCCCGGAGGGCGGAAGTGGTGCGGTCGTCGTCGGGGCCGAGGTTCATCGGGACGGCCACGATCGCGACATCGGTCGCCAGGTTCTTCAGGGTGCGTCGGGTCTTGGCAAGGGCCATGGGTCGCTCCTCGTCTCCACTTATCAAGTGCGTTCATATATTGGAACGCGTTGGGAGGCCGAATGGTTACGAATCAGTCAGCAAGGGCCGGATCCGGGGCCGAGCGAGGGTCGGGCCGGTGGGACCGGACCCGGGCCGTCGGCGGCTCGACGGCACGCCGCATCTCGACCTCGAGGACGGCCGCGTCGCGGGGGAGCGGCTGGACCCGTCCCGTAGCCCGGAATCCCGCCCGCTCGTAGCAGAGGCGGGCCGGCGCATTCTCGCCGACGACCCAGAGCCGGACCTCGGCGGCGCCCGCGGTCGCGGCCCACCCGACCACGGCCAGGGCCAGCGAGCGGCCGGCGCCGCGGCGCCGCCGGTCCGGGTCAACCCACATTCCGACGAGATCAGCGACGTCGCCACGCTCGTCGAGCACCCCGGTCGCGATGCCCACCCAGCGCGGGCCCTCGACGGCGGCGAAGGTGGTCCTGGCCGCCGTCGGGGTCGCCCACCGGCGCCATTCGCCGGCGGCGCGCGCCTGCTCGTGCTCGAGGCGGGACGCGAACGCCCCGGGGGCACCGGAGAGGGCCCGGAGGCGGACGGCCCGCAGGCGGCGCCACTCGTCGGGGCCCACCGCCCGGACCTCCATCGCCCCAGTGTGGGCGAGCGTCCGCCCTCCCGCGTAACGGCGCGGGCGCCTGCGGGGTTAGGAGGGGAGCGACCACCCACGAGGCATCCCCATGGACCCGGCCGGCCCGTCACCCGACATCCTCGTCCTGGGCTTCCTCGCATTCCTCGGGTTGCTTGGCGGAGCGACCGCCCTGGTTCTCGGCATGGCGCGGCGCCGCGGGTGGATCACCTCATGGCGCCACCCCCTCGGGGAGCCGCCCCCCCGAGGCTGACCGCTGGCGACCCCCTCCACCCATTGACAGCTCACAATGGCTGGCGCGAGAATACCAATAGGTATTCTTCGATTGATGGAGGATCTAGCGATGCCCCCTGACGACGACATATCCCTGCGCGAGACGGTGCGCTCCCACTACGCGGCGGCCGCCACGGCGATGGCCGCCGGGCGCGGGTCCGGCTGCTGCGGGTCCCAATGCTGCGGCCCGTCCGCGGACGGCGACGCCGGCCCGGCGGGCTCGACCTGCGGCGAGCCGTCCTATGACGACGCCGACCGATCGGTCTCCGCCGCCGCCGCCGCCACCAGTCTCGGCATGGGGAATCCCACCCGGGTGGCGGACCTGCGCCCCGGCGAGGTGGTGCTCGACCTGGGATCCGGCGCCGGCCTCGACGCCCTCATCAGCGCCCGGAAGGTTGGGCCCGGCGGTCGCGTGATCGGCCTCGACATGACCGACGAGATGCGCGAGCTCGCCGAGCGCCATGCGGCGCAGGCGGGCGCGACCAACGTGGAGTTCGTGGCCGGCACCATCGAGGCGATCCCGCTCCCCGACGCCAGCGTGGACGTGGTGCTGTCGAACTGTGTCATCAATCTCTCCCCCGACAAGGCTGCCGTTTTCCGTGAGAGCCATCGGGTGCTGCGGCCGGGTGGGCGCTTCGTCGCCGTCGACGTGGTGGCCGACGACGGGCTCAGCCCCGCCGACCGCGCCGCTCGCGGGACCACCGTCGGGTGCATCGCCGGTGCCCTCTCGGCGGCCGAATTCACGCTCGGGCTGCGGGCCTCGGGGTTCCGAGCCGAGAGCGTGACGGTCACCCACCGGGTCGCCGACGGGATGCACAGCGCCGTGGTCCGGGCCGTCAAGCCCGCGCCCCCCGACCCGCCCGGTTCCTGACCCGCCCGGCCGGGCTCGGTGGACACGACCGCCGCCCGGTGGTACGGTCACGCGGTGATCGCCGAGCGCGAGGCGTGCCGAGCACGCCCCCGCGACCCACCGTCGGGGTGAGCCTGCCGCCGGCGGTTCCCGGGTCGGGGCGCGGGCACTGGGCCATGCGGGGCGCTCTCTCGGCGATGGAGCCGCCGTGGGTCCGCCGGTTCGACGATCCCGCGCGCGAGTGGCGCCGCCTCTTCAGCGAGGTGTTCGGAACGTTCCTGCTGGTCCTGGTCGCGGCCGGCGCGGACGTGGTGGCGGCGGTGAGCCACGGCGCGGTCGGTCGCAACGCGGCCGTGACCGCCCCGGCCCTGATGGTGCTGGCGGTCATCCTCTTCATGGGCACGGTGTCGGGGGCCCACCTCAACCCGGTGGTCAGCCTCGCCTTCGCGCTCCGCCGGGAGTTCCCCTGGCGCCGGGTCCCCGGGTACGTCGCGGCCCAGATGGTCGGGGCCGCGCTCGCCTGCCTCGTCCTCGCCGCGCTCTTCGGGCGGGTCGGCCTGCTCGGCGCGACCGTCCCGGGTGCCGGGATCACGGACGTCCAGGCAGTGGTGGTGGAGGCGCTCCTCACGCTGGGCCTGGTGAGCACCATCCTGGGCACCGCCTCCGGCGCCCAGAACGTCGGTCCGCTCTCAGCTGTCGCCGTTGCCGGCTACATCGCGCTCGCCGGCCTGTGGGCCAGCCCGATCAGCGGCGCCTCGATGAACCCGGTGCGGTCGCTCGGCCCCGAGCTCGTCCGTCTCGACTTCGCCCACGTCTGGGTGTACCTGGTCGGGCCCCTGGCGGGGGCGCTCGCCGCCGTCGGCGGCGCCCACCTGTTGCGGGGACCGGGCGGCGACCCCACCGCCCGGCGGGCCGCTGAGGGCACCCTCGACGAGCTCGCCCGCAACGTGATCGTGGCCGCCGCGCACGCGGGCGGGGCGCCGCCGCCGCCGGACGACCCGACGTCGGCGGCCATCCGCTGACGCCCGTCCCCCGCCACGGAGGTCTGCCATGACCCGCAAGGAGCACTGGAAGCCGGAGCCGGACGCCCACGACTACCCTGCCGCGGCCGATTACCTCTCCCTTCTCGTCCCCGGTCCGGCGGTGGCGCGGGTGGTGACCCAGCTCCGGCGCGCCCCAATCACCCATCGCAAGGCCAAGGACCTCCTGCGCGCCAGCCGCCTCCCGCTGCTGCCGGCCAATGACCCCGAGGTGCTGCGCGACCTGCGCAAGGTCCGCAGGGGACAGCGACTCTCCCCTGTCCTGCTGGTCCGGGGATCCGCCGCCGCCGACGTCGCCCTCACGATCGCCGATGGCTATCACCGGGTCTGCGCCAGCTACCACCTCGACGAGGACGCCGACATTCCCTGCCGCCTGGCGGCCGCCGCCCAAGGCTGACGCGGGACCGGGACAGGCGGGATGATCGGGGGCGAGCGGGAACCCACCCAGGGGTCGGCGGCGTCATGGCAGGTGAGGACCCGTGCATGACTGATCCGGCAGCCCGGTTGCGGAGCGAGACGCCAGCCCGGCGCCGGTCGGGTCGGCGGCGCCTGGCGGGAACCGCCGCGGCGCTCCTGGCCCTGGCCGCGGTCTCCCTTCCGGTCGGAGCCCAGGCCCCCCGCCTCAGCCAGGCCGCCGCGGTGCGGCTCGCCGACCAGCCGGCGCTCCTGCGGGCGGTGGGCCCGGTGACGCTCCAGAGCGCTTTGGTGCGCACCGTGGTCGCCTGGGGACCTCCCGACCCGTTCGGGCTGGCCCCCACCGCGCTGGTATGGCACGTCACCTTCAGCGGCTGGTTCCGTCTCTTCCCCTGCGTCGAGGTCCCGATCCCCACCGCGGTGCGCCCCGGCCTGCTCTGCGCGGCCACGGCGCCCCGCACTGCCGCCCCCGGCGCGGCCGCCGCGCCCGCCGCTCGCACCGCGCCGGCCGCCACCGGGGCGACGCGCTCCGCGCAGATCGCGTGCCCCCTGCTCCCACGCTGGCCGATTCCCCCGTGGCTCTGCGTCGGGTCGTGGCACCGGACCGCCACGGTGGCGATCGCCGACGCCACCGGGGCCTGGCTGGGCGCCACCTACGGCCCCGCGGTGCCCCTGAACGGCGGAGGCGCGCCGCGCGTCATCGAGCATCCGCGAAATGGCGAGACGATCGACCTCACGCTCGGCCAGCTCCTCCTCCTGGGGCCGACCGTCGTCGCCGGGACGGGCACCCCCGTCTCCTACCGGTCGTCAGATCCCGCGATCCTCGCCCCGATCCCGCCGATCCTGCCGCCGGTCCCGATCGTCCGGAACCCGCCGATCCCGATCCCCACCACGGCCTTCCTCGCGGTGCACGTGGGCGCGGTCGATCTGACCGGTGAGTGGCGACCCGTCTGTGCGTCGGGACAGCCCTGCCCGCTGTACGTGGTGCTGGTGACGCTGCACGTCCGGGTGCTCCTACCCGTCGACCTGCCGCCCGCCTGACGCCGACCCGCCGGCGCCCCGCGTCCGACCCGCCCGGCTCCGCCTGGTAGCCTCGACGGGTGGACCGCGCCGAGGAGACGCCGACACCGGTCGCGGTCGATCCCGGTCGGGTCGTCGCCGTCATCTTCGACTGCTTCGGCACGCTGGTCCCGGGCACCCCGCTCGCCCGCCGCGCCACCGATGCGGGCGCCGTGGCCGGGCTCCTCGGGGTCGACCCCGAGGCGTTCCACGCTCTCCTCCACCTGACCTTCACCGAGCGGGCGACGGGGGCCATGGGGGATGGGATCCAGGTCCTGCGGACGCTGGCGGCGCGTCTCGGCGCGTTCCCATCGCCGGCGGACGTGGCGGCGGCGGCGCGACTCCGCCGACGCCAGCTGCGTCGTGACATGCGGCCCCGCGCGGACGCCCTCCCCACCCTGGTTCGGCTGCGGGCGTCCCGGTACCGGCTCGGGCTGATCAGCGACTGCGGGCCCGAGGTCCCCCCGATCTGGGCCTCCCTCCCCCTCGCCCCGCTGATCGAGGCCACGGTCTTCTCGGTCGACGTCGGCCGCCGCAAGCCGCACCCGAGCCTGTACTGGCGGGTGTGCGACGCCCTCGCGGTCGAGCCGAGCGGCTGCCTGTACGTTGGCGACGGCGACAGCCACGAGCTCACCGGGGCCACCCGGGTGGGGATGGCCGCGGTGCGGCTCGGGGCCGACGACCCGGAGGCGACCGCCCTCGTCCACTACGACCATGACACCGCCTGGCGGGGGCCGGTGGTCACGCGCCTCACCGAGATCCCGATCCTCCTGGGCGCGGACCGGGGACCGACCGGGGAGGCGCCCGCGGTGGCGTGAAGCCGCGGAGGGCGACCGCCGTGGGACAATGGCGGCACGCGAGCGGAGGCGTGGTCCACCGGAGCCATGGCCGCGAGGCCGGGAGGAGAGCCGATGGCGACGAGCCAGGAGCAGCTGACCGTTGAGCGCCCCGTCAGCCCGGAGCGCGCCGGCACGGCGCCGGCGCCGACTCCCCCCGTCGGCCTCGAGGCGTGGCGCGACGCTCCTCCCGTCCTCTACAGCGCGGACGAGGTGAGCCGCCGGGTTCGAGCACTCGCGTACGAGATCGCCGCGGAGCGCAGCGACCGGCCGCTGACCCTGGCGGTGGTGCTCCGGGGGGCGTTCGTGTTCGCCGCCGACCTCATCCGCGCCCTGATCGAGATCGGGGTCCGCGATCTCACGGTGGAGTTCCTGTCGGTCGCGAGCTACCGCGGGATGGCGAGCGAGGGCGCCCGCCCCGACGTCCACTATGTCAACGGCGTCTTCCCGGGCGACGGTCGCGACGTGCTGGTGGTGGAGGACATCATCGACCGCGGCCACACCCTGGAGGCGATCGAGCGAGCGCTGAGCAGCCACTGCGAGCGCTTCCGGGTCTGCGCCCTGCTCGATCGTCCCCACCTCCGCGAGGTGCCGACCGGGCCCCACTACATCGGCTTCACCCTCGACACCGACGACTTCGTGGTGGGCTACGGCCTCGACCTCGACGGCCGCTACCGCGAGCTCCCCTACCTCGGCCGGCTGCCCGCCCCGCCGCGCAGCTGACAGCGGCGGCGGCAGGTCATCCGCCACGCGCGCGCGATCCGCCGGGGCCGCTGCGGCGTAGGGAGGAGCGGATGACGACCCCCACCGCGCGGGGCGCCCTCGCCGGCCTGGCCGCCGGCGGGATCGGCCTCGCGCTCAGCTTTTTGCTGCAGGCGACGCTGGGGTGGCCCGCGCTGCCCCAGGTGGCCAGCGACGGCGTCACCCTCCTCCTGCCCGGTCCGGTCTTCGGCGCGCTCATCGACGTGCTGCAGGAGCACGGGCGGCCGCTCCTCCTGCTCGGCCTGTCCCTGGCGGTGATCATCGTGGGGGCCGGGGTGGGAGCGTGGCGCGCCCGCCGGCTCACCGGTCGAGCCCCGACCGGCGGGGGAGCGCGGGCCCGGGCGGCGCACCACCTGGTGGCGGCGGTGGCCGAGGCGGCGGCGCTGCTGGTGCTCACCCTTCCCCTGGTCGGGTTCGGCCAGGGGACCCTGGCGACCGGGGCCACCGGCGCCGCGTTCCTGGGGTGGCTCCTTGTGACGGCGCCGCTGGAGGGGATGCTCGCCGAGGCCTCGCGCCGCCGGGTGCGCCCGGGACGGTCCCTCGGGCGCAGCCCGCTCGCCAGCTGGTCGCGGCGGTCGGTGCTGCAGACGGCCGGGCTCGGCGCCGCCGGGATCGCGGTGGGCGGTCTCGCCTGGCGCGCCGTGACCGCCTCCGCCCCCGCGATCGGGCCGAGCACCGGCGGGGCGGGCGGGCGGGGGCCCGGACCCGGCGGGGCCCCCGGAGCCACAGGCAGCGGCCGGGTGACCTTCGGCGACCTCAGCGGCCTCACCCCGGTGCGCGACTTCTACGTCGTGGACATCGACCTGTTCGGGCCCCCCTCGGTGGACCCCGGCCGGTGGCGGCTGCAGGTCCTCGGCCCCCGCCCCTACGCCCTCGACCGCGGCGAGCTCGCGGCTCTCCCCCACGTCCGCCAGGTGCAGACGCTGGAGTGCATCTCCAACAACGTCGGGGGGCCGCTGATCAGCACCGGCGCCTTCGAGGGGGTGCGGCTGGGCGACCTGCTCGCGCGCTCCGGGGTGCCGGCGGGCACCGTGGCGGTGGGCTTCGGCTGCGTCGACGGCTACACCGAGAGCCTGCCCCTCGCCGACGCCCTCCTGCCCACGACGCTCGTCGCCGACCGCCTCAACGGGCGCCCGCTCCCGGCCGCCCACGGGTTCCCCGCCCGGCTCCTGGTCGTCGACCGGTACGGGATGAAGGACCCCAAGTGGCTCACCGCGATCACGCCCCTGGCCAGCCCCGCCCCGGGGTACTGGGAGGTGCGCGGCTGGAACCCGTCGGTGGCGGTGCGCACCACCTCGCGGATCGACCATCCCCAGGGCAACAGCCGCCTCCCCGCCGGACGGCCGGTCGCGGTGCGCGGGATCGCCTTCGCCGGCACCCGCGGGATCGAGCGCGTCGAGCTGAGCATCGACGGCGGCCGCAGCTGGGGACCCACCCGCCTCGAGCCGTCGCTTTCGCCCTACGCGTGGCGGCTGTGGACCGCGGTCTGGCGGCCGGCGCCGGGCACCTACGCCCTCCAGGTGCGGGCGGTGGACGGCACCGGCCGCACCCAGTCCGCCGTCAGCCTGCCGTCGTACCCCAACGGGGCGACGGGGTACGACATGGTGACCGTGCTGGTGGCCTGACCGGTCCCTCCCCCTGGCCGTGATCAGCCGGGGGCCGCCACGGGCCATACACTCGGAAGACGGTGCCCCCCCCCTCCCGGTCCCGTCCCGAGCCGCCGCCGGCGCCGGCGGCCCTGCCCGAGGAGGCGGCCCCGCCCGCGCCGCCGGCCGCGGGCGGGCGCCCGTCGGCCTGGCTGTGGGTCGAGGTGGCGGCGATCCTGCTCAGCGTCTTCCTCGCCCTCCAGCTGCTTCGGGTCGTCACCGGCTGGCTGGCCTCGGTGCTGGGCGTGATCCTGGCCGTGGTCCTCGCCCTGGTCGTCACCTTCCTCGCCGACCCGGTCGTGCTCCAGCTGCGCCGGCGGGCCCGACTCCCCGCGGCGGCGGCGATCGTCCTCACCCTGATCGGGGGGGTGGTGATCGTGGCGGCCGTCCTCTACCTCGTCGGCGGCCCGCTGGTGGGCGAGGCGCGCGGGCTCGCGGGCCGGGTCCCGCACCTGGTCCGGGACGCCGACCGGACCATCAGCGCCATCCGCGCCCAGCTCCGCAGCCACGGCATCTCCATCGGCGGCGGGCGGGTGCTGCCGACCAACCTCACGAGCCTCATCCCCCAGGCGACCGGCGTCCTCCTCCACGGGGTCACCAGCACCGCCTCCGCGCTGGTGGATGTGGTGGTGGCGCTGGTGATCGCGTTCTGGCTGCTCAAGGACGGGCGTCTCCTGCGCCGCCAGCTGCTCGACCTCCTCCCCGCGCGCGCCCGCGGCGAGCTCGCCTTCGGTCTCGACGCCTTCGCTGCCGTCATCGGCGGATACGTGCGGGCCCAGCTCCTGCTCGCCTTCCTGGTCGCCCTGCTGGCGGGGGTCGGGACCGCCCTCCTCGGCGTTCCCTTCCCCCTGGTGGTGGCGGTTGCCACCTTCCTGTTCGAGCTGATCCCGCTGGTGGGCCCCTTCGCCGGGGGGGCCGTCGCCCTCCTGCTCGCCTTCACCAAGAGCCCGGTCCTGGCCGTCTTCACCCTCGTCCTGTTCCTCGCCATCCACGTGGTCGAGGGCTACCTCCTGGCCCCCCGGATCCAGGCACGGTTCGTCCACCTCCACCCCCTGCTGGCGCTCATCGCGCTCTTCTCCGGGATCGAGGTGGGGGGATTCCTGGGCGCCCTCTTCGCCATCCCGATGGCGAGCCTGCTCGCGGTCTTCGTCCGCGCCGGCGCCCTGGACTGGCGCCACAGCCGCCCCGACCTCTTCCGCGCCGGGGGGACGCCGGGCGGGCTGAGCCGGCGGGAGCGCCGTCTCCTGGGCGAGTTCACGCCGCTGCACCTCGACCTGCGCCGCTGGTGGGGTCGGCGCCGCGGCACCCGCCCGACCGGTCCCAGCGGCCCGGCCGGACCCGGCAGCGGACCCGGAACCGGCGGCGATCCGACCCCGGGCGTGCGCGAACGCGGCCGGGGCGCCTAGGGATGGGGGCGGACGGGCAAAGCCGGTCCCGGTCCCCACGGCCCGCCGGCTACAGCGCCGTGCTGCGCCTGCCGGCGTTCCGGCCCCTGTACGGGGCGACGGTGCTGGCCCGCACGGGGGGCCAGATGCAGACGGTGGTGGTGGTGCTCTTCGCCCTGCGCCAGTTCCACTCCCCGGAGCTGGCCGGGCTCACCGTCCTCGCCCAGCTCCCCGGCATCGTCATGAGCCCGGTCAGCGGCGCCCTGCTCGACCGCCACCACCGAATCCGGCTGATCGCCCTCGACTACGCGATCGCCGGCGGCTCGCTGGCGCTGATCGGCGGCCTGGCGCTGCACGGGCTGCTCCCGCCGCTGGGCTTGATCCTGATCTTCGCGGTGGCCGGGCTCACCAGCCCGCTCAGCTGGGCGGGGACCAAGTCCCTCTTCCCGACCGTCGTCCCCAAGCGCCTCTGGGACCGCGCCAACGCCCTGGACAGCGCCGCCTACGTGGTGGCGACCATCCTCGGCCCCGGCCTCGCCGGGGTCCTGGTGGCGCTCCTCGGGGAGAGCTGGGCGATGGTCGCCAACGCCGCCGTCTACGGGCTGGCGATCGCCTCGGTCGCGGGGGTCCGCGTGGTCGTGCCGCCGCCCGACCGCCGCTCCGGTCTGCTCCGGGACGCCCGTGCCGGCCTCGGCTACGTCGTCCGCCATCCCACCCTGCGCGGGCTGGCGCTGGGCATGTCGCTCACCTCCATCGGCTGGGGAGTGCTCACCATCGGCCTGCCGGTCCTGGTCCTCCACCGCCTCCATTCCGGTCCCGCCGCGGTGGGCTGGCTCTGGGGGCTCTCCGGCGCCAGCGGCCTGCTCGGCGGGCTCGTGGTGGGGCGGGTCGGGACCGATGGGCGCGAACGACGGGTGCTGAACGGGGGCATCATCCTGGGCGCGATCGGCACCCTGGTGGTCGCCCTGAGCGGGTCGCTGGTGATGGCGGCGGCGGGGATGCTCGTGATCGGGGCCGGCGGCGGCCCCTTCGACGTGGCCCTGTTCTCGCTCCGGCAGCGCCGGACCGAGCGGGTCTGGTTCGGGCGCGCCTTTGCCATCTCCATGAGCCTCAACTACATCGGCACCCCGATCGGCGCAGCGGTCGGCGGCCCGCTGGTGGCGGCGTCGGCGCCGCTGGCGCTGGTGATCGCCGCGGCGGTGTCGCTGGCGGCGTGGCCGGTGGTGCAGGGGCTGATCCCGGGCGACCCGCGCCACCCCGATCCCCACCGGCCGGCTCCGTCCGCCTTGCTATAGTCGCGGCCAGCATTCGCCCGAGACGGAGCACGGACTGTGCGCTGGACCCTGCCGACGACCCAGGTCCCCGAGGCGTGGTTCAACGTCGTGCCGCAGCTGCCTGAGCCGCTGCAGCCCCCGCTCCACCCCGCCACCCGCGAGCCGATCGGCCCCCAGGACCTCGCCCCGCTCTTCCCGATGGCGCTGATCGGGCAGGAGGTCTCGGCGGCGCCGTGGATCGACATCCCCGGCCCGGTGCTGGACGTGCTCCGACTGTGGCGGCCGACGCCCCTGGTGCGGGCGCGCCGGCTGGAGCAGGCGCTCGACACCCCGGCCCGGATCTACTTCAAGGACGAGTCGGTCTCCCCGGCCGGCTCCCACAAGCCCAACACCGCCGTGCCCCAGGCCTTCTACAACCACGCCGAGGGGGTCATGCGGCTCGCCACCGAGACCGGCGCCGGCCAGTGGGGCAGCGCGCTGGCGTTCGCCTGCGCCCTCTTCGGCCTCCAGTGCAAGGTGTACATGGTGCGCGCCTCGTACCAGCAGAAGCCGTACCGGCGGGTGATGATGGAGACCTGGGGCGGCGAGGTGGTGCCGTCGCCCGTCGACCAGCCCGACCACCCCGGGTCGCTGGGAACCGCCATCAGCGACGCGGTCCGCGACGCGGCCACCCGCGACGACACCCACTACGCCCTGGGCTCGGTGCTCAACCACGTGCTCCTGCACCAGACCGTGATCGGCCTCGAGGCCCGAGAGCAGCTCCAGCTGGCGGGCGAGGAGCGCCCCGACCTCATCGTCGGCTGCTGCGGCGGCGGGTCGAACCTGGGCGGGCTGGCACTCCCCTTCGTCCCCGACCCGAAGGTGGAGCTGCTGGCGGCGGAGCCGTCGAGCTGCCCCACCCTGACCGAGGGGCGGTTCGACTACGACTTCGGCGACACCGCCGGGATGACGCCGCTGCTGGCCATGTACTCGCTCGGCCACGACTTCATCCCGCCGTCGATCCACGCCGGGGGACTGCGCTACCACGGCGACGCGCCGATCATCTCCCTGCTGGTGCGGAGCGGCCGGATGCGGGCGGTGGCGCACCCGCAGACCGCGGTCTTCGAGGCGGCGGTGCAGTTCGCCCGCACCCAGGGGACGATCCCCGCGCCCGAGACGGCGCACGCGATCCGGGCCACCATCGACGCCGCCGTGCAGGCCCGGGAGGCGGGGCGCGAGCGGGTCATCCTCTTCGGCTACTCCGGCCACGGCCTGCTCGACCTGCAGGCCTACGACGACTTCCTGGCGGGGCGGCTCGCCGGGACCTGACCCGGGCGGGTCTGACGAGCCCGCGCTCCGACGCCGACCGCGAGGCGCGGGCGGCCCGTCTGCCGCCCCTGCCCGGACCCTCGTGTCAGACTCTTGCCATGCTCACCGCCCCACCGGCGCACCCGGGCGGCGCCTTCGACCTCGACGACCTCGAGCGGACCCCGGAGGACGGGAACCGGTACGAGGTCCTGGACGGCGCCCTGGTCGTGAGCCCGTCGCCGAGCCCGCTCCACCAGCGGGCGGTCGGCCGTCTCTACCGACTGCTCGACGCGGGCTGCCCACCCCAGCTCGAGGTGTTCGTGGCCCCGCTGGCGTGGCGGATCGGGCCCGGCCAGATCCCCGAGCCCGACCTGATGGTGGTGGACCGGACGGCGGTCGGCACGCGGGCGGTGGAGAACACTCCCCGCCTGGTGGTCGAGGTCCTCTCCCCGCTGGGGCGGGGCCGCGACCTCCACGAGAAGCGCCGCCTGTACGCGGAGGCGGGCTGCCCCTGGTACTGGATCCTCGATCCCGAGGAGCCGAGCCTCGTGGTCCTGCGCCTGGGCGGGGGCGCCTATTCCAACATCGCCCGGGTCGACGGCGGCCGCGCCTGGTCCACCGCGGAGCCGATCACGGTGAGGGTCGTCCCCGCCGACCTGGTGCGCTGACACAGGGCCCGCGGCCGGGGGAGCGGCCGGCCGGGGAGTCCCCGTGGCGGCCGTCGGCGGCGGGCGGCGCCATCGGGACGTGGTCGAAGTCATAGCCGAAGTAGCGGGGACCGACCAGGGCGAGGCCGGCGGGCGACCGCCATCGCTCATCGCAGGGGGCGGCGATCACGACCACCCGCAGCCCGTAGCGGAGCTGCTCGGTGGTCACCGGCTCGGCGGTGTCGCTGCTCAGGACGATGATGAGGTCGGGGACCGAGGCCACCACGGTGCCGTCCCGGACCGCGACCAGGTGCTCGTTCTGGAACTCCACCCGGCACTCCTGCCCCCGCCAGTCCTCCACCCCGGCGATGGTGGCGTGCCCGCGCGCGAACCCCGTCTCGGTGCGCCGGCCGACGTCGGTCACCCGGCCCTGGAACAGGCGCCGGCCCCCCAGTCGCTCCGTCACCCGCTCCACCGCGTCCTGGTGGCGGGCCCGCGCCGCCCGGATCAGCTGACCCAGCTCCTGGCAGAGGCTCAGCGTGCCGGGGACCAGGGTGCGCCGAAGGGTCGCGCCCTCCATCACGTACGAGGAGAGGGCGGCGGTGCAGCCCATCTCGATGGTGATCGCACGCGCGATCCGCTCGGTCCAGCGGTTGTCGACGGCGGTGAGCAGCACGACGTTGCCCTGCTGGTCGGCCAGCGCCAGCGGTGTCGCGGCCACGCCATAGATGGCGGGGATCGACATCTGCAGCTCGGGGAAGGCTCGACCCATCGCGTCGCCGTCCACCAGCGGACGGCCGAGGCGCGCGGCGACCACGAAGGGAAGGGTGGAGTTGGAGCCGCCCGCCTCGCCGCAGACAACGTGGGTCAGCGGGCGGCCGAGCTGGGTCTCGAGGGCCTGGAAGGCGAGCACATGCTCGGTTCCACCGGCCAGCTTCTCGACCCCCACGGTGGGTGCCCCCATCCCCCCGGCGTCGGCCCCGAGGGCCTCGTCGGGAACCTCGTCCAGCGAGACCAGGGTGACCGGGCCGTGCTCCCGGATGGCCTGCTGGGCCAGGAGCCTGCCGATGTACGGGTCGCCGCCGCCGCCGGTCCCGAGCACCGCCGCGCCGCGCGCGATGTCCTCGAGGTCGGCGGCCTGGATCAGACGCGCCACGGTGGGCCTGTCATGGGGAGCGCCGCCGACCCGCCGCGGTGTCGCCTGACCCCGCCCGCGCCAGCTCCAGGTCCCCCACCGCCTTGACCCGGATCCGCACGGCGTTGCTGGGCAGGTAGGCGAGGGGAACCTCCTCCACGTCGACGACGCGGACGGTGGCGGCGCGCGCGCCGGCGGCCACGGCCCGCTCGACCGCAGACCGCTTCGCGTCCGCCAGCGCCTGCTCGCGGGGCCGGTCGGCGAGCGCAACCACGGTGTCGGTCTCGCCTCCCACCTGGGCGATCGCGGCTCCGATGGCGTTGGCGACAGCGAAGTGGTCGGGGCGGACGAGCCGCGAGGCCCCCGGCAGGCGATCGCCGAGGAGCACGCTGCCGCCCCCCACCAGGACCACGGGCACCGGGTCGGGGCCGGTCTTGACCCGGTCCACCAGCTCGGCGATCCTCGACTCGATGAGCTCCAGCCCGGCCGCCGCCAGGCGGGGATCGAGTCCCTCGACCCGCCCGGGGTCGCCGATGGCGCACCGCCCCCCCGCCACCGCCAGGTCGGTGGCGGTGAGGGTTGGGCCCCCGAACACCCGCGCCCGCTGCGTCAGCTCGTAGCCGACGCTGTCCGGTCCGATCTCCGGGCGTGGTCCGTGGGGGCGGACCACGCTGCCCCCGCCGAGGCCGACCGAGACCAGGTCGGGCATCCGGAAGTTGGTGCGCACGCCACCCACCGCGATCGCCACCGCCGCCTCCCGCGGGAACCCGTGGACCAGGGCGCCGACGTCCGTCGTGGTCCCGCCCACATCGACCACGGCGCAGTCGGTCTCCCCGGAGAGGAAGGCCGCGCCCCGCATCGAGTTGGTCGGCCCCGAGGCGAAGGTGGCGACCGGGTACCGCCGGCAGGCCTCGACGCTCATGAGGGTGCCGTCGTTCTGGCTGATGTAGAGGGGGGCGGCGATCCCCGCCCGGGCCACCGCCCGGGCCAAGGCTCCGGTGATGTGGGCGGCGACGTCCACCAGGCAGGCGTTGAGGATGGTGGCGTTCTCGCGCTCGAGCAGGCCGATCCGGCCCAGCTCGTGGGAGCAGCTGATCGCCACGCCCGGAGCCCCGCGGGCCACGATCGCGGCGGCTCGGCGCTCGTCCTGGGGATCGACGGGAGCGAACACCGAGGTGATCGCGACGGTCCGGATGCCCCGGCCGGCGATCTCCCGCGCCACCGCCTCGACCTCCGCCTCGTCGAGCGACGAGATCGGGCGTCCGTCGAACTCACGACCGCCGTGGCAGAGGAAGACATGCTCGCCCACCGCCCCTCGCAGCGCCGGCGGCCAGTCCGTCAGCGGGGGCAGGGACGCCGTCGCAGGCAGGCCCAGCCGGATCGCGGCGGTCGGCGCCAGCCTGCGCCCCTCGACCACCGCGTTGGTGAAGTGGGTGGTGCCGATCATCACCGCCGCGATCGCCCCCGGGACGAAGCGCTGCTGTCCCTGCAGCCCCTCGATCGCGGCGCAGATGCCCTCGGTGACGTCCTGGCTGGTCGAGGTCTTGTGGACGGCCAGGACCTCGGCCCCCTCCATCAGGACGGCGTCGGTGTTGGTCCCGCCGACATCGATGCCGACCCG
Source organism: Candidatus Dormiibacterota bacterium (assembly GCA_027306655.1). Taxonomy (GTDB): domain Bacteria; phylum Chloroflexota; class Dormibacteria; order Aeolococcales; family Bog-877; genus DAHUZL01. Next base: position 21,385 of record DAHUZL010000219.1, read on the forward strand.
GAGCGGGGCCGGGCTCGGGGCGGGCGGGCCCGCCCGCCCCGCTTCGGCCGACTCAGCCTCCAACCGCCAGCGTCTCCGGGTAGACGTTGAGGGACGGGTCCTGGGGCAGCAGACCCCCGAGGGCCCGGCGGTAGACGGTCAGCTGATAGGGCGGCGTCGGGAGATAGATCACCGGCAGGTCGCGGGCCAGGTAGTTCTGGTACGCGTAGAGCGGGCCCAGGCCGGGGGCGGTGAGCGTGGCCTGGATCAATCGGTCGGCGGTGGGGTTGCTGTACCCGCCACTGTTGCCGGAGCCCCCGGTCTTGAACAGCTGCTCGCCGCTGGGATAGGCGTAGTACTCCCAGCCGCCGGTGTCCGCCATCTGCCAGCCGCAGCCGACGTGGGTGACCGGATTGCAGCTGTAGATGGTGGTGGTGAGGGTGCTGTACGGGGTCGACGTGGCGGTGAGGTCGATGCCGGCCTCGGAGTAGGCGGACCGGAGTGCCTCCATCTCGGCCGCGGTCACCGTCGACCCGGCCGGGTAGAGGATCTGGAACGCCAGCCGGGACCCGGCCGCGACCCCCGCGCCGCAGCGGCCCCGGCCGCTGCCGGGGAGCCGGCAGGTGTCCACCCCATTGGGTCGCACCGTCCAGCCGTGGCTGCGCAGCAGGGCGCGCGCCGTCTCCACCGAGTACGGGTAGGGGTTGTGGGTCTCCTGGGCGGAGACATAGCGACTGCGGGTGCCGGTGGGGACGGGGCCGTAGGTGGGCACCGCCAACCCCTTGTAGATGTTGCGAATGTAGCTGGGCTGGTCGATCAGCGACTGCATCGCCTGACGGACGTAGAGCTGGGCGAAGATGGGCCCGTCGGCCTGGTTGCGGTAGTTGATGCTGATGTAGTTGAACAGCCACTCCCACCAGGGCGCGATCCGGTAGCCGTGGCTGGTGAGGTAGGCGCGCTGGCTCAGGTCCTGCTGGGGAAGGTAGCCGATGCTGAGGGATCCCGACCGCAGCGCGTCGAACTCGGCGCTGTCGCCGGTGAACGGCTGCTCCACGAAGCGAGTCACGGCAGGCCGGTGGGGGCCGGGATAGGCGGGGTTGCGGGTGAGGACCGTGTAGCCGGTCGCGGGGTCGTAGGCGTGCAGCACCCAGGGGCCGTCGACCACCCTCCAGAGCCGATTGGTGCCGTAGGCGCCGAGGTCGCGCGCCTGGGCGTTGAGGTAGGCGTAGACGGCGACCGCTCCCGCATGCGATCGGTCATAGTTGCCGACCGGCGACCGGGCCGAGGTGCGGTCCCAGACGTGCTGGGGAAGGGGGAAGATCTGGCTCAGCTCGTCGTTGAACAGCCAGTTGTCGTTGTAGCGGCGGATGAACGTGATCTGGAAGCGGCTGGCGCTCAGGTAGTGGATCGAGCGGATGATGTCGGGCCACGCTCCCGGGACGTAGACGCCCCAGTCGCTGCGGTTGGCCCGGAGCAGGTTCATCCAGAACTCGACGTCGCGGGTGGTCACCGGCCGGCCGTCCGACCAGTGCCAGGGCCGGAGCGTGATGGTGGCGACGGTGTCGCCGGTGCGGTCGACCGAGAAGCGCGGGTAGGCGGCCAGGCTCTGGGCGGGATTGAAGGCGGTGGTGCCGTTCACCCCGTACCAGAAGAGGGGCCGGTACATGAGGTACTCGAACTGGTCCTCATTGACGATCGTGAAGTAGGCCGAGCTGACCAGCGGCAGCGCGTAGTTGGGGGTGTTGCCGGGCTGGAGGGCGAACGTCACCGTTCCCGCGGCGGCGGCCGCGGTCCTCGGCGCGGTGCCGGCGCGGCCCGCCCCGCTCGCGACCACGAGCAGCCCCGCCGCCAGCAGCAGTCCCAGCGCCGCTCGAGAGCGGCCGCCGCCCGCCCGCCAACGATGAGCGCGGTCTCGCATCGTCACCCCTCCACTCGGAGCCGACCGCCAACGCCGGCGGCGACCGACCGTCCCCCACCAGCGTAGCACCGCCGCGCCCACTGGCTCATGCCGGCCGGCGCTCGCCGAACAGCGCGCGACCGATCCGCACCCGGGTGCTCCCGGCAGCGACCGCCTCGGCGAGGTCGTCGCTCATCCCCATGCTGAGAACGGGCAGCGGCACCCCATGAGCGTCGGCGAGCTGGTCGCGAAGCCGCCGGCAGGCGGCGAAGGCCGCGTGATCCCCGGGCGCCGCGACCGTCATCAGCCCGCGGACGGCGATCCCGGGCAGGGCCGTGAGCAGCGGGAGCTCGCGGCGCAGCGCGGCCGGGGTGAAGCCCGTCCGTCCGGGACGGCCGGTCAGCTCGACCTCGCAGAGGACCGGCAGCGGAGGCTCCCCCGCTCGGGCGGCGCCCAGCCGGCGCGCGATCTCCACGCTGTCCACGGTCTCGACCTCCGCGACCAGTGCGGCCGCCAGCCGGGCCTTGTTGCGCTGGCAGTGGCCGAGGAGATGCCAGCGGGGCGCCGGGGCACCCTCCTCGGCGAGCGCCCGGGCCTTGTCCCGGCACTCCTGGACATAGTTCTCGCCCAGCGCGGTGAGGCCCACCCCGAGGGCCGCGCGCGCGACGGCGACGTCGTGTCCCTTGGTGACCGCCAGCAGCTCCACCTCGTCGGGCGAGCGTCCGGCGCCCTCGGCCGCCCGGGCGATCGCCGCCCGGACCGCGGCCAGCCGCTCCGCCAGCCGGGCGGGGTCAGCCCCGGGGGCGCCGGGGCCGCAGGCGGGCATCGGCGGAGAGAAGTTGGTCGATCTCGTGCTTGACCTCGGAGAGGTCGCGAAACGACCGGTAGACGGAGGCGAAGCGCACGTAGGCGACATCGTCGAGGTCGCGCAGCCGCTGCATCACCAGCTCCCCCACCTCGACGCTGGCGAGCTCGGACTGGCCCCGGCCCCGCAGCTCGGCCTCGATCTCCTCCACCAGGGCGCTGATCCGGTCCGGCGAGATGTCGCGCTTCTTGCAGGCGGTCATCAGGCCGCCGAAGAGCTTGTGGCGGTCGAAGTCCTCGCGCCGGCCATCCTTCTTCACGATGTAGAAGGGGACCGCCTCCACCCGTTCGTAGGTGGTGAAGCGCTTGTGGCAGGCGTTGCAGGCGCGCCGGCGGCGAATCGCCTCGCCGGTCTCGGAGTCGCGCGAGTCCACCACCCGCAGGTCGTGGCTCTGGCAGTAGGGACAGCGAATGGCGGACGCTCCTCGGCGCGCCCGGTTGGGGATGGCGACCGCCCGCCGCCCCGGACCGCCGGCGGTGACGGCCCCAGATGTGGGGCCTACGAGGAAGTGTACCGCCTCATCTTGTGCCCCGAGGTGAGAGCCTTTGCTCGAGCCATTGTGACGGAGGCGACCGCGCCCCCCTGCACCCGAGGGGCGGCGACGGCGCGTTGGTCCCCAGCACGGCCGTAGCGGTCCATCCGCTGGCCCGCAGCCGACCCCTCAGCCCTGCCCGCATGGTGTAGTCCGCCGAGTCCAGGATCTGCCCCGAGTACAACCTCGTGCTGGCGAGCGATATCGCCGACCCGATGAACCCCTCGGACATCCCCGAAGCGGGCGCGATGGCCGGGGCGATCTTCCTCCGGGAGTTCGTCGGAGGCCGCCCCTGGATCCCTCTCTCCGCCAGCCTCAACCAGCGCAGCCATTCCCTCCGCCCCCAGCCTCATTCAGGGATGCCCCTAACACGCACCGGCTCGAGGGTGAGCACCTGGATACCGGTGCCCACCGTATTTGAGTGCGCAACCGACAGCTTGAGCGCATCTCGCATGTGATCGGGAAACACCCGCTTCCCTGCACCCAGCACGACGGGGAACACCATGAGCCGGTACTCGTCGACCAAGCCATGCCGGACCAGTGTGTGAACCAGCTGGGCGCTGCCTTCCACCAGCAGGGTGCCGCCGAACTGGTCGCGGAGCGTCTTGACCTCGGTGGCTGCGTCACCGCGCAGCAAGGTAGTGGGACCCCATGTGGCATCGTGCTCGGAGAGGGTCGACGAGACCACGTACTTGGCGATGCTGTTCATGCGCCGGCCGAAGTCGTCGCCACCCATCGAAGGCCAGGCCGCCGCGAAGCCCTGGTAAGTGACCCGGCCGAGTAGCAGGGCACCGGCTTCGAACAGCTCGTCGTACTTGAACTTGTCGCCCTCGGGCCCGCGATCGAAGTCAAATGTCCACCTCGGGTCCTCCATCACCCCGTCGATCGACATGAACTCGGTGACCACGATCTGTCCCATCGAAATGCCTCCATCGCATTCGGCCACCCCTATCGAGCAACCTGTACCGAAAGTCGCATCGGTCCTGCCCGCAAGCGTACGGCACGGGCGTGTCGGACGCCAGACGCCGACGGACTCATCGCAACGGCAGGCAGTCGCCCGCGCCCGAGAAGTCACCGTCCGGCGGCCGAGCCGTCCCCGCTACGGGTCAGTCGCCGAGCCGGCGCCGGGCACGGCTCGGGGCGACCCGCCGCGGCTCATCCTCCTGCTTGGCGAAGTGGGGCGGCCAGGGGGCGTCCTCCAGGCCCGAGGCGCGGTCCCGCTCCGCCAGCTCCAGCAGCGAGTCCAGGCGCCCGCGCCGCTCGTCGATCGCGGCTCCGGGGTCGCCCACGGTTCGGAATCGCTCGGGGACGCTCGCCAGGGTGAGATCGCGCGGCTCCACGTCCGCAACCTCGTCCCAGGTGAGGGGACACGACACCATCGCCTCCGGGTTGGGCCGCACCGAGTAGGCTGACACGACGGTGCGGTCGCGGGCGTTCTGGTTGTAGTCGACGAAGACGCGCTGCCCGCGCCGCTCCTTCCACCACTCACTGGTGGCGAGGTCGGGCTGCCGGCGCTCCAGCTCACGCGCGAGGGCCAGCGCCGCGCGGCGGACGTCGACGAACCCCCAGCGCGGCTCGATGGGGACGTTGATGTGCATGCCGCGCGAGCCGGAGGTCTTGGGAAAGCCCACGAGGCGGTGATCCTCCAACACCGCCCGGACCAGGAGGGCCAGGCGGCGGACCGCGCCGAATGGCAGCCCCGGCTGGGGGTCGAGGTCGACCCGGAGCTCGTCGGGGTGGTTCACGTCGGCGCGCCGCACCGGCCAGGGATTGAGCTCCAGGCAGCCGAGGTTCACCGCCCAGATCACGTGGGCGACGTCCACAGGGCAGAGCTCCTCGGCGCTGCGGCCGCTGGGAAACGTGATCGTCACCGTCTGCAGCCAGCCGGGGCGGTTGGCCGGCACCCGCTTCTGAAAGAAGTGCGGGCCCCCGGCGCCCTCGGGAAAGCGCTTCATGACGGTGGGGCGTTCGCGAGCCCCGATGAGCGCCCCCGACCCCACCGCCAGGTAGTAGCGGACCAGGTCGAGCTTGGTCTCCCGGCGGGCGCTGAAGTAGACCTTGTCGGGATTGGAGATGTCCAGGGTCCGGCCGTCCACCTCGATCGCGACGGTCCCCCCGGGCACGGCCATGCCGTGATGGTGCCAGAGCCGGGAGCCGCCGGGCACACGTCGTCCAGCTGACCAGCCCGGGTCGGCGCCGTCGCCTTGACAGCGGCATCGCCGCTCCCCAACCGTAGGGGGGATGGAGCCGGCGGATGAGCTCACCCGCATCGCCTACCTGCTGGAGGCGCAGGGGGCCGAGACCTTCAGGGTGCGGGCGTTCCGGCGCGCCGCCCGGGTGGTGGCGGGCACCGACCCCGCGCGGCTCGCCCAGCTCGCCGCGGCCGGCCGGCTGACCTCGCTCCCCCAGGTCGGGGACACCACCGCCGGGATCGTTGCTGAGCTGCTGGCCACCGGTGCCTCGACGTACCTCGACCGCCTGGAGCGCGCCCGCCCGCCCGCGCTCGACGGACGCGCCGCCGCCATCCGCGCCCAGCTGCGGGGCGATTGCCACACCCACTCGGACTGGTCGGACGGCGGCAGCCCGATCGACGAGATGGCGCGGGCGGCGATCGCCCTCGGGCATCAGTACATCGTCCTCACCGATCACAGCCCGCGCCTCACCGTCGCCCGTGGGCTCAGCGCGGAACGGCTGCGCGAGCAGCTGGAGGTGGTGGTGCGCCTCAACGGCGAGCTGGCCCCGTTTCGGATCCTCACCGGGATCGAGGTCGACATCCTCGACGACGGCAGCCTGGACCAGGAGCCGGAGCTGCTCCGGCGGCTCGACCTCGTGGTCGCGAGCGTGCACTCCAAGCTGCGGATGGAGTCCCAGCCGATGACACAGCGCATGGTGGCCGCGGTCGCCGACCCAAACACCGACGTGCTCGGCCACTGCACCGGCCGGCTGGTCGAGGGGCGCGACCGGCCCCCGTCCGCCTTCGACGCCGAGGTCGTCTTCGCGGCGTGCGCCCGTGCCGGGACCGCCGTCGAGGTCAACTCCCGGCCCGAGCGCCGGGACCCGCCGGCGGAGCTGCTGCGCCTGGCGGTGGCCACCGGGTGCCTGGTCGCGATCGACACCGACGCCCACGCCCCCGGCCAGCTGGAATGGCTCAGGACCGGTTGCCTCCAGGCGGAGGAGGCAGGGGTCCAGGACGGGAGAATCGTCAACGCGTGGGGGGCCGACGACCTCCTCGCGTGGACGAGCGAGCGGGCCATCCCCGGCGCGGCCTCCGCGCCGCCCGGCTGACCGTCAGGGGTTGGCCCCGTGGCTGGCGGCGCGGAACACGTCGGCGACCTCGGCCGGGACCGCGACCTCCAGCTGCCCGTAGGTGCAGGAGGCGGGGTCGCGGTCGGGGCGCCACCGGAGGAAGGTGGTGGCGTGGCGGAACCGGTCCCCCTGGAGGTGGTCGTAGGCGACCTCGCAGACCCGCTCCGGCCGCAGCGGGATGAAGGAGAGGTCGCGCGTGACGGTCCAGCGGCTGGGAGTGCCCGGCTGGCGCCCCACCGCGGCCGAGCCGTCAACGGAACGCCACGGGTGGCCCACCGCCTCGTCGCCGAGCCGCTGCGGGCCCACCTCCTCGACGAGTTCGAGGCGTCTCTGCGCCGTGAACGAGGCGGTGACGCCCACGTGGTGGAGGGTCCCGGCGCCGTCGTACAGCCCCAGCAGGAGCGACCCCACCCCGGCACCAGCGGCGTGCCAGCGGAAGCCGCCCACCACGCAGTCGGCCGAGCGCTGGTGCTTGACCTTGGTCATGACCCGCTCCCCCTCGCGGTAGCGGAGCCCCTCGGGCTTGGCCATCACCCCGTCCAGTCCCGCCCCCTCGAAGCGCCGGAACCATTCCCGCGCCACCTCCGGGTCGCGGGTCGCGGGCGTGATCCGCACCTGGGGGTCGGGCCGCGTCAGGCTGGACTCCAGCAGCGAGCGGCGCCGGGAGAAGGGCAGCGGCCGCAGGTCGGCGTCGTCGAGGGCCAGCAGGTCGAAGGCGATGTAGGACGCCGGGGTGTCCCCGGCCAGTCGGGTGACCCGCGATCCCGCCGGGTGGATGCGCTGGAGGAGCGCATCGAAGTCGAGTCCGCGCGGCCCGGCGATCACCACCTCGCCGTCGACCACGCACCGCTCCGGCAGCGAGCGCGCCAGCGGCTCCAGCAGCTCGGGAAAGTAGCGGGTGAGGGGGCGCTGGTTGCGGCTCACCAGCTCGACCAGGTCGGCGTCGCGGAAGACGAGGCAGCGGAACCCGTCCCACTTGGGCTCGTACACGAGGTCGGCTCCCACCGGGATAGCCCGAGCCGGGCGGGCCAGCATCGGCGACACCGGGGACTGGACCGGAAGGGTCGTGGCGGTTCCTCTGCGGCGCGGTGGAGGTGGGTGGCCCCGGGCCCTTGAATCGTAGGGCCTTCGGCGGCCGCGGACCGGGGCCGGGGTCAGCGGTCGTCGCGGCCCCACGCGTCGGCCGCTGCTAGCCTGGCGGGGTGGCAACGTTCCTCGTGACCCTGGAGCGGACCGGGCCCGAGTGGCAGCCGTCGCGCGGGCTGGAGGAGCAGTCCGGATGGGACGCCCACGCCGCCTTCATGGATGGGCTGGTTGACGCGGGATTCGTCGTCCTGGGAGGACCGATGGAGGACCAGCACCGGGTGGCGCTGGCCGTGGAGGCGGACTCCGACGCGGTCGTCCGCAGCACCCTGGCCCGCGACCCCTGGAGCGGGAGCCACCTCCGCATCGCCTCCGTCGACCGCTGGACGATCCGGCTGGATCAGCGGCGACGCCGGTAGCGGAGCCCACGGCGGTGCCGGTCAGCCGAGCGACCCCCTCCGGGGCGTGGGCACCGTCGCCTCCAGTCCGCCGGCCCTGGGGACGGCTACGCCTCCGCCCTTCGGGTGAGCGCGATGACCGGGATGATGCGCGAGGTCTTCGCCTGGTACTCGCCGAACCCCGGGTTCCGGGCGACCCACCGGGTGAAGATGGCGTCGCGGTCGGGCCCGGTGACCTCGGCGGCCGTGACCGCCACGGTGGTCGACCCGACCTCGATGGTGGCGTCCGGGTGGGCCTTCAGGTTGTGGTACCAGTCGGGATTGGTGGGGGCCCCGGCCTTGGACGCGAACACGATGTAGCGGTCGCCGTCGGCGAGGTACATCACCGGGTGGATGCGCGGCTCTCCGCTCCGGGCCCCGACCGAGTGCAGCAAGAGGAGCGGCGCGCCCGCGAAGGTGCCGCCCACCCAGCCGGCGTTGGCGCGGAACTCGGCGATGGTGCGGGCGTTGACGTCGTTGACCTGGCTCATGGCTCGATCTCTCCGTGGCGGGCCGGTGATCTCCATCGAGCGTAGCGCCCGACCGCCAGCTGTGCCGTTCCCCGAAGCGCCCCGGCGACGGCAGGTGCCGCTGCCGCGGTGGAGCCGCTCGGGATCGGGTGGGTCGCCGGGCGGTGGGTGGAGCTGCGGCTGATCGGGGACGGGCCTTCGCCCGACCTGACCGCCGTCACCCGCGTGCGCCCGGCGGACCATCGCCGCGGGCGCGGGGAGGAACGGATGCTGCTGGCCACCTCATCCGCGTGGCCTTCGCGAGCTGGAGGGCCCCGCCGATGGCCCGGCAGCGCAAGCCCGGCGACACCCAGCACGATGAGACGCTGGCGGTGCGCCGGAGGCCGCCTGGAGCCGGTCCCCGCGGCGCTCCCCGCGGGGCGGGGGCCGCCGCTGCGTAGGGCCCGGCGCCGGTCTCGGGTCCGGCCCCAGGTGTCTGTGTACCCCCTCATCGTGCGCCCCGGGGTGCGCCCCGGGTCAGCGCGCGGGGAGGCGGAGCAGGCACAGGATGTAGCAGAGGAGGGCGATGGCGAAGAGCCAGGCCATGATCAGGGAGCTCTGATCGTGGGTGTAGATGAGGAAGCTGGCGCCGTTGAAGCCGGCTCCGAGGACGACCAGTGCCCCGACGCCGGTGAGCCACCGGAGGGCGCGCTGACCGAGGCCGAGGGTGCGGACGAAGATGAAGATCCCGTTGACGACCAGGAGCAGTCCCAGCGCGGTGTGGATCGCCAGCGGGCCGCCGTGGCGGATCGCCCAGGGGACGACCGCGACCACCCCCGCGAAGAAGTCGGCGCTGTCGTGGCCGGGGTGGTGGACGGGAACGGTGACGAAGAGGTTGACCAGCATCCCCACCGCGTACTGGAGGAGCAGCCCCAGCAGCATCCCCACCACCATGCCCCGCAGGCGCAGCGCCGCGGCCGCGGGCGCGGCCGGGCCCGCCGCCGCCGGTTCCGCCACCGACGCCACGGCTACCGTCCGACGATGGACATGTCGCGGTAGCGGTCACCCGCGACCGCACCCGGGGGGAGCGCCTCCGCCAGGGCCGCCAGGTCGCCGGCGCTGAGCGGCAGCTCGGCGGCCGCCACGTTCTCCTCCAGGTAGGGGCGCCGCTTGGTGCCCGGGATCGGCACGATGTCCCGGCCCTGGTGGAGCAGCCACGCGATCGCCACCTGCCCCACCGTCGCCCCGTGCGCCGCGGCGACGCTCGCGACCCGCTCCGCGAGGCCGAGGTTGCGGGCCAGGTTGTCCCCCTCGAAGCGGGGATAGCGGTCGCGCCGGGCGTCCCCCTCGGGCAGGTCGGCCGCGGAGCGGATCCGGCCGCCGAGGAGGCCTCGCCCGAGCGGGCTGTAGGCGACCAGCCCGATCCCCAGCGCGCGCAGGGTGGGGAGGAGCTCGGGCTCGGGATCGCGGGTGAAGAGGGAGTACTCGACCTGGAGGGCCGCGATCGGGTGGACGGCGTGGGCCCGCCGCACCGTCGCCGCCGCGGCCTCGGAGAGCCCGAGGTGGCGGACCTTGCCAGCCGCGACCAGGTCCGCCATCGCGCCCACCGTCTCCTCGATCGGGACCGCCAGGTCCACCCGGTGCTGGTAGTAGAGATCGATGTGATCGACGCCGAGGCGGCCCAGGGAGGCGTCGCACGCCCGGCGGACGTAGTCGGGACGCCCGTTGACGCCGACCCAGCTGCCGTCGGGACGGCGCTCGTTGCCGAACTTGGTGGCGAGCACGACCCGTTCGCGGCGGTCGCGAATCGCCTCCCCCACCAGCCGCTCGTTGGTGAAGGGCCCGTACATGTCGGCGGTGTCAAGCAGGGTGACGCCGAGCTCCAGGGCCCGCTGGATGGTGGCGATCGACTCCCGATCGTCGCGCGGCCCGTAGAACTCCGACATGCCCATGCAGCCGAGCCCGATCGCGGACACCTGGAGGCCGCCGGCGCCGAGTGGTCGCTGCTCCATGCCTCCCCTCCGCCCGGGCCGTCCGCTGCCCCGATGGTAGCGGGCGCGGCGGGCGCACCGGTCCGACCGGCTCCAGGGGACCGGCTCACCCCTCCGCGAACGGGTTGACGATCTCGACCGTCCCGTAGAGACGGCCCGCCTGGAAGTCCTCGGACCACAGCTCCGCGATCCCGAACCGCTCCGCATACGCCCAGAGGTGGGCATCGAACCAGGAGAGCTGGTAGGCGGCGGCCCCACGCAGCGCGATCCGGACCAGCTCCTGGTCCGGGTAGAGGACGTCGAACTGGCTGAGGAACTCCTCCGCCTCGCGACGAGCCTCGGCTGGGTCCAGCAGCGACGCGCCGCCGCCCAGCGGCCGCGTCACGGCCGCGACGAACTCGACGATCCCCTGGTGGGGCAGGATCACCGACGCGTCACGGAGCCCGCGACGCAGCACCTCGGTCGCGACCGCCTGCCTGCGGGGGAACCGCGGGTCGAAGCGGTAGACAAGGACGTTCGTGTCAATCAGCGCCGCCATGTCCGTACAGCTCCTCACGCCGCCATCCCCGGTCCGCCGCCGCCGCCGGTTCCGGCGAGGCGCTCTCGCGGGCCTGTTGGCGGATGGTGGCCCGGTCGAAGAGGTCGAGCCGGCGGCTCGGGTCGGCCGCCTCCCTCCGCTCGCGACGGGGGACGACCCGGATGGCGTCGCCGGCCGGGAACCAGTCGATCTCCGATCCGGGCGCGATGGCGTACTGCCGTGCCAGCGCCTTGGGGATCGTCACCTGCAGCTTGCTGGTCACCCTTGCCATCTCCTTACTTTAGCAAGGGCGCGGGCCGAGGCGGTCGGCGGCCTGCCCGGGGAGGCGGCCTGGCCCATTCAGCGGGCCGGTCGCGGTGCCCCCTTGTCCTCCTGGAGGCAATTGCCGCCGTCCACCACGAGGCACTCCCCGGTGACGTAGGCGGCGTCCCGGGTGGCGAGGAACTCCACCGCCGCCGCCACCTCGTCGGCGGTACCCGGCCGCCCCACCGGGGTGTGCGCGCCGGCGCGCAGCTCCGCCGGCGACGAGCTGTCGGTCGCGATCCAGCCGGGGAGGACGCAGTTCACCGTGATCCCCCGCCCCGCCGTCTCCAGCGCAACGGTCCGGACCAGCCCGGTGAGGCCGGCCTTGGCGGTGGCGTAGGCGCTGTCGCCGATGGTGCTCACCAACGGCCCCGTCACCGACGACACCACGACGATCCGCCCGTAGCCGCGGGCCAGCATCGCCGGCAGCGCCGCCCGCAGGGTATGCACCGCGGTGCCGAGGTTGATCTGCAACCCGCGGTTGAAGAGCGCCGCCGGCTGGTCGGCGAAGGCGGCGGCGGCGAGGGTCTCGCCCTCGGCGGAGATGCCCGCGTTGGCAACCACGATGTCCAGGCGACCGAAGTGCTCCAGGACCTCCCCGACCAGGGCCTCGGTCGCGGCGGGGTCGGTGAGGTCGCACGGACGCGCCACGATCTGGGCGCCGCGCCCCTCGAGCTCCGCCCCGCGCAGCTGGATCCTGGCCCCGGTGGCGGTGATCGCCACCCCCCGACACCAGCGGGCGAGCCGCTCCGCCGTCGCGAACCCGATCCCGCGCGGGCTGCCCGCGCCGGTCACGAGGGCGACCCGCGCGCGCTCCTCCGCCGAGCGTGCGTGCTCCAGCACCACCGCCTCCCCTACTCCCACCGGAACGACCGCACCGCGAGGATGGTGAGCCCCGCGGCCCAGACCATGAGCAGCGCCCAGTCGCTCGCCGCCACCCGACCGGTGGGCGAGAGGGCTCCCCGCAGACCGGCGCTCAGCGCGCTGACCGGGAGCACCCGCGCCAGCGGCTGGATGAAGCCCGGCAGGTGTGAGATCGACACCGCGACCCCGCCGAGGACGAGGAAGACGAGGTAGAGGCCGTTGACGACGCCGAGGGTCACCTCGGCCCGCAGCGCTCCGGCGAGGAGCATTCCGCAGGCGGCGAAGGTCGCCGCCCCGAGGGCAAGGAGGCCCACCGCCAGCAGGAGGGCGCCGTGCGGGCGCCAGCCGTAGGCGAGGGCGGCGACGGCGCCGAGGAGCACCACCTGGAGCAGCTGCAGGGCCAGGACCGAGAGCGCCTTGGCGCCGAGGAGCCCCGCGCGCGAGAGGGGAGAGCCGCCGAGCCGCTTCAGCACGCCGTAGGCGCGCTGGTAGCCGGTGGTGATGCCGAGCGTCACCATCCCCGACGACAGCACCGCCAGGGTGAGCATGCCGGGGAGCAGGAAGTCGATCGACGGGCGCCGGTGGGGGACAGCGATCCCGGAGCTGGCAAAGAAGACCAGCAGCAGGACCGGCAGCACCAGGGTGACGACGAAGTTCTCACCCTGGCGCAGGGTGAGCACGAGCTCCACCCGGGCCTGGGCGAGCAGCCGCCGGAGCGCGGGGGACGGCCCGGGCTCGCCCGGCGGGTCCAGCAGGGCCACCAGCGCGGCGGCGGTGGGGACGGCGGCGTGCGCGGCCGCGCCGGCCCCCGGCCCCCGGGTCCGGCTCATCCGGAGCCGCCCTCGCGACCGACGCCGGCGGGCTCGGTCGGACTGCCGATGCCGCCGTCCCCGGCGGACAGGGACTCGCCGGTCAGGGCGAAGAACACGGCCTCCAGCGAGCGCGTGCCCACCCGCATCGAGCTGCAGGGAACCTCCGCGTCGCGCATCCAGGCGGCCAGCGACGCCATCGCCGCCGCCGTGGAGTCGGTCGAGGCCGTGAAGGTCGTTGGACCGGTCACGATGACGCGACCCAGGCCGGGGAGGCGCGGCAGCCGGCCCGGGTCGAAGGGGCCCGCTGTCTCCACCTCGAGCCGGCTCTCCGCCCCCGCACCGCGCAGGGCCCGGGGGGTGTCGCAGGCGACCAGCCGGCCGTGGTGGACGATCGCGATCCGGTCGGCCAGCCGCTCCGCCTCCTCGAGGTCGTGGGTGGTGAGGACCACGGTCGTCGCCCGGCGCCGCAGGGCCAGGATCAGCTCCCAGGTCGAGTGACGGGCCGTGGGATCCATTCCCGCCGTGGGCTCGTCGAGGAAGCACAGCTCCGGCCGGCCGACCAGGGCGACGGCCAGGCTGAGGCGCTGGCGCTCCCCGCCGGAGAGCTGCTTCACCCGGGACCGGCGCCTCGGTCCGAGCCCGACCGCCTCCAGCAACCCCATGGGGTCCGCGGGCACGGCGAAGAATCGGCCGAAGAGGCGCAGGACCTCCTCGACCCGGAGGGCGGGGTAGAGGCCGCCCGCCTGAAGCATGATCCCGAGCCGCCAGCGCAGCCGCGACCCGTCTGCCACCGGGTCGAGGCCGAGCACGCGCACCCGCCCCCGGTCGGGTCGGGCGTAGCCCTCGCAGAGCTCGACCAGGGTGGTCTTGCCGGCGCCGTTCGGGCCCAGCAGGGCGCAGCACTCGCCCCGCGCCACCTCCAGGCTGAGCCCGTCGAGTGCCACCGTCCGCCCGTACCGCCGGACCACCCCGTCGAGCGCGATCGCCGGGACCAGCGGATCGGCGCCGCGCTCCCCGCCGCTGCGGTCGATCACCCTGGCATTCTGCAGGGCGCGGCGGGATCGCGGTCAGCGCGCCCCCGTGACCCCGGGCACCTCCATCCTGGCGACCCAACCCCGAGCGTCGATGTCCAATCGTCGGCGCGGCACCAGGCGTCCGGAGACCGGCGCCCATCCGGAGCCGCCTCGAAGGCGCGCCGCGAGCTGGCCCCGGGCGACGTGGTCGGCTCGCTCACAGTGGCGGCAGGTGCAGAGGCCCGTCGATGACATCATCAGCAGCGCCGGGAGCGGTCGGTCCATCGCGGTTCTCCGATGCAGGGTCCGGTCGGTGGCGTGACACGGCCGCCTCGGTCGGGAGGGTCGGCCGCCGTGCGCCCCACCCTATGCCAGACCGGAGCGCCCACACCTGAGAGGCGGCTGAGACCCCGTCCGAGGGTGGCGACCGCCCCGGCTCACCAGGGCAGCGGTTCCGCCAGCGACCCGATCACGGAGTCGGCGCCGCCGGCGCGCAGCTGGTCGGCGCTGAAGTTGTGGCTGGCGACGCCGACGCAGCGCATGCCGGCGGCATGGGCCCCATCCACGTCATGAGGGGTGTCGCCGACGACGACGCACTGCTCGGCGGTGAGCGGCGCGCCGAATACCAGCGCCGCCCGCTCCAGGGCGATCCGCGCCACCTCGCCGCGGTCGCTGGAGTCCGACCCGAACCCGCCGAAGGCGAAGAACCGGTTGAGGCCGCCGCGATGCATCTTGACGTGGGCGGAGGCCTCGAGGTTGCCGGTGAGCAGCCCCAGGAGGTGGCCGTCGGCGATCAGCCGCGGGAGCAGGTCCGCCACCCCGTCGAGGACCCGGTATCCGGTCGACTGGGCGACCGTGTCGCGCAGGTGGTGGGTCCGACGGTCGAGCAGACGGCGGAACTCCTCGTCGCCGGGCTGACGGTGGAGCACCGCCACAAAGGTGGCGCGACCGACATCGGGATCGGTCATGCCGGTGTCGGTGAACTGGCCGATGTCAGCCGGGATCCCGTAGAGCTCGTCGAAGGCCAGCCGCCACGACGCGGCGCCCGCGCCCCCGGTGATGATGAGGGTGCCGTCGATATCGAAGAGGATCGCGATCGGGCGGGAGGACAGGCGCTCAGCCACCGGTCTGACGGGCCCCGGTGCCGCTCATGGCGCGGGCTCCTCGTCGTGGCCACCGAACTGCTTGCGCATCGCCGAGAGGACCTGGCTGCCGAAGCGGTCGAGGTCGCGGGTGGCGAAGCGGGAGAAGAGTGCCGTGGCCAGGACCGGGGCGGGCACCCCCTCCTCGATCGCGGCGATCGCGGTCCACCGCCCCTCGCCGGAGTCCGAAACCCGTCCCGAGAAGTCGTCGAGGGTGGGCGACTCGACCAGGGCCTGGGCGGTGAGGTCGAGCAGCCACGAGGCGATCACGCTCCCCCGCCGCCAGACCTCGGTCACCGCCGCGAGGTCGAGCGGGTAGCGATAGAACTGGGGGTCCTCGAGGGGCGCGGTCTCCGCGTCGGCGTGGCGCTCTGCGGTGCCGGCGTTGGCGTGGCGGAGGATGTTGAGGCCCTCGGCGTAGGCGGCCATCGCCCCGTACTCGATCCCGTTGTGCACCATCTTGACGAAGTGGCCGGCCCCGACGGGGCCGCAGTGGAGATAGCCGTGCTCCTCCGGGGTGGGCTCGCCGGTCCGCCCGGGCGTCCGCGGCGCCGCGGCCACCCCGGGGGCGATCGCCTGGAACAGGGCCTCCAGCCGGCCCACCACCTCGGCGTCCCCCCCGATCATGAGGCAGTAGCCCCGCTCCAGCCCCCACACCCCCCCGCTGGTACCGACGTCGAGGTAGTGGATCCGGCGCTGGGCGAGGACCGCGGCGCGGGCGATGTCGTCCCGGTAGTAGGTGTTGCCGCCGTCGATCACGGCGTCGCCGGGGGCCAGCCGCGAGCCCAGGTCCTCGACGGTGCGCTCGGTGATGGCGCCGGCGGGGACCATCACCCAGACCGCCCGCGGCGGCGCCAGCGCGGCGACCAGATCATCCAGCGACGACGCCCCCCGGGCGCCCTCGCGCTGCAGGCCGGCCGCCAGCGCGGGGTTGACGTCGAAGACGACGCACTCGTGGCCTGCGGCCATGAGCCGCCGCACCAGGTTGGCGCCCATCCGTCCCAGTCCGACCATTCCCAGTTGCATGCGGTGGCTCCCGTGGGTGGCTGTCTCAGTCCGCGGCCGGCATCGTCGGTCGACTGACCCGGGGGGGCGCCGCGGGCCGGCTCCCGCCGCTCACACGAAGCGGGGGTAGAGGGACATGCCGCCGTCGACGATGAGGGTGGTGCCGGTCACGTAGCCGGCCTCGGAGCTGGCCGCCCAGGCCACCGCGGCCGCGATCTCCTCCGGCTGGCCCATCCGCCCCATCGGGATCTCCGCCTCCACCTGGTGCTCGGCCTCGGGGTCGTCGAGGACGAACCGGTTGATGGGGGTGACGATCGCGCCCGGGGCGATGTTGCAGACCCGGACGCCCCGGGGGGCGAGCTCGCGCGCCGCCGTCTTCATCAGCAGCTGGAGCCCCCCCTTGGAGGCGCAGTAGTGGGCGAATCCCGGCCAGGGGATGAACTCGTGCACGCTCGACATGTTGACGATCACGCCGTGTCCGGCCGCGGCCATCACCTTGCCCGCCTCCCGGAGGCAGAGGAAGGCGCCGGTGAGGTTGGTCCGGAGCACCGCCGACCAGTCGGCCTCCGCCATCGCCAGGAGGGGGATCTGCTTCTCGATCCCGGCGTTGTTGACCAGCAGGTCGAGCCCGCCCAGGGCGCTGGCCGCCTGCGCCACCATGGCGACCACCTGCGCCTCGTCGCCGACGTCGGCGCGGATGGCCAGACCGGTGGTGCCCGCCCGCCTCACCGCCTCGACCACCCGGGTCGCGTCGTCGGCCTCCTTGTCGGAGTAGTAGTTGACGCACACGCTGGCCCCCTCCCGGGCCAGCCGCTCGGCCGTCGACTGGCCGATCCCGCTCGAGGCGCCGGTCACGAGCGCCCGCCGTCCCTGCAGCAGCATCCGGATCTCCCTGACTCGGTCCCCCCCCATTCTCGCGCCCGGGGGCCGGTCGGGGGGCGGCCCGGCGGCTCGCCCTCGCCGACGACGGCGGGCGGGTCGTTCCCGGGGGGCACACGTCGCGCCCGGTGCGAGCCAGCGGACCCGTACGCTGTCGTGTGATACCCTACACATGTGCGACTGGCCGTGGTGGGCGAGAGGGAGATCGCCGAGCGCCTCCAGGTCCAGCCGGCCACGGTGCACCAGTGGCGGCGCCGCGGCCGCCTGCCCCCCGCTGAGGCGTCGGTGAGCGGCATGCCGGTGTGGCGCTGGACCACGATCGAGCGCTGGGCGCACGCCACCGGACGGCTGCGATCGCCACGCCCGCCGTGGCCGCGGGAGGGATGATGTCGCCGGAGGTGCTCGCCCCGGAGGCTCGCGCGGTGCTGACCGCGCTGGCCCGCACCCGCCTTCGGCTCCGCCACTACCTGGCCGGCGGGACGGGCCTCGCGCTCCAGATCGGCCACCGCCGGTCGCGGGACCTCGACTTCTTCACCCTCCGACCGACGCAGCGCCTCGAGACCCAGGCGGTCGCGCGGGTGGTGGCCGACACCTTTCCCGCCTCCGCCTACCGGGTCTCCTTCCGCTCGCTCGAGCAGATCGACTTCCGCGTGGACGGGGTGAAGGTCACGTTCCTCGCCTATCCGTTCCGCCTGCAGGCCGCGACGCTGCCGATCCACGGCGTGCAGGTGGCGGCGGTCGACGACATCGCGGCGATGAAGGCCTACACGCTCGGCCGCCGCGCCGCCGCCCGCGACTACCTCGACCTCTTCAGCATCCTCCGCGTCGGAGCCGTCTCCCTGGCCGGCCTCATCACCCGGGCCGAGCGGATGTTCCAACTGGAGGGGGAGCGCCTCTTCGATCCCCACCTCTTCGTGAAGCAGCTCGCCTACACCGACGATCTCCAGGACCGCGCGGCTGCCCTCCGCGACATGGTCGACGGCTCGCTGAGGTGGACCGACGTGGAGCGGTCCCTCACCGAGGCGGCGGCCGCCTGGGCGTCGGCTGCCGTGGTCGCGGAGCCGGAGCCGCCGCCGGGACGACCGAGGTGAGCGACTCGTGGGAGCGGGTGCGGCCACTCTTCTGGAACACCGACCCCGAGCTTCTGGATGGGCCCGCCGCGGCGGACATCGTGATCCGGACGGTCCTCCCCCGAGGCGACACCGAGCAGGTCCGATGGCTCTTCCGCCGCTACGGAGCGGGTCGGATCCGGGACGTCGTCATCGCCGACGCCCTGACCGTGCGTGAGCTCCCCGAGATGGACCGCCGCCTCTGGCTGGCGACGCTGGCCCCGGGGTTCATGGACCACCCCCCCCGCAGCCCCGCGGAGCGCTGGCGGGGACGCCGGCGGATCCCAGCGGAGCCTGGGACGCCTCAGCCCTGAGTCGCCGGCTCCGCCGGCGGCCGCGCCGCCCCGGTGCTGACGTCGACCCGGTAGCCGACCCCGAAGACGGTGACGATCCGGAACGGCAGCCGGGGAAACGCGTCGAACTTCTCCCGGAGCCAGCGGATGTGCACCGCCACCGTCTTGTGGTCGCCGGTGAAGCCGGCGCCCCAGACCGCGCGCAGGATCGCGTCGCGGCTGTGGATGCGGCCCGGCTGGCCGAGGAGGTGGCTGAGCAGGTCGAACTCGCGCGGGCTCATCCGCAGCTCCACACCGCCCGCGGTCACCCGGTGGGCGGTGCGGTCGAGCACGAAGTCGTCCAGCACGATCCGGTCCGCCGCCTCCGCCGGCCGCCGCCGCGCCGCGCGGCGGATCAGCGCCTCCACCCGGGCCAGGAACTCACGCACGCCGAAGGGCTTGGTCATGTAGTCGTCGGCGCCCAGGCCGAGCCCGCGCACCTTGTCGGCCTCGGAGTCGCGCGCGGTCAGCATCAGGATGGGGACGTCGGTCTCCTCGCGTAGGATCCGGCAGACCTCCAGCCCGGGCAGCTCCGGCAGCATGAGGTCGAGGACCACGAGGTCGGGCATTCGCGTGCGCGCCAGGCTCAGCCCCTCGGTGCCGCTCGCCGCCTCCGAGACCACGTATCCCTGGGCCGCGAGGTTGTAGCGGAGCGTCATCCGCACCGCCAGGTCGTCCTCCACCAGGAGCACGCGGCGGCCGCGCCCGACCATGGTCTCAGGCTCGGCCGCCATCAGCCGAGCTCGACGATCCGGCCGCTGTCCAGGAACACCACGTCCTCGGCGATGTTGGTGACGCGGTCGGCGATCCGCTCTAGGTTGTGGGCCATGAAGAGGAGGTTGGTGGCGGCGTAGACGTGGTCGGAGTGTTCCCGCATCGTCTCCACCAGGTCGTCGAAGAGGCGGTGATAGATGCGGTCGATGCGGTCGTCCCGGGCGGCGACGTCCTGGGCTCGGCGGGCGTCGCCCTCGGTGACCGCGGCCAGGATGTCGCGCACCTGCTCCTCGACGAAGGCGCCCAGACGCTCGATGTCGTCGAGGCGCGGGCGCGAGCGCAGCTCGATCAGCGGGAGGGCGAGGCGGGCGCAGCTCTTGGCGTGGTCGCCCATCCGCTCCAGCTCTGAGCCCATCAGCATGAGCCCCACCACCTGGTGGAGGGCGGGCCCGGTCGGGTGGCGCTCGCCGATCAGCACCAGCGCGCGCTCGCGCTCCCGGCGGTGGCGCTCGTTGAGGTCGGCGTCGCCGGCGATGACCGCCCGCAGCCGATCGCCGTCCCGCTCGATGAGCCCGCCCATCGCGGCCGCCAGCGCCTCGACCACCAGCTGGCCGAGGAGCCGGACATCGTCACGGAGCTCGGTGATCTCGACGTCGAGGGAGCGGTCGGCCACGACCAGGATGGTAGAGGACGACCCGGCGGCTCAGGCCTCCCGCAGCCAGATCTGGACCCGGGTGCCCGTTCCGGGCTCGCTGATGGCCTCGATCCGGCCTCCCTGGAGCTCCACCGCGTGGCGGGCGATGGCGAGGCCGAGGCCGCTGCCACGGGTGGCCCGGGAGCGATCGCCGGTGTAGAAGCGCTCGAAGATCCGCGGCAGGTCGCCGGCCGTGATCCCCGGCCCGGTGTCGTGCACGGAGAGGAGCGGCTCGCCGTCCCGCACCGCGGCGGTGACGGTCACCCGACCGCCGGCCGGGGTGAAGCGGATGGCGTTGTCCAGGACGTTGCTGAGCGCCAGCTCCAGGCGGGGCAGGTCGCAGAGCGCGATCGCGGTCCCAGGCGCGGCGAGGAGCTCCACCTGGGCCCGCTCGGCCTGGGGCTGGAGCCGCTCCACCACCTGCGCCGCGGCCTGGCCGAGGTCGGTGGGCACCGGCTCGGTCCGGTCCAGCCCGGCCTCCAGCCGGCTGAGGTCGAGCAGGCCGGAGACGAGCACGTGGAGGCGCTCCGACTCGACCGCGATCCGGGCCGCGAAGGTGCGCATCGCCACCGGGTCGTCGCGGGCCGCCCCGCTCAGGGTCTCGGCCAGGAGTCGCAGCCCCGCCAGCGGCGTGCGCAGGTCATGGGAGAGGTTGGCGAGCAGGTCCTGGTGGGTGCGGGTGACCCGGCGGGCGGCGGTGTCGTCGCGAAGGAGGACCAGCGCCCACTCCCGGCCGTCGGGCTCCCCCATCGGCACCACCAGGCTCCGGTAGACCCGGCCGCCCGGCTCCTCCTCGACGTCCTCCTCGATCACCTCTCCGGTGCGCAGCGCCCGGGCCAGGGCGACCGGGAGGCGCGGATCCTGGACCCAGCGCGCCAGGGACCCGGCGGGGCGGGCGGACTCCGGGTCGGCCGCCCCGGTGGCGGCGGCGTTCGCCCAGCGCACCCGGTGCTGGGGGTCCACGAGCAGGGCCAGGTCGGAGCCGTGCTCCCCGAGGCGCGTGAGCAGGCGAACGGCCCGGCCGCGGAGGGGTCGGGGGAGGGACGGCTCCGCGCCGCCGGTCACGGGTCCCCCGGGCGCCCCCGGTAGGTGGCCGCGGTGACGTCGCCCCGGGCGCCCAGGTGGAGCTCCCAGACGCTTCCCTTGGCGCACGGGGGGTGGCCGTTCACCCCCGCCTCGGCGAGCAGCAACGGGATGGTGTCGCCGTGGCTGCACGCCACCACCGGCCCGGGGTCGAGCTGGGCGATCACCCGAAGGGCGCGCCGCATCCGGCTGCGCAGGACCGACTCCACCAGGTCCTCGCCGCCGAAGTCGGCGAGCAGGTCCTCGTCGCGCAGCTCGGCCCCCTGGCGGTGGGCCGCCGGCACCAGGGTGTCGCGGCAGCGCACCGCCGGGCTGGTGAGGAAGTGCTGCACCGACCGTCCGTCGAGGTACTCCATCAGCTGGACCGCCTGACCCCAGCCGCGGCCGGTGAGCGGCCGGGCGCGGTCGGAACCGGCCCATTGCTCGCGCCCCAGGGCCACTGCGTGGCGCACCATGTACAGCACCCGGTCCGCCACGGGCCGGAGTATACGTCCCACCGCACCGGGCGCTGGACGGGGGGCGTCCGCCGTGGCACCGTGGATCCGCACGCCGATGGGGCCGGCTGGCCCCGCACCTGGAGGTCGTGGACATGGCCGGGCCCAACAAGGCGGTCAAGACGGCGGCGGCGCAGCTCGGAAAGCTGCGCAAGGAGCAGGCGCGGACGGTCGGGAAGGCGCACGCCCTGGTGGCCCGAGCGGAACGGCTCACGGAGGAGGTCGCCGCCGCCGAGCACATCCTGCAGGCGGCGATGGCGGTGGTCGCCGAGAGCCGGGCCGCGCCCGCCCGAGCCGCCGCCCCTCCCGCGGCCTCCGCCGCCCCCGCGGCGACCGCCACTCCCGCCCCGGGGCGGCGTCCGACCGCGGGCCGGG
>DAHUZL010000004.1 GCA_027306655.1 Candidatus Dormiibacterota bacterium
TGGAGGCGACTCCGGGAATCGAACCCGGGATCGCGGTTTTGCAGACCGCTGCCTTACCACTTGGCTAAGTCGCCGGGCGGCAGGCGATCGGGTCGTCTGGCCGTCGCCGTCCGATTGTACCCACTGGGGGGGACCTCGGAGGGCGCGAGGTGCCTCCTCTCTCCCGCCAATCCGCGGGCCGGGTGGCGGGGCCTGGCGGCTTCCGGGATAGAGTGGGTCCGACGGGCAGGGGTGCCGGCGAGGACGTCTCCCCGATCGCCCGTCCTCGAGCCGCCGGAGGGCCAGACGTGGGTGAGCAGCCGCCAGACCCCCCCGAGAACGCTCTCGTGATCGAGATCGCGGGCGGGGTCACCACCCTGCGGCTCAACCGGCCGCGGCAGCTGAACGCGCTCACCCTTGCCCTCCTGACCGAGCTGCAGCAGGCGGTGGCCGACGTCGGGGCCACGGGGACGGCGCGCTGCCTCGTCATCACCGGCACCGGGCGCGGCTTCTGCGCCGGTCAGGGCCTCGATGAGGTGGCCGGCGCCGCCTCGCTCGGCGGCGAGGTCCGCCGCCTGCTCGAACTCGGCTACCTGCCCCTGATCCGCGCCCTCCGACGGCTGCCGATTCCGGTGCTGGGCGGAATCAACGGCGTGGCGGCGGGATCGGGGCTCTCGCTCGCACTCGCCTGCGACCTCCGCCTCGCCAGTGACGCCGCCACCTTCACGTGCGGCTTCAGCCGGGTGGGCCTGGTGCCCGACGCAGGGGCCACCCACCTGCTTCCCCGCATCGTCGGCTGGGCGGCGGCGCTCGATCTGGCCCTCACCGGACGGCGGGTGGACGCGGTCGAGGCGCTGCGGATGGGGCTGGTCCACCGGGTCCTGCCGGCGGAGGGCTTTGCGGGCGGCGTCGCGGCTGCGGCCGCCGAGCTCGCGGCCGGACCCACTCGAGCGCTGGGCCTCACCAAGCGGGCCCTCGAGCACTCGCCGACCGCGACCCTGGAGGAGCAGCTCGCGCTCGAGACCGAGCTCCAGGTCGAGGCGGCCGCCACGTCCGACGCTGCCGAGGGGGTCCGGGCCTTCCTCGCCAAGCGCCCCCCCACCTTTCGGGGTCGCTGACCGGCGCGCGTCGACGGGCGCCGGCTTCGGGTCCCCGGTGGGGCGCACTGGCCCCGCCGGGGCGGATGGCGGTATTGTTGACCACGCATGTTGACATTGGCGGGGCGGAGCGGCGGATGAGCGCGCTCAGGGTGAACGCGCTCCGGCTGCACTTCCCCAACCCGGTGAACGACGTGGCCGCCAGGGTGGTCGCAGCCGGCGTCGCCGTGGTCGCGCTCGTGGCGATTGCGCTGGGTCAGCCGTGGCTGAGCGCCGTTCTCGCCTATGGCTTCTGTGCCCGAGTCCTGGCCGGCCCCACCCTGAGCCCCCTGGGCCAGCTGGCGACGCGGGTGGTGGCGCCCCGCCTCACCGCCGAGCCGCGGTGGGTCCCGGGGCCTCCCAAGCGCTTCGCCCAGGCGATCGGCGCCACCCTGACCGTCGCGGCGGCCGTGGCAGCCCTGGGATTCCGGGCCCATGGGGTGGCCGATCTGCTCCTGGCCGCCCTGGTCGTGGCCGCCACGCTGGAGGCGGCGCTCGGCGTCTGCCTCGGCTGCCGCCTCTTCGCCGTGCTGATGCGATGGGGATGGGTGCCGGCGGACGTCTGCGCCGCATGTGCCGACATCAGCAGCCCGGCGGCCAAGGCGCTGCGCGCGGCTGCCTCGTCGCGCCCGCGTGGGGTCGGCTGAGCCGACCTCACCCACTCCGCTCAGGTCGTGGCGGGTGACGAGCCCCTTTTGGCGTGGCGCTGGCTCGTGGCAGCTCGATGGTCGCCCCACCCACCCCGCCGAACCTGGCGCCACGTGCCGCCAGGTCCTCCCGCTGGCTCGTGAAAGGCCAGTGGGGAAGGGGCGTCGCCACCCCCAGGTCGATGCGAATAGGATCAGCATGCGCCCGCCGCGTTCCACCAGCACGGGTGACCGGAGCGCCTCGATCCGTCACGTCGTCACCAACTGCCACGCAGGATCCCCGGGTGGGTGATATGGTACGCACACCATGCGCCGCGGCCTGCGCCTCCGCCTCGTGATCATCCTCATGATCGTCGCGGTCATCATCATCGTCCGAGTCTTCGCCCTCCATGCCCCTGCGCTCTGACGTGACCGCACGTGCCCTGAACTCATGGCAACGAGCGG
>DAHUZL010000014.1 GCA_027306655.1 Candidatus Dormiibacterota bacterium
GGCCGTCGTCGACCCAGACAACGGCCCGTTGATGCTGATCGGCGTCCGCAGCCAGATGAGCTCCGTCGGGAAGAACGTGCTCGAGTACTACCAGGGCATCGTGGGCGAGGCCGTCAGCCTCCAAGAGCGTTTTCCATTGACGACCCTGGGCTATGTCTACCTGCACCCTTGGCGCTCAATCAAACAGGACCGGGAGCGCGAGCCGATCGACCACCAGCGGTACGCTCGGATGTACGCCGCGGTCAGCGGCCGGTCGGGCCGGGACTACAAGAACGTGCGAGGAGTGTTCGACGAATTCGCATACATGATCGTCGATTTCAATCGGGATCCACCCCTGCTCCGCGACGATGACATGACGCACTGGGGTCTGGACGTGGACCTATCGCTCGGCACCTTCCTGGACCGGATGGTGGCGAAATTCAATTCCCGGCTCGTCTTCTGGGACATCTTCGTCTAGCCCCAGCCGCGGACGGCCCCGCGCAACACGCCAGAACCGCAGGGCTTCCACCCCTTCCTCGATCACATCCACGTCGCCCTTGGTGAGCCCCATCGCATCTTGAAGGATCGGCCGGTCCCCGGATCGGTAGGCTGCTTCCACATCGCCACCGACCAACAATTGATGCGTCCGGGTGAGATGGTCGGTGGTGCTGAATCGAGGGTGCGCCACCCGTATACGGCTCATCTCCCTCGGCACCAGCACGAGAACCCCGCCGCCCAGAGCGTGGACGTTCAGCTCCGCTTGGAGCGGGGTAAGGGACGTGTACCACGCTCCAGCCACCATGGCCGGAGCAGTGCCGTGGACGTGGCCGGCCAGGAAGCTATTCGAGACCGCCAGCGCGGCATCGTTCACAAACAGGAGCGGTGCATGTGCAAAGACAGGCGCGATCAGATCAGGTCGCCTGACACCGGGCACCACGTACCATGGGTCCCGAACCTGGCACTTGTAGCGGTGGTGGATCCCCAGCAGCCGACCATGCCGAACGTATCGGGTCTCGCCCTGCGTCAGCGCAGACCCCCGCTGGACCGGGAGGAACAACATTCCCCGATCGCCGGGCCCGATGGTGGAGGTCCAGAGTCCGGAACGCGCTACGCGACGGCCGGACGTCAGGGTAGGCACAAGCGATGCCGGTGGCAGTCGAAACCGCTTCACGTCTGCCGGCGTCGGATGGAAGAAGTGCTTGTCTCCAGCAACATATCCGATGTTGAAGGTGGCGAGGTCCTGAATCGGCACCGTTGCCGCTGACACCGCGCCGTCCAGCAACATGGGAAGTGTCTTGGGGAGCAGCGCCGCGATGAACGGGCGGTGGCCCTTCAGAATGTCGACTGGCCGAATCGTTGCCTGGGACCACCTGGCTCCGGTGTCCAAGTCGGAGGCGGTGCGAAACGTCTCGAAGAGGACGTGGGTCGCCCGCTCCCCAAACCGGCTCGCGAGCAGGATCACCACGTCCTGAAGGATGCCGGGGAAGACCCGCTCGTGGACGCGCAGCACATTGAGCGAGCCAAAGTGCCGGCCCAGGTATCGCCAGAGTGGCAACCCATAACGGACGTGGGTCATCTCGTACGGCAGGACAAGGGCGAGACGGCCGCCTGCTGAGAGGAATCGCGTCGCGTGGAGGACGAAGGGCATCCACAGGCTCCCGCTGGGGTCCATCGGTTCCCCGAGGGTCTCGCTGGCGATGCGTCGCGCCAGGGATGCCTGCGTGTCCGGGATGTGCCTCAGCCGGACGTAGGGCGGATTGCCGATCACCGCCTCCACCGGGAATGGCTTGACTCGCAGGAAGTCGGCGGGGATCGCCTGCTCCGCGCCAATCAAGCCACGGCGCAACACCGACCTGAATGCGGTTGGGTTGAGCTCGATTCCCCACACCTCAGGGATGGGAGCGGCAGCCGCCTGGCGCTCCCTCAGCGCTATGAGGAACTCGCCGCTCCCCATGCTGGGCTCGAGCACCCGCCGAGGTGCCGCCTGCAGGACCCACCGCGCCATGAAGCGCGTCGCCGCCGAGGGCGTGGAGTACGCGCCCCACTTGCGCGCCTCCACGGGGCTGAGCTCCGACTCGGCCCAGGTTCTCGGATCACCCTCGAGTGCGGACATCCGTTCGCCATTCATCCTATGGCCCCACCCGGGGGCACCGCAAGCCCGACGGCGACGGGCTCTCCGGCCATCCCCACCCTCCACCGATCGCGGCTGATCCGCCCGTCCGGGGCCAGCTGACTTCCGCCCATCAGTGCCAGATCCCTGGATTCAAGACTGGCTTTCAAGGAACCGATTCTTGGTATACTCTCAAGACATCATGCCTCCCAACTCGGGCCCCCCTTCGTCGAGGCCCCTCCCGACCGGTACATGCTGGTGTGGGTGCGGCGAGGCCACCCCGGTGGGGTCCTTCTTCGCCCAGGGACACGACAAGCGGGCCGAGTCGGCGGTCATTCTCACCCAGTTTGGCGGCGTGCCCCAGTTCCTCCTCGCCTTCGGGTTCGGGCCCGGAGGGCGGAGTGCCCGGGCGGAGCTGGACCACTGGCGGGCCAAGGGCGGCCAGCCTCGCTGACCCGTCCCCATACGTCGCCGACCCTCAGAGTCGCCGCCCCTCCCGGTCGCCTGCGCGTCGCCTTCCCAGCCCGCGCCCGAGCCCGCCCTGCGGTCGGCGGCGTCCACCCGCCCCTCGGGCTAGCCGAGCTCCCTGGGCGTGACGAAGCCCTCGAGCTCGGCGTCGCCCGCGCCGAGCGCCCGCCAGCCGCCGCGCTCGATGGTGAGGGTGGCGAGGGCAGCCGTCGGGAACTTGGCTGCGATGCGCTGGCGGAGGTCGGGCCGCCGGGTCCCCGCGAGAAGGAGGCAGAGCTCCTCCAGGCCGGGGCTGTGCCCGATCAGCATGGCGGACGCCACCCGGTCCGGGATCCGGCGGACCCGCTCGAGCAGCTGCCGCTCGGTCGCCCCGTAGACCGCGGCCTCGAACAGGACCTCGCCGCCGGCCAGAGCCGCCGCCAGCGGCTCCAGCGTCTCGCGGGTCCTGCGGGACGTCGAGCAGACCACGAGGTCAGGCGCCACGCCATGGCCCTGGACGTGCGCCGCGATGGCCCGGGCGTCGCGCCGGCCGCGGGGTGCCAGCGGGCGCTCGTGGTCGGCCAGGCCGGGCTCGGCCCAGCTCGACTTGGCGTGACGCAGAAGGTAGAGGTGTCTCACCCGCCCAGCACCCACTCGTAGGCATCGATCGTCGCCGCCGCGGGCCGCGACCAGGTGAAGCCCGCGGCCCGGCGCAGCCCGGCCGCGCGGGCGGCCTCCCGCTCCGGCCCGGGGCGGGCCAGCCGGGCCGCGGCCTGGCCCAGCGCCACCGCGTCGCCGTCCGCGACCAGGCACCCGGCGGTCCCCAGCAGCTCGGGGAGGCTGGAGTTTCGGTAGGCGGCGACCGGGCAGCCGCAGCCCATCGCCTCCAGGGCGGGCAAGCCGAACCCCTCGTATCGCGAGCTGATCACGCAGCAGCCGGCGGCGCTGAGCAGGTCGGCGAGGGCATCGGTCGGGACGTGGCCCAGCCGGCGCGCGCCGCCGAGGTCGGGGGGCGCCTGGGGGCCGAGCTCGCCCGCCAGCACCAGCTCGCCGTCGAGGCCAGCGGCCCGCGCCGCCGCCCACGCCCGCAGCAGACCGGCCGGATCCTTGCGGCGGTCGAGGGCGCCCAGATGGAGGAGGTACGGCCCGCTGAGCCCGAACCGGGCCGCCACCCGCTCGGCGGCCTGCGGGCGTGGACCGAGATCGGGGTCGAGGCCCTCGGGGACCACGCGCACCCGCCCGGGCGGGATCCGAGTCGCTGCCCGAAGGTCGCGCGCGGTCGTCTCCGAGACCGCCAGGGCGAGGTCGGCCCGGGCGACCAGGCGGCGCGCCGGCCAGGTCCGCCAGCGCTCGCCGCGCATGCCGGCGCCCCGAAGCCGCCACGGGATCAGGTCGTGGACCGTCACCACGACGGGGACCGGGGCCGCCAGGGGCAGGCTCGGGTGCACGGCGTGGTAGCAGGCCGGGGCCAGCCGCGCCAGGGTGCGGCCGAGCCCGAGGGCGTCCTGGTAGCAGCCGAGGCGGCCCCCGCTGCGGTGCGCGGCCAGGCAGGCCAGCTGGCGACCGGGGGGGAGCTCGGGGAGGGGGCGGCCGGGGTCGACCAGGATCGCCAGCCGCTCGTCGAACCCCGCGCCGACCAGCGCCCGCAGCAGTTGGCGGGTGTAGGTGCCGATGCCGCGCCGGCCGTGCCCGCCCTGGAGCGGCCGCGCGTCGACCAGCACCCGGTGGCGGGCAGCGCCCGGCGGAGTCAGCCCTGATGCAGGCGCGGTGTCAGGCCCTCAGCCCGGATGTCGGCCTCGAGCATCTCGCGGATCATCTCCGGGAACGCGATCGCCGGCTCCCAGCCCAACCGTTCGCGGGCCCGGGTGGGGTCGCCGCAGAGGACGGGCACCTCGGCCGGGCGCAGATAGGCAGGGTCCAGGTCGACGTGGGCGGTCCAGTCCAAGCCGGCGAGGCCGAACGCGACCTCGACCAGCTCGCGAACGGTCCGCGTGCGGCCGGTGGCGATGACGTAGTCGTCGGCGGACTCCTGCTGCAGCATCAGCCACATCGCCCGCACATAGTCCTTGGCGTGGCCCCAGTCGCGCTGGGCGTCGAGATTGCCGAGGCGGAGCCGCTGCTGGCGTCCGGCCAGGATCTGGGCGACCCCGCGGGTCACCTTGCGACTGACGAAGTTCTCGCCGCGGCGCGGCGATTCGTGGTTGAAGAGGATCCCGCTGCAGGCGTAGAGGCCGTGCGCCTCGCGATAGTTCACGGTCATCCAGTGGGCATACGCCTTGGCGGCGCCGTAGGGGCTGCGGGGGTGGAAGGGGGTCGTCTCCCGCTGCGGCGGCGGCTCCAGGCCGAACATCTCCGACGTCGACGCCTGATAGAAGCGGGAGCGCAGCCCGCTGGTTCGGATCGCCTCCAGCAGCCGGGTCGCGCCGAGGCCGTCGGCATCGGCGGTGTACTCGGGCTGGTCGAACGAGATGTGGACGTGGCTTTGCGCGGCGAGGTTGTAGATCTCGTCCGGCTGGACCGTCTTGACCAGCCGGTTGAGACCGCCGGAGTCGGTCATGTCGCCGTAGTGCAGGAAGAATCGGGCATCGGGATCGCGCCGGCCGTGGGCGTGCTCGAGGTGGTCGATGCGGGCGCGGTTGAGGGTGGAGGAGCGGCGCACCACCCCATGGACTGTGTATCCCTGCTCCAGCAGCAGCTCGGCGAGGTATGACCCGTCCTGACCGGTGATCCCGGTGATCAGCGCCGTCTTCGCCATCGCCACCCTCCCCGGACGTCCCCCGGAGCCCTGCCGGGGCAGGCCGACGGCCCCGATCGTATCATCGGGCCGGCGGACCGGGCGGCCCCTCGGCCGCCGCCGCGGCACCGCCCCGCCCCAGGCTGCGGCGCGCGACGCGCCACTCGTCGCGCGTCAGCCCGCCCAGACCGAGCAGGATGGCAAGGTAGGCGAGGCCGGCGACGGGGAGGGCGAGGAGGACGCTCCAGCCGCTCAGCGCCACCACCACCGCGGCCATCACCAGCCCCGCCCCCGCGATCGGCCAGCTCGGCCGCAACCAGGGCAGGGAGCCGAGATGGCGCCGCACCATCAGGTAGCCGGCGGCGAGCAGGACCACCTCGGTCACCACCGTCGCCCAGCTGCTGGCCAGGTAGCCCTGCCCGCGCGGGAACAGGGGGATCAGGACGAAGTTGCAAGCCACGTTGGCGACGATGCTGAACCCCGCCAGCCACACCGACGCCTGCTGCCGGTCCATCGCCCCCAGGCCGAAGATGAACGAGTTGTTGACGAACAGGAAGAGCAGCGCCAGGGCGAGGATGCGCGCCGCGGTCGCCGACTGGGCGTAGACACCGACCAGGTGCAGGATGGCGGACCCGTCCAGCCCGAACGCGACCGCCAGCGGCATTGCGATCGCCGCCAGCAGCCGAAAGGCCTGGGTGTACAGCGAGCGGACCCGGCCGCGTCCCTCCAGGTGGACGATCGCGAGCGCCGGGAAGATGGCGTTCATGATCGTCTGGGGGATGAAGGACAGCCCCTCCAGGAACTTGTAGGCGGCCTGGTAGATGCCCACCTGGTGGTAGCCGCGCAGCCCGTCCAGGATGATGACGTCAATCTTGAAGTAGATGGTGTTGAGGGCGAAGGCGAGCGCGAAGGGGAGGCCGAGACGGACCAGGCGCCGTGCCTCGGCGAGGTCGACCGCGACCCGGATCGGGAAGTAGCGGCGGCGGATCACGACCGCGGCGAAGACGCAGGTGAAGCTGTAGCTGACCGCATACACCAGGAGGTAGGCGGGCAACCCCAGGCCGAGGCTGGCGACGACGGCCGTCCCGGCGAGCAGGATCACCGCCTCGGCGCCGGTGGCGATCGCCTCGTAGCGGATCTCGCCGGTGGCGTAGAACGTGCTCCGCAGCACGTTGGCGATCGAGGTGGTGAGGAGGAGCGCGAACGCGGGCCAGAGCAGCTCCGGCAGGGGCGGACCGCCGACCAGCACCATCGCCGTCAGCACCCCGAGGCTGAGCGCGACCAGCGGGAGCTTGGCCGCCAGCACGGTGGCGAGCAGACCCTGGAGCCGCTCCCGGTGGCGGCTGCCCTCGCGCAGATAGACGATCTGGAGACCGAGGTCGGCGGAGATGCTGGAGAGGTTGCTCAGCACCGTGATGGTGGCGAACTCCCCGTACCCGGTCGCCCCCAGCGTCCGCTGCTGGATCAAGAAGACGGCGAAGACCAGCAGTCGCGAGGCGGTGCGGGCGGTGAAGAGGATCGCGGTGTTGCGGATCGTCCGCCGGGCCAGGGCCATCGGCGCCGGGCTCAGCCGCCGGGGAGGGACAGGAGCCCGAGGCGCCGGCGCGCCCTGGCGAGGGTGCCGGCCGCCACCGGCTGGGCGACCGCGGCGCCGTCGGCCAGACGCCGGTCCAGCTCGGCCCGATCCCGGAGCAGCGCCAGGGCGCGGTCCTGGATCGGCGCCAGCACCTCGAGCAGCGCATCGGCCACCCGCCGCTTCAGCTCGCCGTAGCCGCGCCCGTCGAAGCAGCGGCCGGCGTCCTCCCGGGACGCCCCGGTGACGGCGCGCCAGATGTCAACGAGATTGGCGACCCCAGGGCCGGCGACCTCCACCGCCACCTCCCGCCCGCTGTCGGTCTGCGCCCGCAGCACCTTGCGCCGGATGAGATCCGGTGGGTCGAGGAGCAGGATGCAGCCCGCCTCCTGACCCCCGGTCTTGCTCATCTTCGTGGTGGGGTCGTCGAGCCCCATCACCCGGCTGCCGGCGCCGAGGTGGCCGATCCGGGGCTGGGGCACGACGAACGTCTCGCCGTAGCGATGGTTGAAGCGCTGGGCCAGATCGCGGGCCAGCTCCAGGTGCTGGCGCTGATCCTCGCCCACCGGGACCAGCTCGGTCCGGTAGAGGAGGATGTCGGCCGCCATCAGGGCGGGGTAGGTGAACAGCCCCGCCCCGACCCGCTCCGCCTGCTCTCCGCGGGCTTTCTCCTTGAACTGGGTCATCCGCTCCAGCCACCCCATCGGGGTGAGGCAGGTGAGCAGCCAGCCCAGCTCGGCATGGGCCGCGACGTGGGACTGGACGAACACCGTCGAGTGCGCAGGGTCGATCCCGCAGGCCCAGTAGACCGCCGCCAGCTCGCGGGTCTGGTCGGCGAGCTGAGCGGGGTCGCGCTCCACCGTGAGGGCGTGGAGGTCGACGATGCAGAAGTAATTGCGGGACTCGGCCTGCTCCACCACCCAGGGGCGGATCGCCCCGAGGTAGTTGCCCAGGTGGGGGGCGCCCGAGGGCTGGATGCCGCTGAAGACGACCGGGAGGGAGGGCATCGGGTGCGAGTGTAGTGGGGCCGCCCTACTCCTTCTCGGTGACCCGGTACTCCAGGTAGGCACCGAAGAGCAGCCGCGTCTGCGCTTCCAGCGCGGGCAGGGCGCTGAGGAGGAGGAAGACCGCCGGGTAGATCAGCATCTGCAGGTCGGCCAGCCGCCGTCGCCACCACGGCCAGAGGCGGGGTCGGGGATGGATGCGGTTGTCGAGCACCGCCACCGCGACGATGTTGAGGAGCGTCATCTGGAGGATGATCGTCGCCGCGGTCTCCAGGATGGTGCCGGTGTCGGAGAGGCTGTAGTCATAGTTGAGCAGCGACGGCAGCGCCCCGCCGATGAAGATCAGGATGGGCAGGGTGGCCCAGCCGAGGTGGTTGAACATCAGCATCTGAAAGCGGGCCAGCCGCACCCGCCAGGGGATCTCGCGGTGGGTCACCATCCGCACCGCCACGTAGGGGACATCGGTGACGCCCCAGGCCCAGCGCTTGATCTGGTTGTACTGGCTCAGCAGCGTCCCGCCGTAGTCGCGGGCCCGGGGCGCGTCGCCGTACATGGGCAGGAACGCTGGTCGCACCCGGAGGCGGGCGCCGTAGTGGAAGAAGGCCTTCCAGAAGAAGCGGGAGTCCTCCGGGATGGCGTCGTCGTCCCAGTACCCGACCTCGTCCACCAGCCGCAGCGCCATCGAGTAGGCCGAGAACATCACCAGCCGGCGCGGGTGGAGATGGCAGTAGAGCTGCCACTGGGTGGACAGGGTCGCCATGCATCGAACCGGGGCCGGGACCCGCCAGAAGTTGTTGCGGAAGACCGGCACCGGCTGCCAGATCGAGGTGCCCCGGTCGGCGGTGCGGCAGTACTCGTGGGTGATGTGGGCGAGGTACTGGGGATGGACGCGGTAGTCGGAGTCGAGGTCAGTGACGACGACCCGGTCGGGGTCGAGGCCGAGGTCGTCGCAGGCCTGCTTCAGGACCGGTCCGCCGTAGGCCATCGCCGCCGACTTGCCGACCACGATCCCGGGGAGGAGCGGGTCCTTGATGTGCCAGAAGGCGCGGAAGCGGTCGCCGAACTCCGCCTGCAGGCGGGCCACGTTCTCACAGCCGCCGAGATCGGTGGTGCGGGTGATGATGGCCACCACCTTGCGGTCGGCGGGGTAGTCGGCCTCCACCAGGGCCAGGATGGTGGCGCGGAGGACGTCGTACCGCTCCGTGTAGGTTGGGATCAACACGGCATGGGTGATTCCGCTGGGGTCGAGCGTGCCCGGCCCGATCGGCAGCTCCGCCAGGCGGGCGCGCCAGTCGATCGCGCTGGTGGCCTCGAGCAGGCGCCAGCCGCGGCTGACGTACCGAAACGTGTAGACCAGACGGACCAACCAGTAGCAATCGAGCGCGAGCGCGCCCAGGCCGAGGATCCAGAGGTACTCGAAGTTGGCGGCGGCGATGAGGATGCCGAGGCCCACCGGCCCGAGCAGGATCAGCCACACCGTGGCCCCCGGCACCATCTCGAGGACCCGACGGCCCACCCGGATCGCACGGCTGTTCGCAGCCAGGGGGTCGTCCCGCGGCTCGTCTCGGGCTCCGGGCCGGTTCCGCCCTCCGAGCTGGGGCAGGACCCGCACCTCGGGGCGCACTTCAGCTATGGTCATCCGCTGGCGCAGAGGCTACCATTCCGGTGACCGGCTCACGGGCCGGCGGCATCGGGATAGCGGACGGCTACGGCCATGATACGGATCATCCACAAGTACCGGAGGGCTCGCACGGGCTGTGCGACCCTCACCGGCGTGACCACGGCACGCCCGCTCCGGCTGCTGCGCCCCCTCCTCCCGATGGTGCGCTCACCCTGGGTCCGTGTCGCGGTCACCCTTCTCGCCGGGGCGCTGGTCGTCCGATCCGTGAACCTGGGCGCCGCCATCAGCCGCTTCGGGCACCTCGCCGGCGGGTGGGCGATGCTCGCGCTCCTCCTCACCGGTCTCTCGGTGGTCGCCAGCGTCATCGAGTGGGGCGCCCTCCTCCGGGGAACCGGGCACGCGCTGGGCTGGCGCTTCCTCGGCGGCTGGTACTGCCGCGGCCTCTTCGTCAACCAGGTGCTGCCCGCGGGCGTCGGCGGCGACGCGGTGCGGGCGGTCCGGGTCGGCCGGGTCACCGGGCAGGGGCCGATGCTCGCATCGCTCGTGGGGAGCCGGATGGCCGGGACCCTGGGGATGGCGGTCTGGGGACTCGGCGGCGCCCTGATCCTGCGCGCCCTGGTGCGAGTGCCCGGCTTGGTCGGCTTCGCGGCGTTCGCCGCGGCGATGGTGGTGGCGTGGGGCTTCGCCCTCCGTGCCGAGACCGTGCGCAGGCTCGCCGGGGGCCGGGTCGGACGGATCCGGCTGCTTCGCCTCTCCCACTGGATCCAGCCCCTCACCGCCGCCCTCGATCACTACCGCGTCGTCCCCTGGGCCGTGGCCCAGAGCATCCTGGCCGGGACCGTGGGCTGGGGGCTCAACCTCTTCGCGATGCAGGCGTTCGCACTGGCCCTGGGGGCCGCCGTCCCCTGGACGGTGTTCGCGCTGGTCCTCCCGATCGCCCTGCTGGCCACCTTCATCCCGATCTCGGCCAACGGGCTCGGGGTCCGGGAGGGGCTCTTGGTCTTCCTCCTGCTCCAGTTCCATGTCGCCCTGCCGACGGCCGCCGCTCTGGCGCTGTTCGTCGACTTCCAGCTCCTCCCCTTCGCGGTGGTCGGGGGCCTCCTCCACGTCGTCGAGGGGCGCTCCGGGGTGGGAGCGCTCCGGGCCGACCGAGGTCGTCCGACCACGGTGCTCCAGCGCCTCGGGCGGGCTGCCGTCCCCTCTCTCGTGCCTGTCGTCGCCGACGACGACGCGCTCCGGGTGCGCGGCCTCGACCGGGGCTGAGCGCCCCCCGACCGCGGCCTGAGACGCCTCCGACCCGAGGGAGCCTCGGCGGCCGCCTCAGCCCGGGGCCGCCCCCCGAGGCCCGGCGGCCGCGAGCCTGGTCCGGCGGACCAGCACCACGAGATGGCCCAGCGCCGCGGCCGCGATCACGACCGCCGCTCCGACCTGGAGGGCAGCCGCCGGACCGCCCGCGAGGACCAGCAGGGAACTGGCGAGCAGCGTGGCCGAGATCAGAAGGGTGCTGGCCTTGCCGAATGGGGTGGCGACCACGGGCGGCCGCCGCCGAAGCCTCGGATACACCGCGACGACGGCGAGCCCCGGGAGAGCGTAGCGGGCCAGGACCAGGAGGGCGAACCAGGGGCGGACAAGGCCGAGGACCCAGCAGGCTACCGCGCCGAGCGAGAAGAAGAGGGTGTCCATGATCGGGTCGAGCGCGCGCCCCAGGACCGTCTCCATCCCGGCGCGGCGCGCCAGGTAGCCGTCGGCGGCATCCAGCATCGCCACCGGGGCGGCGACCGCGAGGAAGAGCTCGCGACCGAGGGTGCGATCCGGGAGCAGCGCCAGCAGGACGACCGGCGCGCAGAGATACGCCCGCAGCGCGGTGAGGCCGTTGGGGAGGCCCACCCCGCTGACCCGGCGGCCCGAGGCCGGGTCCATCAGCAAGGCGCTCCCGGCCGCGACCACGAGGCTCACCACGACCCACCAGCCGAGCGCGGCCCACACCGCCGACGGGCCCACCCCGCGCAGCCCGTGGGACCCCGCGAGGGCGCCCACCACCGCCGCGCCGCCCACCGTCGCGACCAGCCCGGCCGCGGTCCACCCCGCCAGCGACCGCCGGAGGTCCGGCTCCGAGCGCACCCGCCGTGCCGCGCGGCGGAGCAGCTCGGCGGCACCGTCAGGACGCTCCACCGGCCGCATGATAGGTGGGGATCAGGCGAGCGATGCCAGCCAGGCGTCGTGCAGCGCCGCGTAGCGACCGCCGCCGCCGAGCAGGTCGATGGGCGGGCCATCCTCGACGATCCGACCCCGGTCGAGCACGATCACCCGGTCCGCGATCTCCACGGTGGTGAGCCGGTGGGCGATGATGACCGCCGTCCGCCGGGCCAGGACGGTCCGCAGCGCCCGCTGCACCAGCCGCTCGCTGGGGACGTCGAGGGAGGCGGTCGCCTCGTCCAGGATCAGGACCGCGGGGTCGGCGAGGAAGGCCCGCGCGAAGGCCAGCAGCTGGCGCTGCCCGGCGGAGAAGCGACCGCCGTGCTTGCCGACGTCGGTGTCGTACCCGTCCGGGAGGAGCGCGATGAACCGGTCGGCGCCGACCGCCCGGGCGGCGGTGACCACCTCGGCGCGGCCGGCGGCGGGACGCCCGAAGGCGACGTTGTCCGCGATCGTCCCGGAGAACAGGTAGCCATCCTGGGTCACCATCACCACCGCCGCGCGGAGACGCTCCTCGTCCCAGGCCCGCATGTCGAGGCCGTCGAGGCGGATCGACCCCATCGTGGGGTCGTAGAAGCGGGTGGCGAGCCGGGCCAGGGTGGTCTTGCCGGCCCCGGTGGCCCCCACCACCGCCAGCGTCTGTCCGGCGGGGACGGTGAGGTCGAGGGTGTCCAGCACCACCTGCTCGCGGTAGCCGAATCGGACACCCGCGAACTCCAGCTCGCCCCTCACGGCGGCGGGCGCCCGGGGCTGGGCGGGCGGCGCCACCGCGGGCCGCTCCTCCAGCACGCCGGAGAGCTTCTCCAGGGCCGCGCTGGCAGCCTGGAAGGTGTTGTAGAAGTCGCTGATGTCCTGCATCGGCTCGAAAAACTGGCCGAGGTAGAGGAGGAAGGCGGCCAGCACGCCCACCGTCATGGCGCCGTCGAGGACACGGAAACCCCCGTACAGGAGCACCACCCCGATGACCACGTTGCCGATCAGCCGGACGCTGGGGCTGAACACCGCCACCAGCCGGAAGGAGCGCCGGTTGGCCAGTCGGTAGCGATCGTTGATGGCCTCGAAGATCGCCTGGTTGCGGGACTCGCGGCGGAAGGCCTGGACGGCGCGGATCCCGCGCATCGATTCGACAAAGTGGACGATGAGGAGGGCCACCGCCTCGCGGGTGCGCCGGTAGGCACGAGCCGACTCCCGCCGGAACCAGGCCGCCAGCCAGGTGAGCACCGGGAAGGCGCCGAGGGTGACGAGCCCGAGGGGCCAGTCGAGCACCAGGAGGAGCACGCCGGTGCCGAGCACCAGGAGGACGGCCGAGATCAGGTCCTCCACCCCGGTCTCCAGCAGGGTGGCGATCGCCTCCACATCCGAGGTGAGCCGGGAGATCACCCGACCGGAGGTGTAGCGCTCGTGGAAGCTGACCGAGAGCTGCTGTAGATGGTCGAACAGGCGCCGCCGCAGCTCGAGCAGGACATCCTGGCCGATCCGTCCCGAGAGGAGCAGGAACGCCCGGTGGCAGCCCGCCTGGAGGGTGACGGCGACCAGCATCGCCACGGTGACGGTGACGAGAATGGCAGCACCCCGACCGTGCACCACCGGCGGGATCCCGGAGTCGATCCCGACCTTGACCAGGACCGGCGTCGCCAGCCGCGCCAGGTTCTCCGCCACCACCAGGGCGAGCAGCAGGATCACCTGGACTCGATGGGGCCGGAGCAGGCTGCCGAGAAGTCGCCGCGAGCGCACGCGCAGGAAGAGGGTGGCCGCCTGGGGCAGGTCGTCGGTCTGCTCGGCGCCGACCCCGCGCCAGCTGTCGAGAGTGGTCACGAGGCGGCCCGGGACGCGGCCGGGTCGTCGTCCGCCGCCTGCGAGAGGATGGCTCGGTAGGACGGGACGGTGGCCAGCAGCTCGGCGTGGGTTCCGACGTGGGTGATGGTGCCACCCTCCATCAGCGCGACCCGGTCGGCGAGCGCCACTGTGGAGGGGCGGTGCGCGACCACCAGCGCGGTCCGGCCCGCCAGCGCGCGCCGGAGACCGGCCTCGACGCGCGCCTCGGTGTGGACGTCGAGCGCCGAGAGGGTGTCGTCGAGGACCAGCACCGGCGGGTCGCCCAGGATGGCCCGGGCCAGCGCGAGCCGCTGACGCTGGCCGCCCGAGAGGCTCTGCCCCTGCTCCCCGATGCGTGTGTCGAGACCCCAGGGGAGCTCCCGCACGAAGTCGGCCTGGGCCACCTGGAGAGCGTCGGTCACCGCCCGGTCATCGGCCCCGGGCCACCCCAGTGCCACGTTCTCGCGCACACTGGCGGAGAACAGGACGGGGTCCTCGAACGCCATCTGGACCGCCCGCCGCAGCGACCCCAGGGTGAGGTCGCGCAGGTCGACGCCGTCGAGGGTGATCCGCCCGGCGGTGACATCCTGGAGACGGCAGACCAGCTGGGTGAGCGTGGTCTTGCCGCAGCCGGTGGGGCCCACCAGCGCCACCGTCTCCCCCGGCACCACCTCCATCCACACGTCGTGGAGGACGTCCTGGTCGGTCCCCGGGAATCGGAACCCCACCCCCTCGAGGGCGAGCCGCCCCGCCGGGGCCGCGATCTCCACCCTCCCGTCGGTGATGGCCGGCACCGCCGCGAAGACCTCCTGGATGCGGTCCGCGGCGGTGAGAGCCTCCTGGCCGCTGGCGAGGATGTAGCCGAGCGACTGGACCGGCCACTGCACCTGGATGAAGAGGGTGAAGAAGGCGACCAGCCCGCCCAGCGAGAGGGTGTGCTCGCCCACCGCCAGCGCGCCCACCAGCAGGACGACGACCAGGACCAAGTTGGGGACCAGCTCCAGGACCGTCCAGAAATTGGCGGTGAGGCGCACCTTCGCCATCGACGTGGCGTAGAGGTCGCGGGCGCCGCCGTCGAAGCGTGCCCCCATCAGGCGCCGGCGGCCGAATGCCTTGATCACCCTGATCCCCTCGGCGGATTCCTCGACCACCGTGGTGAGGTCGCCCGCCTGGTCCTGGAGACGGCGGGACAGGCGGATGTAGGAGCGCTCGAATCGGTGCGAGAGGATCGCGACCGGCACCGTGCTGGCGGCGACCAGCGCGCCCAGGCCGGGATCGAGCCGGACCAGCAGGATGACCACGGCTGCGATCTGGAGGCTGTTGACCACCAGGTAGATCAGGCCGAAGCCGAGGAAGCGGCGGATGGCGCTGAGGTCGACGGTGGCCCGGGAGAGGAGCTGACCACTCTGCCACTGATCGTGGAAGCCGACGTGGAGGCGCTGCAGGTGGGCGTAGAGGTCGTTGCGCACCGCCGTCTCCCACCCCAGGACCGCGGTGGCCTGCACCCATCGCCGGCTGAACATGAGGCCGGCCTGGACGACGCCGAAGAGTGTCGCCAGAAGCGCAAGGGGAAGCAGCCCCGCCGCGCGATGGTGCGCGATCGGCCCGTTGATCACCGACATCGTCAGGAGAGGGACCAGCAGGCTGGCGCCGACCCCGGCCGTCGCCGCCAGCGCCATCGCCACCATCTGCAGTCGGTAGGGGCGCACGTAGCCGCGCAGCCCCCAGAGGGCGTGCGCGGGATGGCGCGGTCGGCTGGGCATACGGCCCAGGCTACCG
>DAHUZL010000026.1 GCA_027306655.1 Candidatus Dormiibacterota bacterium
GTCAGCAGCGCGTCGAGATCGATCGCCATACGGCAAGCATACGTCCGGCCGGGGGCCGTCGAACTCAGGGCCGGGCTGCCGCTCGGGGCGGTCGCCGCAGAGCCGTCCCAGCAGCTCGCGGTCGGCCCGTGGCGGGTCCGGAGCACCGCTGACGATTGTCACCCGTTGACAGTCAGGAGAGGGAATGGGGTCGTGTTCCGGGTCCGGGCGGGCGAGGGCACGTGGCGCCGCCACCGCCCGCGCGTGGCCCGCTCCGCTTGCGCTGGTACCGCTGAGTCTGTCCCTGACCCTGCCGGGGGCGCCCCCTGTGAGGCGGATGCCTGGCGCGAGCGCCGCGCTGACCGGTGCCGCAGCCTGGACTCCACGCGATCCCCTGGCATTCCTGGCTGCGGGACGGCTCGTCATCGACAAGGCTGGAGCCGGAGATGTCGTGGGGCCAGCGGCCGACGTCTCCGACCTCGCGTGATCCGCCGGCGGGCGGTGGCTCTCGTTCGCGCGCCAGAGTCACGGCACCAGCACCGTGTCCGTCGTGGCCGCCCGTGGGCGTGACGCTCACGCGGTGTACGCCTCCCGTTACGGAGCCCAAGCCTGGTGGGCGACATCGGGCGACATCCTCTGCCTCACGCCGAACGTGAACCCGGCGATCCCGGCGGGGTCGTCCCCCTCCACCGTGCTCGCCGTCGATCCCGCGACCGGAGCCCGCTCCTCCTACCGGGTACCCGGGACCGCGGCCGCGGTGGTCGGATCACCCCCGCTCGCGCTGACCGCCGTCGGCACATCGTGGCGGCGCTGTGAGACCGGGGCGGTCGAGCGGGTCCCGCTCGGGGGTGGTCCGGCGGTCACCCTCCAGCGGAGGGTTCTTGGGGTCCCGACCGACGTCACCATCGCCCCGGACGGCGGCGCCCTCGCCTACGGGCTCTACCCGTGCAGCGCCTCGATCGCCGCGGACGGGGTGCCGTTCCACCTGGTGTCGGTGCCCTCCGGCTCCGATCACCTGATTGGCCCGGCACTCGGGTACCCCTCCTGGCAGTCATGGGCGCCCGACGCCCCGAGGCTCGCCATCACGCTCGGTGTCTTCCGGACCGCCTGGGCGAGCGACACGCGCGTCGCGGTGTGCGACGCCAGCAATGGCACCTGCCGCTCAGTCAGCGCGCCCGGTGGCGCCAATTCCTTCGCTCCGATGCTCGGCACCGGCGGGCGGCTGGGCTACGTCGCGTCCACCGCCCTCGGGGGACCCTCCGGGTTCGGCAGCGGCATGCCGAACACGACGACGGCCGACCGACGGTGGCAGCTGACCCCCCGCGTCTGGCTTCGGCGCCGATCGGGGCCCGCCCGCGAGCTGACCACGATCGGCGCGGCCGACGATCCGCAGTGGGTGCCCGGCACGATCGGTCTCCTGGTGGTCCGGAGCCAATCGCTCGGGTATCTCCCAGATCCCGCGGCCCCACCCCTTCGCATCACGGGACCGCTGCCCATCGGCCGGGCCAGTGGCTATCCGTTCGGCTACTGCGGCTACATCGACTGGACGATGGACGTCGCGCTCGCACCCTGAGGTCGCCACCCCGGCGCTCCGGTCAGGCGCAGGTGGCGCCGCTGAGGGTCAGCTGGTAGGCGATCCCGGCCGCGATCGTGAACGCCGCGGCGCCCCCGGCGATGGTGGCGGAGAGGGCGGGATTGCCGGCATCCGCGACCTGAACCGCGGTCACCCCGGGCGGGAGCGGCATCGTGACCGGGCCCGCGGCCGCCCCCACCACCGTCCCTCCGACGATGGCGCCGCACGGCGACGTCCGAAACACCACCATCGCCAGGTCTCCGAGCGTGCGAGCGGTCACCACCCCGTGCACCACGTAGGCCCAGGCCCCGTCCGGGAGCGCCAGCGCCTCCCCCTGGCCCCGCTCCGCGCTGAGGTTGAGGATGAGCCCGATCGTGTGCGCCTCCGCCAGCGGGATCGGTTGGCCGCCCGCCCACTGGGTGGCGTAGTAGAGGGCGGGGGTCCCGTAGACCGCGCTGCTGACGATGTGACTCAGCGCCTGCCCGCCGTCCATGATGAAGCCGTCGCCATCCAGCGCGACCTCGGGGTCGGCGGCGGCGGCGATCGCCGCCCGGGCGCTCCACTGGAGCGAGGTGAGCGCGTCGTAGAGCCGGAGCATGCTCTCCAGGCTGTCGAACTGGGGCGCCGCGGCTCCGCCGTCGATCAGCGCCTGCGGCTGGACCGTCCACGCCGCTCGGGCCAGGATCTGCATGTAGTGGAACAGCGCGGCGGCCCCCAGCCCGTCGGCGGGGTTGGCGTAGTGGGCCGTCACCGGCTGGGGGTCGATGTACCCCCAGTCGTACTTGAGCCCGTCGGCGTCGAGCTCACCGGGACCCGAGCCGAGGAGGATCCGCATCGCCGCCTGGGTCGCCGCGGGGAATCCCGGAAGGGTGGGGTCGATGATCCGCCGCTGGCCGCCGGTGACCGATTGGGCGAGCCAGAGCGGCCACCAGAGGACGACCCGCAGCCCCTCGGCATGGAGGGTGTCGATGAGCCGGCGCATCCCGGCAATCCCCCCGAACCCGGCCGAC
Source organism: Candidatus Dormiibacterota bacterium (assembly GCA_027306655.1). Lineage (GTDB taxonomy): Bacteria > Chloroflexota > Dormibacteria > Aeolococcales > Bog-877 > DAHUZL01. Next base: position 2,563 of record DAHUZL010000026.1, read on the forward strand.
GGGATGGCGCTCCCGAGACGGGACTCCCAACCCGCGTCGATCACCACCGTGAAGTGCTGGAGCCCGAAGCGCTGCTGCCACGCCGCCACCATCGACAGCACCCAGCCGGAGGTGAAGGGCCGTTTCGACCCGAGGCCGTCGACCAGGAACTGCTGGCCCCACGTGTCGGCGACCGGCCAGCTCCACCACGCCGGCCGTGAGCCCGGCGGGAACGCCACGCTCGCCTGGCCCAGCGCGCTCAGCGCCTGGTCATAGGCGGTGAGCTCCTCCGGGGCGGTGGCCGCGATGGTGACGACGAAGCGAGGGAAGCCCAGCCACGTCCCGGCGGCGGCGGGGGGGGCGCCTGCGACCGGCGTCGGCGGGCCCACCCGGCCGCCCGCGCCCCGATCGGCGAAGGTCGCCAGCGTCGCGAGCGGGTAGTTGACGGCGAGGCCGCCCCCCGGCTGGTACCCGATGATGGACGCGTTGGGGACGCCCACCAGACCCAGGCCCACCCAGCCCACGGGGGTGTGCAGCCCGACCATCAGCGGCGGCGGCGCGAAGGGCTCGCTGTAGCGGCTGCCGAGCTCGCCGACGACCACAGTGGGATCGGGGCTGAGCGCGGCCACCGACGGGTCGGGCGTATAGCCGCCCGCCACCGGCGTCATCACGGTCGCCGGGGTGCCGCCGTCGAAGAAGTTGGGTGTGGCGGGGCTGGGCCCGGCCGCCGCCACCACCTTCACCGTGAAGAACGACGGCGAGCCGGTCACGACAGTTGTGAGCAGGAGACCCGACGCCCCCCCCGCCGTGTCCAGGGTGAGCGCGGCGCCGCCGGCCGCGGCGACGAAGGCCGTCGGCGCGGGCAGGGCGGACCGCCCCACCAGGGCGGTGAGCGGAAGCGTGAAGGTCGCGGGCTGCCCGGCGGTCCGGATGCGGAGGTCGCAGGAGCCCGTGGCCAGGGTCAGGGTGTACCCGGCCTCCACCAGCTGCCATGCCCGCGCCCCGGCCGTCCCCACCAGGGTCCAGGCCGGCGTCCCCGCCGCCCCGGTGCGGTCTCCGCCCGGTCGCGAGGCGGCGGTCGCGGTGACGCTGCCGGCGCACAGGACCAGCAGCAGCGCCGCAAGCCCGGCCCGGACCCGTGTCGGCCACCCCGGCAGCGAGGTCAGCAGACTCCCCCCTACCCCCGGCGGGCGGTGAGCCCCAGGCCCACGCCGAGACCGATCATGACCACTCCGCTGGCGCCGCCGAGCGCGTGGGCCCGTCGCGATGTCCGCGCCAGCCATGGCCGGGCCGCGCCCGCCGCCAGCGCCCAGCAGCTGTCCGACACCAGCGCGATGGCCACCCAGACCAGCCCCAGCACCAGCAGCTGGAGCGGGACGCGGCCCGCCGCCCGGTCCGCGAACTGAGGCAGGATCGCCACGAAGAAGACCACCGTCTTGGGGTTGCTGACGCCGACCATGAACCCCTCCCCGAGGACGCGCCGGTGGCGCGGCGGGGGGCCCGCGGACGGGGGCGACGCCAGCTCCGCGGCGAGGCGGCGCCGGCGGCGGATGGTGCGGAACCCGAGCGCGACCAGCACCGCCGCGCCGACGAGCTTGATCACGGTGAACGCCATCACCGAGCGCTGGATGATGGTCCCGACCCCCGCCGCCACGGCGAGCACCTGGACGAATTCGCCGGCGGCGTTGCCGCCGACCGTGCGCAGCGCCGCTTGGCGGCCGAGGGCCAGGGCGCGGCTGACCACGAAGAGCACGCTGGGTCCGGGGACGGCGATCAGAACCGCCGCCACCGCCGCGAACGCGAGCAGCCGGGTCGCCTGCACACCGGCGAGGATACCCGGGCGGTCCGGCACCGGGTGGCGCCGGTCGGCCGGGCCCGGGCCGCCCTCAGGCCGGCGGGAAGGCGGTGTCGACCGCGACGGCCTCCCAACGGTCGAGCTCCTCGGACTGGCGGGCGATCTTGCGGCGGATCCCGTCCACCGCGTCCCGTCCCATCGGCAGCCGCAGCGGTGGGTCGGGGTCGTCGACGACCCGGAGCAGCGCGGCGGCGAGCCGGGCGGGGTCTCCCACCTGGTGGCCGTCGGCGGCGGCCAGGCGGTCGCGCACCGCTCCGGAGCTGGGGGCGTAGATGGCCAGCTCGCCCTCCGCGCGCTCCAGCGAGCGCCCCGCCCAGGCGGTGCGGAACATGCCCGGCTCCACGATCGTGACCCGGATCCCGAGGTGGGCGACCTCGCGCGCCAGCGCCTCGCTGAAGCCCTCCACCGCGTGCTTGGAGGCGGCGTAGTAGGCGAGCCCCGGCGCCGCGCTCTGGCCCGAGACCGACGAGATCATGACGAAGTGGCCGCCGGCCTGGCGGCGCATCACCGGCAGGACGGCCCGGGTGACGTCGATCACCCCGAAGACGTTGGTGGCGAACTGGCGATGCCACTGGTCGTCCGTGGCCTCCTCGACGCCCGCGATCAGCCCGTGCCCGGCGTTGTTGACAACCACGTCGATCCGCCCGAACCCGTCCACCGCGAGCGCGACCGCCCGGCGCACCTGGCCCGGGTCGGTGACGTCGGCGATCGCCACCCGCACCCGGTCCGGGGCGATCCGCGTGACGGCCGCGGCCTCCTCCGGCCGGCGCACCGTCGCCACGACCCGATCCCCATGGGCGGCCGCCGCCTCCACCACGCAGCGGCCGATCCCGGACGAGGTGCCGGTGACGAACCAGACGCGGGGGCCGGGAGCCGAGGACATGGGGTCGCTCCGGTGACGCGGGGCGGGGCCGTGGTCGAGCACCCCGCATTGTCCCCGGCTCGGGCCGGCGGGCGCACCCCGGGGGGCCGACCGGCCCTCGGGGCGGGGGGCCGACCGGCCTCCGGGGCGGATGGTCGGCCCGCTTCGCCTCGGCGCGATAGCCTGGAGGAGGCGCCCGGGCCGGTGACCGGACCGTCCCACCCCGCCGCCCCGCCCGATCCACCCGCGTGAGGAGAACCTCCGTGCACCGACGTGACCTCGGTCTCGCCACCCTGCGGCTCGTCGTGGGCACCACGCTCGCCGCCCACGGGCTGCCCAAGCTCATGGGCGGCGCCGGCCGCCCCCTGCCGGCGTGGCTGGCACGGGCGGCGGGGTCGAACTACCCCGCCGCCTGGGAGCGGAGCGGGCCTGCCAACTTCGCCGCCTCCCTGGAGAAACTGGGAGTGCCGATGCCGACCGCGGGAGCGTACGCGGCGGGGGCGGCCGAGCTCGGCGGCGGCCTGGCGATCGCGCTGGGGCTCATGAGCCCGCGGGCGAACCTTGCGGTCGCGGCCAACATGGCGGTGGCGGTCCGGACCAGCCACTGGAAGACGGGGTTCTACGGCCAGGGGGGCTACGAGTTCCCGCTCCTGCTCGGGGCGGCCGCCCTGGCCCTCGCCCTCACCGGACCGGGCGCGATCTCGCTGGACCGCCTCCGGGGGCGCTCGGTGGGCTGACCCGCACCCGCACCAGCTGGCGCACCCGGCGCAGGGCGACCTCGACCGCGGCGGGCTCCGGGGCGTGGGCGAAGGCGAAGCCGAGGTAGCGGTCCCCCTCGGGGAGGGGGCGCAGCGGCTGCCCGATCGGGACGCTCAGGCGAACGTCGTCCACCCCGGGCTCCCTGCGGGCCGCCGCCAGCCCGACGACCCCCCGGACCACCCCCGCGCGCCGGATCGGCAGCATCAGAACCCCGCAGGCGCCCGGCGCTAGGCGGGTCACCAGCGGGCGGTCGCCCAGCGCGTGGCGAAGGACCAGCCGCTCCAGGCTGCCCCCGTCGGCGAACCGGAGGACCTCGGCGCACTGGCCCCCGATCGTGCGGGCCGCGACCTCGAGCAGCACCGGTCCGGTCTCGGGACAGCGCAGCTCGGCATGCACCGGTCCCTCGGTGAGGCCGAGCGCGTGCACCGCGGCCTGGGCCGTGGCCGCGACCCGGCGCTGCACCGCCGCCGGCAGCCGCGACGGCGTGCAGTAGAGCGTCTCCTCGAACGTGGGCCCGTCGAGAGGGTCGGGCTTGTCGAACACGGCCAGCGTGCGCAGCCGCCCGCGGTCGACGAGCCCCTCCACCGCCACCTCCGGGCCGGCGACGAACTCCTCGACCAGCAGGGGAGGGTCGGGCAGGCGCCGGCAGCGGCCGGCGGCGCGGTCCGCCTCCAGCATCGCCAGCACCCGGGCGACCGCCCGGCGCAGCGCGGCCGGACCGTCGGCGCGGATCACCCCCCGGCTGCCGGCCTGGTCGACCGGCTTGACCACGCACGGGAACCCCACCGTCCGGGCCACCCCCGAGGCGTCGGCGACCTGGTCCGGCCAGGTGGCGAAGGCCGGCTGCGCCACCCCGGCCGCCGCCAGGCGGCGGCGCAGAGCCCGCTTGTCGCGGGTGGCGCGCACCGCGTCGGGCGGGCTGGCGCGCGCCCCGAGCCGCTCCGCGATCGTGGCGGCGGCGACCACCGCCGCCTCATCCACCCCGACCACCGCGTCGATCGGCGACCGCGCCGCCAGCGTCGCCGCCCGGTCGGCCGCGCCCCCGGGGTCGCCCAGGTCGATCACCAGCTCCCCATCCGGCCGCAGGGTGGCCAGCGAGGTGGGGGCCTCGGAGGCGACCACCACCGCGAGCCCGAGCCCCCGGGCGGCCCGGAGGAAGGCAGCCGCCCGGTAGGTGGTGCTGGGGAGGACGAGGAGGATCCGGCGTGGCATCCGCCCCACCGTAGCGTCAGACTCTTGGCCACGGGCGGGGGTGCGCCGAGCACGGAGGGTCACGACCATGGCGGATGCCGACGACCGGGGGGAGGGACCGCCCGCCCTCCCAGGAATCGAGACCAGCCCCCTGGCCGCGCGCCGGATCAGCGAGGTCCGCACCCGCGCGCGCCGGCCCGACGCCTGGGTGCGGATGACGCTCGCGGGGCGCCGCGAGGGCCGTCTCGTGTTCACGTTCGACCTGGCCGACCCCGGCGAGGAGCGCCCCGATGAGCTGCAGATCCCCGGCCCCGACGGGATCCGATACCTGGTGCCCGCCCATGTGCGAGGGTCGCTCGACGGTGTCCTCATCGACGCCGACCCCTCGACCGGCGCGCTGCGGGCCGAGACGCGCGCGCCGGCGGCCGCCAGCCCCATCGCTAGGCAGGTGCAGGCCCTCCTGGACGAGGAGATCAATCCCGCGGTGGCGATGCACGGCGGCTACATCGAGCTGATCGAGGTCTCCGACGGCGTGGCGATCGTGGAGATGGGGGGCGGCTGCCAGGGCTGCGGGCTGGCCGAGGTCACCCTCTCCCAGGGCGTCCGGACCGCGATCCAGGAGCGGTTCCCCGAGATCACCGATGTGGTCGACGTCACCGACCACGCCCAGGGCGCCAGCCCCTACTACCAGGCCGCCAAGAAGTAGGGACGCGGGCACCGCCGAGACGCTCCAGGTCGGCGACCACGCTGCGCCGGGAACCCGACCGCGCGCGCCGGGCCCGAACCAGGTCGAGCCGGTGGCGGGTGACAGGTGACAGGTGGTATTCTGTGGGGATGCGGAAGAGCAGCATCTATATCGACGACGAGGTGGACCTGGCCCTCACGCGGCGGGCAGCCGCCGAGGGACGCACCAAGGCCGAGCTGATCCGCGAGGCGCTGCGGGAAGCGGCCGGCTCGTCCCTCGGCGTCAGACCGCGCGCCGTCGGCGTCTTCGCCGGGCCCGCTGACCTCGCCGCCCACGTCGACGAACACCTTGCCCAGACTGGATTCGGCGGGCGGTGATCGTCATCGACTCGTCGGCGATCCTGGCCTACATGAACTCGCAGGACACCCACCATGGCGTGGTGCGAACCTGGCTGGAGGGCGAGCAGCGTCCGCTGGTCACCACCCCGATGGTGGTCGCCGAGGTCGATCACCTCGTCTCCAGCCGCGGGGGCGCCGCTGCCGCCGCCGCATGGCGGGCGGACCTCGCTGCCGGAGCCTACATCGTCGAGTGGTGGCCAGCAGCATTGCCCGCAGCGGTGCGGGTTGCCGACCGGTACGCCACCATGAATCTCGGCCTCACCGATGCCTCCCTGGTGGTGCTCGCCGAACGGCTGGCCGTCGTCGACGTCGCGACCCTGGACGAGCGCCACTTCCGTGCCGTGCGTCCGCTGGCGGGTGCGCTCGCCTTCCGCCTGCTGCCCGCGGACGCATGAGTCCCGGGTCGCACCAGCGGTCCCTGTCTGCGACGGCCCCCACCGGCTGCTCGTCGTCGGGCACTCGGATGCGCTCAGCCGATGGGTGTCCCGGAAGCCCGACACGTGGCATGGGCAGCGTCAGCTGGTGCAGAGGCCCTCGAGGCGCTCCAGGGTGACCTCCATGCTCTCGCGCCATCGTTCGCCGCCGCGGACGGCCCGTCGCAACCACTCCGGTGACCGGGAGCAGTCGTAGGTCTCGGTCACGAGGGTCGTGGCCGGTCCGAGCGCCGTGAGCTCGAACTCCCACCGCTGCCTGGCGGAGTCGCCGATGCTGGCCACGTCCTCCTCCCGGGACGCGGCGCTCAGGGCCGGCTCCCAGCCGATGCGCCTGTCGGCCTCGAACTCGATCACGCGATTGGTCATCTCGTAGGCGCCCATCTCATCGTTGTGCATCGCGATCCGGAAGGCGTCGCCGACGGCGGTGACAACCTCCGAGGTGATGGCCTCGCGCAGCATCCCCGAGCCATCGATGCGAGGATGGCGTGCCGGGTCGGCGAGGATGGCGAACACCCGCGCCGCCGGCGCCTCGATGCGCCGTGAGACCGAGACGGTGGTGACGGGCACGTCCGCCATGGATGGTCCTCCTCGTGCGGGCCAGGGTCGCCACGCGCCGCCCGCGGGTGGCACCGCCGTGATCCAGGACCTCGGCGGGGGCGCGAACCCATCGTACGGCTACTCCGGCGGGAAGGCCCGGGCCTCCGGACGACTCGCCTCGTGGCCCTCCCGCCCTCGAGGGGCGGTGGGCTCCAGACGAGGGGGCGGGCCCTCGGGCTCGAGCGGCCCTCCCCCGCTCTCCGCTCCGGATCCGGGCCGGGCCGAGACCGGGCCCCCGGCGGCCCGATAGGATCGTCAGCATGTCCCAGCCGGTCCTGGTGGCGGTCGCCTGGCCGTACGCGCAGGGCCCCCGCCACATCGGCCACGTCGCCGGCTTCGGGGTGCCCGCCGACATCATCGCCCGCTACCACCGCCTTCGCGGCAACCGGGTGCTGATGGTGAGCGGCACCGACGAGCACGGGACCCCGATCACGGTGGCGGCCGATCGCGAGGAGGTTACCCCGCAGGCGCTCGTCGACCGCTACAACCAGGTGATCGCCGACGACCTCCGCCGCCTCGGGATCAGCTACGACTGCTTCACCCGCACCACCACCCCCAACCACGCCCGGGTGGTGCAGGATCTGTTCCTCACCCTGCTCGACCGGGGCTACGTGTTCCGCAAGACCACGCTGGGGGCGTTCTCCACCAGCACCGGCCAGACCCTGCCCGACCGCTACATCGAGGGGACCTGCCCCCACTGCGGCCATCCCGGGGCACGCGGCGACCAGTGCGAGACCTGCGGGCGCCAGCTCGACCCGGTGGACCTGATCGACCCGCGCTCGCGCATCGACGGCGAGCCCCCCGTGTTCCGCGAGACCGAGCACTTCTTCCTGGACCTGCCCCAGTTCGCCGCCCCGCTGCGGGCCTGGATCGAGGCGCAGACCCAGTGGCGCCCCAACGTCCGCAGCTTCTCGCTCAACCTGCTCGACGAGCTCCAGCCCCGCGCCTACACCCGCGACATCGGCTGGGGGGTGCCGATCCCGCTGCCCGAGTTCGCCGATCGCAGCGACAAGCGGATCTACGTGTGGTTCGACGCCGTCGTCGGCTACCTCTCGGCCAGCCTGGAGTGGGCCGAGGCGGCGGGGACGCCCGGGGCCTGGCGCGACTTCTGGCAGGACCCGACCGCGCGGCACTACTACGTGATGGGCAAGGACAACATCGTCTTCCACACCATCATCTGGCCCAGCATGCTGCTCGGGTACGGCGCCGGGGGCCGGGTCGGGGGCGGCCCCGGCCACCCCCCTCTGGAGCTGCCGGACGACATCGTCAGCTCCGAGTTCCTCACCATGGAGAGCCGCAAGTTCTCCAGCTCGCGGGGGGTCGGGATCTACGTCGGCGACGTCCTCGACCGCTACCAGCCCGACGCGCTGCGCTACCACCTCTGCGCCGCCGGGCCCGAGACCCAGGACACCGACTTCACCTGGGCCGAGTTCGTCCGCCGCACCAATGACGAGCTGGTCGCGACCTGGGGCAACCTGGTCAACCGAACCTGCTCGCTCGCCCATCGCCACTTCGGGGCGGTGCCCCCGGCCGGGGAGCTGGAGCCCGCCGACCGCGAGGTGCGCACGGCGGTCGAGGCCGGCTTCGAGCGGGTCGGCGGGCTGATCGCGGCGGCGCACCTGAAGGCGGCCCTGGCCGAGGCGATGGGACTGGCCGCCCAGGTGAACCAGTACCTCGGCGAGCAGGAGCCCTGGCGGGTGGTGGCCGGCGACCCCGCCCGCGCCGGGACAATCCTCAACGTCGCCCTCACCTGCGTCGACAACCTGCGCGTGCTCCTGGCCCCGTTCCTCCCCTTCAGCAGCGAGGCGCTCCACCGCCAGCTCGGCCATGCGGGGGTGCTCACCGGCGAGCCGCGCGTCGCCGAGCACGACGACGGCGAGGGGCGGCGGCACCGGGTCCTGACCGGCGACTACGCTGAGGCGGTGGGCCGCTGGCAGTGGCAGACCCTGCCCGCCGGCCAGCGCCTGCTCCCGCCCCGCCCCCTCTTCACCAAGCTCGACCCCGCGGTCGTGGACGACGAGCTGCGCCGGATGGGGCTGGAGCCGGGCTGATCCGGGCGTCGTCGTCCAGCCGAACCCGGCCCGCGCCGGCCGCCCCCCCGGCCGGCCCCGGATGTAAGCTCATGGGCCATGCCGGGGCGCGCCCGCACGGCCCGCGGGGCGACGGCGACCGCGCGCCGCGCCGCACCCGCGCACGACGCGAGGAGGCAGCGTGATGTGGAACCCCGGGCTCGCGGGCGAGCTGCTCCAGGCGCGCCAGCTCGACCTCCAGAGTCGGATCGACGAGGCGGACCAGAGGGCGCTCAACGCCGAGCGGGCCAAGGAGGCGCTCGCGGAGGACCACCCCGCCCACCCGCATCACCTGCGGTCAGCGCTGGCCCAGGTGGAGCGCGCCATCGCCAAGCTCCACGAGGGGAGCTACGGTCGGTGCGACGACTGCGGGGCGGCGATCGCGGCCGACCGGCTGGCGGCCACCCCGGAGGCGGTGCGCTGCGGCGACTGCGCCTGATCCTCGGAGGCTCGACCTCGGCGGGGTCGGCGGCGGCTACGCGGTCGCGGGGGCCTTCGCCCGCCGCGACGCCGGGACCGCCTGGTGGAGGGGACGCCCGGCGAGGGTGAGGTGCGCCTCCCCGATCGCCTCCGAGAGGGTGGGATGGGGATGGATCAGCTGGGCGACGTCGGCGGGGTCGGCCTCCCAGTTGGTGATCAGCATCGCCTCGCTGACGAGCTCCGTCACCCGAGCGCCCACCAGGTGGATGCCGACCACCTGTCCCTCCCGCTCCGCCACCACCTTGGCGAAGCCGCCCTGGCCGAGGATCAGCCCCTTGGCGACCCCGCCGAACGGCATCCGGTCGGTGACGATGTCGAGGCCGCGCTGGCGAGCCAGGGGCTCGGTGAGGCCGACGCTGGCGACCTCGGGGCTGGAGTAGGTGGCCCGGGGCACGCCGTCGTAGTCGATCGGCGGGGGGCGGAGGCCCGCCACCACCTCCGCCACCAGCATCCCCTCGGCGAACGAGGCATGGGCGAGGGCCAGGGATGGCGGCGGCAGGAGGTCCCCGACGGCGTAGACGCCGGGGACGTCGGTCTCCAGCGTCGACCAGTCGCGGGGGACGACGTAGCCCCGGTCGAGCCGGACGCCGGCCGCCTCGTAGCCCAGGTCCTGGGTCACGGGCGACCGCCCGACCGCAACCAGGAGGACCTCCGCCTCCAGGGATTCCTGGGCCCCGTCGTGGCTCACCATCACCCGAACGCCGTCGTCGACGGTCGCCACCGACTCGAAGCGGGTGTCCGTCCGCACCGTGATGCCGCGCTGCCGCAGCGCCCGCGCCAGCTCCCGGCCGATGTCGGGGTCCTCCAGGGGGAGCACCGCCGGGAGGGCCTCCACCAGCTGGACGTCGGACCCGAACGAGCGCCACAGGCTGGCGAACTCGACCCCCACCGACCCGGCCCCGAGCACCACGACCGAGCGGGGAACCCGCCCCAGCCGGAGGGCCTCGTCGGAGGTGAGGATGCGCTCCCCGTCCACGACCAGGCCGGGGAGCACGGTCGGAACCGACCCGGAGGCGAGGACGACCGCGCGCGTGGCGGTGAGCACCTCCCCGTCGCCCACCTGCACCGCGCGCGGGCCCTGGAGGCGTCCCGGGCCGCGGACGATGGTCACCCCCTCGGCGGCCAGGTGCTGCTCCAGGCCGCGGAAGTTGCGCTGCACCACGTCGTCGCGGGCGCGCAGGACCTGGGGGACGTCGATCCCGTCGAGGGTGGCGCGGATCCCCCAGCGCTCGCGGCCGTCCGCGATGCCGTCGACGAGCTCGGCCGCGTGCAGCATCGCCTTGGTCGGGATGCAGCCGCGGTGGAGGCAGGTGCCGCCGACCAGGTCGCGCTCCACCAGGCAGGCGCTGAGCCCGAGGCCGGCCGCGCGCAGGGCGGCGGCGTAGCCCCCGGTCCCCGCGCCCAGGATGACAATGTCGTACTCGCTCACGCGGGCTCCTCCCGCCGCCCGGCACGGGGCGGTCCCTCGGCTTGGCCATGCCCGGCGACCATCCTCCAGCCGCCTGCGGCCAGTATCGGCAGTCGGGCCGCCGACGTGCCGGTCCGGCTCCGGCGATGCGCGATCATGGGCGGCGAGCAGGAGGCGCCGTGACCATCGACTCGATCTCGATCCCGCTCGCGGCCGCCGCCGGGGCGGCATCGTTCCTCTCGCCCTGCGTGCTCCCCCTGGTTCCCGCCTACCTCGGCTTCCTGGGCGGGAGCGCGGTGGGCGGCGGGGGATCGGCTCCCCGAAGCCCCGGCCGGGGCCGGGCGCCCGGGCCGCGAGGGCTGGCGGCCGCGACCGACCCGGGCATCCCCCAGGCCGGGATGGCCGTCGCTACCTCCTGGGCGGTGCCGCGGCGGCTGACAGTCCTCGCCAACGCGGGGGCCTTCGTGCTCGGGCTGAGCCTGCTCTTCGTCCTGGCCTTCTACGCGCTGGAAACGGTGTTCGACCCGTGGCGCCAGGTCCTCCTCCCCGTGCTCGGGGTGATGGTGGTGGCGCTCGGGCTCCAGTACATGGGGGTGCTCCGGCTCCCCATCCTGGAGCGGGAGCGCCGTCCCTGGCTGCGCGTGCCGCGCCGCGGCGGGCCGCTCGGCGGCTTTGTGCTCGGGCTCGGGTTCGCGGCCGGGTGGACCCCGTGCATCGGCCCGGTCCTGGGGGCGGTGCTCACCTCGGGGGTGGCCCAGGGGGCGACCGGCCGGGGCGTCGTGCTGATGGTGGCCTATGCCGTGGGTCTGAGCCTGCCCTTCCTGGTCGCGGCCTGCCTCCTGGAGGCGGCCGCCCCCGCCCTCCGCACGCTCCGGCGGGCGCAGCGGCCGGTGGCGATGGTGGGCGGCGTTCTGATCGTTGGGATGGGGCTTCTCATCATCACCAACCACATCACCCTGCTCAACGGGTGGGTCGCCGGCCGCCTCCCCGCCGGTCTCCAGGACCCCTTCCACCTCTGACCCCACCCCCACCCCCGGCGGGGCGACGCGGACGCGACGGGGAAAGGCGGTCCGGCCCCGGGGTCACGGCCTCGCGGGCATGTAACGCGTCGGTCACGGCGGCAACGGGCGCCTGCCGCCGGCACATACTTCCGCCATGCTGTTCCTGGTCGCGCCGATCTGGGACCCCTTCGTCCTCTTCCTCGTCCTCCTGGTGGGAGCGATCGGCTACGCGATGGGGGTGTCGGCCGCGCTGACCCGCCGGCTCAACTTCGAGGCCGGCGGGAGCCAGCGGGTGGGCACGGTGGCGTTCAAGATGATCGCCTGCTTCCTCATCACCTGCTTCGGGGCGACCTTCCTGCTGATGGCGATGTCGGGCGAGGTGTTCCTGGCGATGTCGCACAACCAGACCGGCACCATGCTGGTTCCGGAGGTGCTCTTCCTGGTCCTCCTCGCCTGCGGTGCGGGTCTGATCGTCCTCGGCAACCGCGCCGTCCGCACCATCTGACCCGCCTCCCCGCGCGCCGCGACGGCGAGCGGCCTACCCATCCACCAGGCTCAGCACGGCCATGGTCAGGCAGGGGCCGAGCTGCTCCCGAAGGTCGGCGCCGGCCCGCAGCCGGCTCCGGCTCTCGCCCCACGAGCCGTCCCCACCCGTGCGACTGACCCGGAGCCAGCGGGGATCCGGCCCGCGGCCCTCGTCCACGAGGACCGCGCGGAGCGTGCCGCAGGCGGTGTCGATGACGCAGTCGCCCGCCGAGAGGAGCTCCTCCACACCCCCCTCGACCCATCGCCGCACCCACGGCTCCACCTGCCACAGCGGCTGGCCCGGCCACGCGCGGAGCGTCTCCAGGCGAGGGTCGGCACCGAGCCGCTCGATCAGCGCCGTCCTGCCGCCGACATAGGTCCATGCCAGGTCGATCTCCGAGGCCACGCACCAGGCGCGGTCGTCCGGCCACCATAGGTTGGGGGTCTGCTGCCAGTGGTCGAGGAACGCGAGCGCCTCCGTGATCGGCCCCTCGTAGAGGAGGTACTCGCGGCCCGGCAGCCGCACCAGGGGGCCGCGGCGCACCTCGGCCGGCACCGGATCGTCCCCCGCCGGCGCCGTGCGGACCGCGCCCGCGCCGTCGCCGGTGGTGGCGACGAGCCGCGCCGGCGACTCCCAGCCGTACCCCGCCCAGAGGCAGAACCAGCAGCGCTCCGGCGTCGACGTCGCCCCGGAGAGATGCGCCACCAGCTGTCCGGCATCGTCGGCGCTGAGGCTCCCCAGCCGCGGGCCCTGGAGGCTCCAGGGCGCGGGCTCCGGCGGCCGCCCCGGCGGCAGCGCGACCGAGTGGAACTCCGCATCGGGACGGAGCGGCATCCCGCTCCAGGCGGCCACCTGCGTCCAGCGCACGGGGGCCTGGCGCGTCCGCCCGTCGTCCGCGGCCGGGTGGAGCAGACGCACATAGGCCGGAAACCCCCCGGGCACCACCGACGTCGAGACGCCGCGGGGGTGGGTCGCCAGGCGCTCGCGGATCCAGTCCGCCTCCCCGACGGCACGCGACCACCGGACCACGGTCGTGAGTCAGCCGGGGGCGGAGCCCTGCCGGGCTCGAGCCGCCTCCAGCACCTGGGCGGCGTGCCCCTGCGGCGTCACCGTGGGCCAGACCTCCGCCACCCTCCCCTCCGCGTCGACGAGGAAGGTCGCACGCGCCACCCCCAGGTAGGTGCGACCGGCGAAGCTGCGCTCGCCCCAGGTGCCGAAGCCCTCGGCGACCCGGTGGTCGGGGTCGGCCAGCAGCGGAAGGGCGTCGGCGTCGCAGGTGGCGGCGAACCGCTTCTTGGCGGCGACGTCGCCCACCGAGCAGCCGAAGACGCGGACCCCGGCGGCGTCGAAGTCCGCCAGCGCCCGCCCGAACTCGCGGGTCTCGATGGTGCAGCCGGGGGTGTCGTCCTTGGGGTAGAAGTAGACGACCCAGGGGCGGCCGCGGAGCGCGCCGGGACTCACCACCTCTCCCGTGCTGGCCGGGAGCTCGAACTCCGGAACCGGGTCGCCGACTGCGAGCATGGCGCGCCTCCCTGTGGCTGTGGGCGGACCGTCCCCCCGGCCGCCTTCCATGTCCCACCGTAGCAGCCGGGCGTGGCGTCCGCGGCCGCGCGCGGCGCGCGGGCGCTGACGGCCCACCGGGTAGACTCCGGCGATCGTGGCCCTCGCCCACCCCGATGTCTACCAAGTCCTCCAGGCCGATCCCGAGGCGCCCTGGGCGGAGCTGCGCCGCCGCTACTGGCGGCGCGCGCGCGAGCTGCACCCCGACGGGCAGCCAGTTCGCCCGCCCGAGGAGCGGCTGGCGGCGACCCGTGCCACCGCCCTCTTCGCCGAGCTGCAGGCGGCCTGGGCCGAGATCTCGACCCCGGAGCGGAGGGCCGCCTACGACCGCCGCCGTCCCGGGCACGGCGCCGCCCGCGCCGCCGCCGCCCGCGCCGCCGCCGCCCGACCCGCCGCC
>DAHUZL010000038.1 GCA_027306655.1 Candidatus Dormiibacterota bacterium
CGACGGCCACGGCCGCGGCCCGCCGCCGCAGCGACCGCGCCGCGGGCCTGCCGACCCGCCTCACGGCGCCGGGGGCGACCCGGCCAATTGCGCCGCCAGCAGCTCCAGGTCGAACCCCTCGCGGCGGACGCGGTGGTCGAAGTAGAGGACCGTGAGGCCGGTGGCGAGGATCGGGGCGACCAGGATGGCGACCAGCGCCTGGCCGACCGCGGTGACCCCGCCGGCGGCGGTGCTCCCGGCGCCGAACGCCGCCCCCACCCCGACGACCAGTCCGCCCAGGACCAGGCTGATGACACCGCCGATGAGGCCGAGCACCACCACCACGCCGGCCGCCCGCCAGGCCAGACCCCGGGTGAGGCTCCAGCTCCGCGCCAGGGCGCGCCACGGGCCCATCCCCTCCAGCACCACCACCTGGCTGCCGAAGAGGAGCCGCACGTAGGCGACAACGGCGGCGATCGCCGCGGCGACGGCGAGGACGACCCCGACCAGGGCGCCCAGCGGCCCCGCGGCGACCAGGAGGGCGAAGACGAGCGCGATGGCGGCGAAGGCGCCGACGAAGCACGCCACCAGGAGGAGGCCGAGGCCGAGGAGAGGGAGCCAGCGCGCCGTCGCCGCGCGGTAGGCGGCGCCCACCGATGCCGGGCGCCCGAGCAGGCGGTCGGCCACGGCGCGGGTGAAGGCCGCGGTCTGGAGAGGGACGACCAGGGCGTACGTGACCCCGAGGAGGGCGAGGTCCACCGAGAGGCTGGTCACCAGGTCGTGGAGGAGGCGCTGGGTCTCCGCCTGGGTGAGGGCGGTCCCGGTCGCGGTGCGGGGGAGCTGCACCGCCGGGCGGGGGAGCAGCGCCGACAGGGCCTGGAAGGGGACCTGGACCACCGCCACCACCGCCACCAGGAGGAGGAAATTGCGGCGGTAGAGCGTGAACACGGTGTCGAGGAGTTCGCCGAAGCGCAGGGGGCGCAGCCGGCCACTCGCCACCTGAGCGGCGGACGGGTCGGGCGGAGGGCCCCCGTCCAGCATGGCGGCAGCTTACAGGAGGCGGTGGCTGCCGCCCCACCGTTCCGGCCGCGTACCATCGAGCCGCACAGGATGGAACGGCTACCCGCCATCCCGCCGACCTCGGCTCCGGCGCTTTCGCGCCGGCCGTCGCTGCCGTCCGCCCGCTGGGCGCGGCCGGTCGCGGCCGCCCTGGTGGCGACGGTGCCCGCGCTGGTGCGGGCGGCGTGGCTCCATCGGGAGGCCGCGCGGCGGGGACGTGACGCTCCCCCGTCGGCCGTCCCCTTCACCCTGGAGCGGACCGAGCTGTGGCTGGAGCGGCGACGCCTCGGCCGGGTCCGCCTCCACGTGGAGTCGACCCGGGTGACCGGCTCGGCCGCCGGGTCGGAGCGGGGCGCCGACCTGGGCCCCGGCTCGCGGCCCGGGTGGACCGCGGCGTTGGGGCTGGTGGTGCGGATGCTGGCGGCCGCCGTCGGCTCCGCCCGCCCCTCCGACTCGCGCGCGGCCCGGCGCTAGCCGGCCCCTCCAGGCGGTCGCCGCCCGCGCGCCCCCCGCCCGTGACAAGGCGGTGACGGAGGCCGGCCCCGTTCCGCCGGGCGGCCAAGCTTGCCTGGGGGGTCCCCGGCTGATACAGTGCGGCGGCGAGACCGTCGTCGCACTCCGTCCTCCTCTTCATGTCTCGATCCTTCCGTCGTCCCGTGCCGCGCCGCTGGGCTGTGCTCGCGCTGAGCGTGGCGCTGGTGGGGACCACCTGGGTGGGCGCGGCGCCACCGGTGGCCGCCAGCACCTACGCACAGCGGCTGGCCGCGATCCGGCGGCGCCAGGCTGAGCTCCGGCAGCGCCAGGCCGCCCTCCAGCAGCAGCAGGCCGCCCTCCAGCGGCAGCAGTCGACGCTCCACTCCACGCTCAGCACCCTTCGGGGCGAGCGCGGCGTTGCGGTCCAGCAGGCGGCCGCCACCGCCCGCCGGGTGGGTGTGCTCCGCAGCCAGCTGGTGGAGGCGCAGATCCGGCTCGACCGCATCAACGCCGCGCTGGCGCGCACCACCGCCCGGGTGGTGCTCACCCAGCTCCAGCTCCACCGCGACCAGCAGCGGCTCGCCGGCGCGGTGGTGGAGCTCTACCAGCGCGGCGAGGGCCCCACCGTCACCAGCGCCTTCGTCAATAGCCGCGGGATCGCCGCCTTCGTCGACGCCACGGTGCAGATCCAGGCGGTCAACCATCAGTTCTCCCTCCTCGCCGCGGAGCTGGCGACCGAGCAGGCCACCCTCCGCCGCCTGGTCCGTCGCCAGCACGAGGAGGTGCAGCGCCAGACCGGGATCGTGATTGCGCTGCAGGGGGCTCGGGCCCGCCTCACCGCGGAGGAGCTCAGCTACCAGGCCCAGGTGGGACGGCTGACCGGGCAGGCGGCCGCCGTGGTCGGCCAGGCCGACCAGCTCGCCGGCCGGATCTCATCGGTGCAGTCGCAGGCGGAGGCGACCGCCGCCGCCGCCGCCGCCGAGGCCGCCGCCGCCGCGGCCACCGCCGCCGCCGAGGCGGCCGCCGCC
>DAHUZL010000039.1 GCA_027306655.1 Candidatus Dormiibacterota bacterium
CACCGCTCCGGTGAGGAGGAGCTTGGCGGGCAGAAGCCCGAGGGTGGTGAGCCACACCGTCCGCCGCGGGCCGCGTCGGAGACCGCTGGCGCGGTACCGCGGCGACGCCGGCGCCTCCCTCCCCGCGGCGGCGTGCCCCAACTCGGCCTGCAGCCGCGTCGCGAGCCAGCGGTCGAAGTCGTCCGGACGCTTCATCCCGCCGGCCCCTGGGTCACGTGGGCCCCGGCCGGGCCGGCCCCGGCGCCGTGGGGCACGGGGCTCTGACCCTCCCCCTCGATCACCCCCCCGCCGAGCTCAGCGGCGAGGCGGCCGCGGGCGGCGGCGAGGCGGGAGGCGATCGTCCGCTCGGGCACGCCCAGGGCGACCGCGATCTCGCGGCTGCTGTAGCCGTGGTGATGGCGGAGGACGATCGCGGCGGCCTGCTTTGGAGGGAGTCGGCGAAGCGCCTGCACTAGGACCTGGGTGCCCACCCCGTCGGCGGGGTCGGGAGGACCGGCGGGTCGCCCGATTCGCCGCATCAGCTCGCCCACCCCCCGGATCCGCTCCCGGCGGCGGTGGGAGATGGCGACATTGAGGGCGATCCGGTGCAGCCAGGCCTCCGCGGGGGCGTCGGGCCGCCACCGGCCCCAGACCCCCAGCGCGCGCACGAAGGTCTCCTGGACGCAGTCCTCAGCCGCGCCCCGGTCGCCGAGCACCCCGATCAGCGTGTGCAGGAGGCGGTCCCGGGTATCCCGATAGAGGCGATCGAAGTCGGCTCCCGACCCGGGACGATACGTGTGCGCGCCCACCGCGCCAGTATGCCCGCTGGCCGAGCGGCGGCCACGCCGCCGCGACACAACGCGCGCGAAATTGTCGAGCCGCCGTCAGGCGGCCGCCGACCCACCGGCATGCCCCCCGAGCGGGCGCTCGCGACGGCTCAGCCGATCGCGACCGGATGGGGGGGCTCGCCCGCCAGCGGCAGCGCCCCCCATCCGGTCCGGACCTGGTCCCGGGGACGCGCGGTGACCTCTCCGTAGCAGGTGGTGCGCTCGCGGGGGATCCGGCCGGCGCCCCGGATCGCCGCCTCGATCGCCGAGGGCTCCAGGTTCTGGCCGTGGTTGGCGCCGCTCATCCGGGTGATCGACTCCTCCATCAGGGTGCCGCCGAAGTCGTTGGCGCCCCAGCGGAGGGACTCGGCCACGCCCGCGGCCCCGAGCTTCACCCACGAGGTCTGGATGTTGGGCAGCTCCGCTCCGAAATAGAGCCGGCAGAAGGCGGTGAACCGGAGCGACTCCTCCAGCGCGATGGTGCGGGTGATCCCGAAGTAGCGGCCCAGGGTGTTGTGCTCGACCTGGAACGGGAGCAGCACGAACTCGGTGAAGCCGCCGGTCTCGCGCTGGAGGTTGCGGATCACCTCCAGGTGGCGGAGCCGGTGCGACCAGGTCTCGATGTGGCCGTACATGATGGTGCTGGTGGTGCGGATCCCGAGGCGGTGGGCCGAGCGCATCACGTCGACCCAGTCCTGCGCTGTGAGCTTCTCCGGGCACAGCACCCGACGCACCTCCTCGACCAGCACCTCGGCCGCGGTCCCGGGCAGGGTGCCGAGACCGGCGTCCTGGAGCTGGGCGAGGACGTCGTGGAGGGAACGTCCCGACAGCTGCGCCAGATAGCGGATCTCCTCGGGCGAGAGAGCGTGGAGGTGGAGGCCGGGCCAGCGCTGCCTGATGTCGCGGAACAGCTGGTCGTAGTGGGCGAGGTCGAGCTCCGGGGAGAGCCCCGACTGCATGCAGATCTCGGTCGCCCCGCGCCGGACCGCGTCCTCGATCTTGGCGAAGATGGTGGCGCGGTCGTGGTGGTACGCCCCCTTGGCCCGGATCGAGCTTCGCTTGAAGCCGCAGAAGGTGCAGCTGCCGACGCAGACGTTGCTGACGTTGACGTTGCGGTTGATGACGTAGGTGACGACGTCGCCGACCAGCTCGCGGCGGAGGGTGTCGGCGGCGGCCTGCAGGTCGGCGGCGGTCTCGGCATGGACCGGAAGGCGCTCCTGGAGCCGGAAGCCGATCGCCCGGGCTCCCGCCTGGAGCTCCTCGTGGGACGGCCACGGCAGGGCGGGGCTGATCGAGTCGCCGTCGAGGGAGATGCCGCCGAGGTCGCGGGCCCCGGCCAGGACCAGCTCCGGCCAGCGGTCCCCGTTGAGGTTGGGGGGAACCTGGACGGCGATGTCCGCGGGCAGGACGGCGCGGGCCATCGCCACCGTGTCACGCACGACGGCGGGATCGGGAGCGGCCCAGCCGGCCATCGGCGTCCCCGCCTTGGGGACGAAGTTCTGCACGATCACCTCCTGGACGTGGTGGTGACGGGCGTGGCTCTCGGCGATCCACTCCAGGGTGCGCCGCCGATCCACCTCGGTCTCGCCGATGCCGACCAGGAGCCCGGTGGTGAAGGGGATCCGGAGCTCGCCGGCCAGGTCGAGGTGGTGCAGGCGGTCCCGGGCCCGCTTGCCGCCGCCGCGCGCGTGGGCGGCGAGGTCGTCGGTGGCGCTCTCCAGCATCAGGCCCATGGAGACATTCCACGGCTTCAGCGCGGCCAGGCTGGCCCTGGAGAGGAGGCCGATGTTGGTGTGGGGGAGCAGCCCGCGGCGCATCGCCCGGCGGCAGACCTCGATCACCCGATCGACGTAGGCGGCCTCGTCGGCGAGGCCCAGGTCGGGGAGCTTCCAGGGCTCCTCGCCCGACATGATGAGGACCTCGCGGCAGCGCAGCGCGCGCGCCTCGTCGAGGAGCCGGTCCACCTCCGGCCACGGCATCAGCCCGCCCCCGTCGGTGCGATATTCGCAGTAGCCGCACCGCTTGGCGCAGCGGGTGGTGACGTCGACGGTGTAGCTGCGGCTGTAGGTGAGGCAGCGATCCGGGTAGGCGGGGACGTGACGCGTCACCGCGCCGAGGGGCGCCGCCGGAGTCGCCTCGTAGGCCATGGCCCGCTGATTATCCCGGACCGGGCGGGGCTGAGGCGCCCGGGCGCCTCAGCGATCCGGGCCGGGCTCCGCCCGCTCGGAGGCGAGCCCCTGCCGGGCCGCGTAGGCGTCGAGGACGGCCAGCAGGCGGTCGACGAACGCCCGGCGCTCGTCCGCCGCCTCGGGGGACCCGGGGCTCGGCCACTGCGGCCCGCGATGGCTGATCCAGGGGGGGATCTCCTGGTGCAGGACGATCCCGTCCGCGGCCAGCACCACCGTCTCGGGGCGGGGGTCCTCGACCCGGAGCAGCACCCGGAGGACGTAGCCATTGTGGCCGGCGAGCGCCCAGATCCGCTCCCAGCGTCCGAGCTCCCGGCGGCCCCGGTCCGGACGGCTGTAGCGAACCGTGGGGTCGTCGAAGACCCGATGCCGCATGCCCGCCCATCGGCGCAGCCGGACCTCCAGGCCCGGCTCCAGCGACCGGGCCACATTGAGGACCAGGGAGGCGGCGCGGTTGTCGAGATCGGGCGGCTGGAGCGGGGTGCCCCGCTCGGCCGCCAGCCGGAGCACCTCGACGATGCTGGCATGGCGCATGCAGTAGCCCTGGCCGCCGACGAGGCGCATGTGGCCGCGGCAGCCGGCCCGGCCGCACTCCACCCGGCGGCGGTCGACGTAGCGGCAGCGGAATGCCTCCGTCTCGCCGCAGCCGGGGTAGTCGCAGCCGCCCAGGGCCGGCTCCCAGCCGGTCGCGCCGCCGTGACCCCTGGCCGCCCGCTCACTCATCGGTAATCGTTTCCTTGGCTGGACCGCCACACCCGGCGGGCCGAGGCGGGGCGGGCGTACGACTCCGCGTGCCGGTGCTGGTCGGACAATAGCCGAGCCGGCCCCAGGAGGCAACCGGCCCCGCGGACCTCGGCGGCTCAGTGCCGGAAGTGGCGGCGGCCGGTGTGGACCATCGCCAGCCCGGCGGCGTCCGCCCGACCCGTGACCGCCGCGTCCTGCACCGAGCCGCCCGGCTGCACGATCGCGGTGACGCCGGCGGCGATCGCCACCTCGACCGTGTCGGGCATCGGGATGAACGCGTCCGAGGCCATGACGCTCCCCTGGGCGCGCCCGCCGGCCCGGCGGACGGCCAGCTCGGCCGCCTCCACCCGCGACATCTGACCGGCGCCGATCCCGATCGCCTGGCCCTCGCGGACCAGCACGATCGCGTTCGAGCGCACCAGCTGGACCAGGTGCCAGGCGAGGGCGAGGTCCCGGCACTCGGCAGGGCCCGGGGCCCGGGTCGCGACCGAGCGCCAGTCCTCGGGCGGCGGACCACCCTCGTCCACGGTCTGCACCAGCAGAGCGCCGGCGATGCTCCGCACGTCCAGCCGGGGCGCGCCCGGCGCGGTGTCGGCAGGCGGGTCCGGCGGGGTCGGGCCCGAGACCACGAGGATGCGCAGGCGCGGCCGGCGGCCGAGCCGCCGGAGCGCGGCCGGGTCGGCGGCGGGCGCGACCACCGCCTCCAGGAATCCCCCGGCGAGGAGCGCGGCGGTGTCCGGGTCCAGGGGTCGATTGCACCCGACGATCCCGCCGTAGGCGGCCCGGGGGTCGCAGGCCCGCGCCCGGCGGAAGGCGGTGGCGAGGTCCGGGGCGGTGGCGAAGCCGCAGGGGTTCGCGTGCTTGATCACCACCGACGCCGGCTCGGGCCAGCCGCGGACCGCGGCCCAGGCGGCGTCGCAGTCGAGCCAGTTGGTGAACGAGAGGCCGTGGCCCTGGTGGACGACCGCGGCGGCGAGACCGGTTGGGGACGCCCCCAGCTGGTAGAGCGCGCCCGTCTGGTGGGGGTTCTCGCCGTAGCGGAGCGAGGCCAGCCGGGGCCCGCCCACGGTCAGCTCCGCGGGCCAGCCCGCGGGCCCGAGGGCAGCTCCCAGGTGGTGCGCGATCCCCGTGTCGTAGGCGGCGGTGTGGGCGAAGGCGGTCGCCGCCAGCTGCCGGCGCAGGGCCGCCGGGACGCCGCCCGCGCGGATGGCCTGGAGGACGTCCGAGTACTGGGCGGGGTCGCTCACCACGGTCACGTGGGGGTGGTTCTTGGCCGCCGCCCGCAGCAGGGTGGGACCGCCGATGTCGATCGCCTCCAGCTGGTCGGCCTCGGCGGCCCCCGCCGCGACCGCTCCGGCGAAGCGATAGAGGTTGACGCAGACGAGGTCGATCGGCAGGGCGCCGTGGGCGGCGAGCTCGGCCTGATGGACGGGGTCGTCGCGCCGGAAGAGGATGCCGGCGTGGACTCGGGGGTGCAGCGTCTTGACGCGGCCGCCCAGCATCGGAGGGACCCCGGTCAGCTCCTCCACCGTTCGGGGCGCCAGGCCCTCCCGGCGGAGGGCCCGGGCGGTCCCCTCGGTGCAGACCAGCTCTACCCCCAGGTCGGCCAGGCCGCGGGCGAACTCCGCAAGCCCGGTCCGGTCGGCCACGCCGAGGAGCGCCCGCGCGGGTCGGACCCGGTCCCCGCCGAGCGCCCCGTCGCCGGGGGCCGCGGCGGTCCGCGCCGCGGCGGTCATGCCGGCCCCTCCCCCACCCGCACCCGCCGGCCGTCTTGGATCAGCCGGCCGGAGGCGAGGCTCGCCAGCGCGGCGGGGAGCAGGCGCCACTCCGCCTCGTGGATCCGCGCCCGCAGCCGATCCGGGGTGTCACCGGGCAGGACCGGCACCGCCTCCTGGGCCACGATCGGACCGGCGTCGATCCCGCCCTCGTCGACGAGGTGGACGGTGCACCCGGTCACCCGCACCCCGTGGCTGAGCGCGGCCTCGACCGCATGCATCCCGCCCGCGAAGGCCGGCAGCAGCGAGGGGTGGACGTTGAGGATCCGTCCGCGGAAGCGCTCCAGGAGCGGCGCCTGGATGATGCGGTCGTAGCCGGCGCAGACCAGGAGCTCGGCCCCGTGCTCGCCGAGCCAGGCCGCCAGCTCGGCGTCCCGCCGGACCGGGTCGCCCCCGACCCGACCGACCGGAATCGCCGCCACCGGGATTCCGCGGGCGCGGGCCAGCGCGAGGGCGGGGCACCCCGGCCGGTTCGAAGCCACCGCGACGACGGCGGCGGGATAGTCGGGGGCCGCGCAGGCATCGAGGAGCGCCCGCAGGTTGGACCCCGCCCCGGAGACCAGCACCCCGGCCCGCCGCCGGGCCCCCGCGCTCATTCGCCCCGGTCGGGCGGACCCGGGGTGAGGTCGAGCCGCACCCGGTCGGGCCCCTCAGACGCGACCACCCGGCCGAGCCGGAGGACCGGGAGCCCCGCGAGCTCGGTCACGGCCTGGCCGGTGGCCTCGGGGACGACGCAGATCATCCCCACCCCCATGTTGAAGGTCGCCCAGCACTCCGCCTCGGGGACCTCCCCCAGCCCCGCGATCGCGCGGAAGAGCGCCGGGACCGGCACCGCCGCGGCGGCGACCTCCGCGCAGAGCCCGGCCGGGATGACCCGGGGCAGGTTCTCCGGGATGCCGCCGCCGGTGATGTGGGCGAGGGCGTGGACCGGGCCGAGGGCGCGGAGGGCGCGGACCGGGTCCAGGTACGACCGGTGGGGCGCCAGGAGGAGGTCTCCGACCGGGCGGTCGCAGCCGGGCAGGACCGCCTCGTAGCCCAGCTCGCGCTGGGCGAGGAGGTGGCGGACGAGCGCGAAGCCGTTGGTGTGGAGCCCGCTGCTGGGGAGGCCCAGGCAGAGGTCGCCGGCCCGGACCCGCTCGGGGCCGAGCAGCTCCGGGCGCTCGGCCACCCCGACCAGGAACCCGGCCACGTCGTAGTCGCCGAGGCCGTAGACGCCGGGCATCTCCGCCGTCTCGCCGCCGAGCAGGGCGCACCCTGCGGCCCGGCAGGCCTCCGCCATCCCTGCCACCAGCTCCAGCACCAGCCCCCCGTCCAGCCGGCCGGCGGCGACATAGTCGAGGAAGAAGAGCGGCTCGGCGCCGGTGGTGAGGACGTCGTTGACACAGTGGTTGACCAGGTCGTGGCCGATGCCCCGGTGGCGGCCGACGGCGGCGGCGACCTTCACCTTGGTCCCGACCCCGTCGGTGGAGCTGACCAGGACCGGGTCGCGGTAGCGCCCCGGCTCCATCCGGAAGCACCCGGCGAATGCCCCGATCCCGCCCAGCACCTGGGGCCCATGGGTGGTCCGGCCGAGGGCGGCGAGCCGCGGCACCAGCCCGGAGGCCTCGCCCCGGTCCACCCCAGCATCCGCATACCGCACCGGCCGGCTGGCGGTGCCGCTCATCCCTCGAGCGCCAGCTTGTCCATCTCCAGCTGCTGCGGCACCTCCACCGGGTAGGCGCCGTCGAGGCAGGCGAAACAGAACCCGGCCCCCTCGCGGCCGGCGTCGAGCGCGTCCCGGAGCCCCTCCAGGCTGAGGTAGGCGAGCGAGTCCGCGCCGATCACCCGCCCGACCTCCTCGGGGCTGCGGCCGGAGGCGATCAGCTCGCTCCGGGACGCGATGTCGATGCCCATGAAGCAGGGGAAGCGGATCGGCGGCGAGGCGACCCGCATGTGCACCTCGCGCGCGCCCGCCCGGCGGAGGGCGTCCACGATCTGGCGGGAGGTGCTGCCCCGGACGATGGAGTCGTCGACCAGGACCACCCGCCGTCCCTCCAGGACGTGGCGCATGGGGTTGAACTTGAGCCGGACCCCCGCCTCTCGGAGCTGCGCCCGCGGCTGGATGAACGTGCGCGTGATGTAGCGCGACTTGATCATCCCCTCGGCGAACGGGATCCCGGTCGCCTCCGCGTACCCGATCGCGGCCGGGGTGCCGGAGTCGGGCAGCGGGATCACGATGTCGGCCGGCGCCGGCGCCTCACGGGCGAGGTTGCGTCCCATCGCCCGCCGCACCTCGTAGAGGCTGCGGTCCTCCAGCACCGAGTCGGGCCGGGCGAAGTAGATGAACTCGAAGGAGCACATCGCGGGCCGGTGGCTGTCGCCGAAGCGGTGGCTGGCGAGCCCGGCTCGGTCGATCACCACGATCTCGCCCGGAGCGACCGAGCGGATGAAGTGGGCTCCGATCACGTCGAGGGCGCAGGTCTCGCTGGCGATGACGTAGCCGTCGCCCCCAGGGGCGGTGCGGTCGCCGAGCCGCCCGATGCAGAGCGGACGGAATCCCAGCTCGTCGCGGGCGGCGACCAGGCTGTCTCTGGTGATCAGCCCGAGCGAGTAGGCGCCGACGGCCCGGGGGAGGGCGCGCTGGAGCACGGTGGCGAGGGAGTCTCCCGGGGTCCGCGAGAGGAGCGCCGCCAGTACCTCCGTATCGCTCGAGGTCTCGAAGGGATACTCCTGCTCGATCAGGTCCAGGCGCAGCTCCCGCGCATTGGTGAGGTTGCCGTTGTGGGCGATCGCGATCGGGCCGAGCTGGCCGTGCTCGAAGGCGAACGGCTGGGCGTTGGTGAGGTGGGCCGAGCCGGTCGTTGAGTAGCGGGTGTGGCCGAGCGCGAGGTGTCCGGGCAGCCGGCTCAGCGCTGCCTCGTCGAAGACCTGGGCGACCAGGCCCATGTCGCGGTGCGCCCGCAGCCGCTCACCGTCGCTGACGCAGATCCCGGCCGACTCCTGGCCCCGGTGCTGGAGCGCGTACAGGCCACAGGTGGTGAGGTGGGCCACGTCGGCCTCGTCGCTCAGCACCCCGAAGACCCCGCAGGCCTCCTTGGGCTTGTCCCAGTCGGTGGCCACGCGCCGTGCCCCGGCAGCCGCGGGCGGGTCGTGGCGCCGCGGACCCCTCACCGGGGTCAAGGATACCGGGGCGGCCGGGGGCCGGCGGGCGGCCGGGGCCGGCGGCGCTGAGGAGGCGGGCCAGGGCCACGTAGACGTCGGCCGGCCGGCCGGGTCGCCTCCGACCCACGGCAACGACCAGCACCTGGTCCCCCTCGACACGGTAGACGATGCGGAAGACGCCGGCCAGAGCCCGGACCGCGCGGTACCCCGCGAGGTCGCCCTGGAGGGCCGTGCCCTGGCGCTCCGGCGCGATGCGCAAACGATCGATCGCCCGGGCCAGCGGCGGGTGATGGCGCCGTTCCGTCGCGCGCAGCATCGCCAAAGCGCTGAGCGTCAGCCTGACGCGATAGATCAGCCAAACTCCCCGCGCACGGTGTCCCAGTCCACGACGTCTCCCCGGCGGGCGTCGTCCATCCCCCGGCGGAGCGCCGCCGCCATGTCGGGATCTGCGATGATCTCGGCCGTCTCCACGAGGGACTCCAGCTCCTCCAGCCGCTCATGCTGGACGATGTCGAACACAGGCCGCCCGTTGCGGGTGACGACGATGCGACCGTCCTCCCCAAGCTCCGCGGCAAGGCCGAGCAGCTGCTGGCGCACCTTGGTGATGGGGAGGTACTGAGGCATCCGGGCCATAGTGTACACCATTCTGTGCATTGGAGCCTCCTTCAGTGCGCTTCCTCGGTGACGGACCACGGCTCCGGCCTCGTCGGGAGCTCGTCCGGGCCCGGCGTTTGGCCGCCCTCCGGTCGCGGTACACGTCGACCAAGACGACCCGATCGGGCTCCGACCGCCGCGACGTCGGACCGCCGGGTGGATCGGGCCCCGACCCGGGGCCCCCAGAGGAGCGAGCGTGTCCGAGCCGCAGAGCCAGTTGCTGCCGATCCTGCCGGTGACCCAGGGGGTGGTCCTGCCCCACATGGTCGTGACCACCGTGGTCGAGGGCGAGGAGGCCACCGCCGCGGTCGCGGCCGCCCGATCGGGGGATCAGCTGGTCCTGGTGGTTCCGCGGATCGACGGCCGCTACGCCAGGATCGGCACCGTCGGGCGGATCGAGGACGTGGGTCAGCTGCCCACCGGCGTGGAGGCGGTGGTCCTGCGCGGGCTGCATCGCGCCCATCTCACCAGCGCCGCCACCGCCAACGGGGGAGCGCTGTGGGTGCATGTCGACCCGGTGCCGGACCCGGAGTCGACATCGGAGCGCGCCCACGAGCTCGCCCGCGAGTACCGGGCCCTGATCGAGAACGTGCTGGAATCGCGGGGGGCGCCGGGGGCGGTGCAGATGGTGCGCGGGATCCAGCACCCGGGCCAGCTCGCCGACATGTCCGGATACTCGCCCGACCTCAGCCCGCAGCAGAAGGTCGAGGTGCTGGAGACGCTCGACGTCGAGGCTCGGCTGGAGCGGCTGGTGGCCTGGACGCGCGACATCCTGGCCGAGATCTCGGTCAAGGACCGGATCAAGACCGAGGTCAACGAGCGGATGGAGAAGGGCCAGCGCGACTTCCTCCTCCGCCAGCAGCTGGAGGCGATCAAGCGTCAGCTGGGCGAGGGTGACGACGGGGTCGTCGCCGACTACCGGCGCAAGCTCGAGGACGCCGGCCTGCCCGAGGCGGTGCGGGGCGAGGTGGAGCGGGAGCTGGACCGGCTCGAGCGCACCAGCGAGCAGAGCCCCGAGCACGGCTGGATCCGCGGCTACCTGGATTGGGTGCTGGCGATGCCGTGGGCGGTGCGCTCCGACGACCGCTTCGACATCCAGGAGGCGCGGCGGATCCTTGACGCCGACCACAGCGGCCTCGACGACGTCAAGGACCGGATCATCGAGTTCCTCACCGTCCGCCGCCGCCGCCAGGAGCGCGGGCTCGCCGCCGTCGGCGGACGGGGTTCGGGCGCGATCATCACCCTGGTGGGGCCGCCGGGGGTGGGCAAGACCTCGCTGGGGGAGTCGGTGGCGCGCGCCTTGGGACGGAAGTTCGCGCGGGTGTCCTTGGGCGGCGTGCACGACGAGGCGGAGATCCGCGGCCACCGCCGCACCTATGTGGGCGCGATGCCGGGGCGGATCGCCCGCGCCCTGCGCGAGGCGGGGACCAAGAACCCGGTCGTGATGCTGGACGAGATCGACAAGGTCGGCAACGACTGGCGCGGCGACCCCGCCTCGGCCTTGCTGGAGGCCCTCGACCCGGCCCAGAACCATGCCTTCCGCGACCACTACCTCGACGTCGACCTGGACCTCTCCGAGGTGCTCTTCATCCCCACCGCCAACGTGGTGGAGACGATCCCCCAGCCGCTCCTGGACCGGATGGAGGTGATCAACCTCGACGGCTACACCGAGGACGAGAAGCTCGCGATCGCCCGGGACCACCTGCTCCCGCGCCAGCTGGAGCAGGCCGGTCTCGACGCCGGCGAGGCGACAGTCGACGACGACGCGGTGCGGCGGATCATCGCGGAGCACACCCGCGAGGCCGGGGTGCGGGGGCTGGAGCGCCAGCTGGCCCGGCTCCTGCGCAAGGTGGCGACCCGGATTGACCGCGCCGAGCTCGCGCCCCCGGTGGCGGTCGGCGCCGAGCAGGTGCACGAGGTGCTGGGGCGGGCACGCTTCGAGTCGGAGGTGGCCGAGCGCACCGAGGTGCCGGGCGTGGCGACCGGGCTCGCCGTCACCGGGACCGGCGGCGACATCCTCTTCATCGAGGCCAGCCAGCTCTCCGAAGACGGTGGCCTCACCCTCACCGGACAGCTCGGCGACGTGATGAAGGAGTCAGCCCAGATCGCCCTCTCGTACGTCCGCGCCCACGCCGAGGCACTCGGCCTCGACCCCGCTCGCACCCGCCGCGCGGTCCATGTGCACGTGCCGGCCGGCGCTGTGCCCAAGGACGGGCCCTCCGCCGGGGTGGCGATGGTGACGGCGCTGGCCAGCCTGTTCAGCGAGCGGACGGTGCGCCACACGGTGGCGATGACCGGCGAGGTGACGCTGCAGGGACGGGTGCTGCCGATCGGCGGGGTGAAGCAGAAGGTGCTGGCGGCGCGCCGGGCCGGCATCACCGACGTGCTCCTGCCCCGGCGCAACCAGCCCGAGCTGGAGGAGCTCACCGAGACCGTGCGCGGCGGCCTCACCTTCCACCTCGTCGGTGACGTCCAGGAGGTCCTCCGGTTGGCGCTCACGGAGCCCGCGGGCGCGGCCAGGGGGACGGCGACGGAAGACCCCCAGGCGGCGCGGCGGCCCTCGGCCGCCTGAGGAAAGAGGTCGTCCGCTTCGGGTGAGAAGCCGGCGACGCGGCCGGAGAGCGCATGCCGTATGCTGTACGGCATGGCGACGACGGCACGGCTGGAGATGAGGGTTCCCGTCGAGCGCGCCGAGCTGATCCGCCAGGCGGCGGCTGCCCGCGGGGAGTCGGTGACCGGGTTCGTGCTGGAGGCAGCCACCCGGGCGGCAGAAGCGGAACTGGCCGTCGTGCATGAGACACTGGTGCCTTCGGACTTCTTCGACGAGCTGCTGGCGGCACTCGATGCGCCCGACGAGGTGTTGCCCGGTGAGCTGCGCGAGCTGGCCCGGCGGCCTCGCATCTTCGAGCGGGAGTGAGCCGCTACCGATCCGAGCACCTCTCGTCCGACCACGACCTCGAGACCTTCGAGAGCCGCGCGATGCCTCTCGATGACTGGCTCCGCCGCTTCGCCCGGCATGCGGACGCCGCCAACACGGGGCGGACCTTCGTGTGGGTCGAACCGCGCACTCAGACCGTCGTCGGCTACTTCAACCTGGCCGCTCACCTGCTGCGCCGGGCCGACGTTCCGAACGGGATCGGGCGCGGCTCACCCGCGGTCATCCCGGCTATCCTGCTGGCTCGCCTGGCCCTGGACCGCTCCCTCCAAGGCCAGGGGCATGGCGGCCAGCTCCTCGTCGATGCATTGGAGCGGGCCGTGGACGCATCGACGCGCGCCGCCGCCCGGTTCATCGTCGTCGACGCCCTTGACGATGTGGCGCTCCGCTTCTACCTCCGTTTCGGCTTCCGCCCCTGTCCCGGCAGCCGCCGACTGGTCCGCAGGACGAGCGAGGTCGCCGTCGCCCTGCGGGGGGAGTAGCACAGGCAGCGTCCATCCATCACGACCACGGCGGTGAGGGCCTCCCGGGTGGGGGCCTCGCCACCGACCAGGCGAGCTCGGGCGGTGAACAGATCCGCGGCGCCACCTGGCCGCGCAGCCGTACGCTGGCCCGATCGAGCCACCGCCCCCGATGCCACCCCCCGTCACCGGGCCCGAGCCGGCCGACGACCTGGTCGCCCCGGCGGGAAGGTTCCGGATCTACCTCGGCGCCGCCGCCGGCGTGGGCAAGACCTGCGCGATGCTCGACGAGGGGGTGCGCCGCCACCACCGCGGCCGCGACGTGGTGGTGGCGTTCGCGGAGACCCACGGGCGGCCCCAGACCGCCGAGCGGCTGCGCGGCCTGGAGGTGGTGCCCCGGCGGGTGGTGACCCACCGCGGCGCCCAGTTCGAGGAGATGGACTGCGACGCGGTCCTCGCCCGCCGGCCCCAGGTCGCCCTGGTCGACGAGCTGGCCCACACCAACGTCCCCGGGAGCGGCCGCCATCCCAAGCGCTGGGAGGACGTCCTGGAGCTGCTGGACACCGGCATCAACGTCATCAGCACCGTCAACATCCAGCACCTGGAGAGCCTCGCCGACAGCGTGGAGCGGATGACGGGGACCCCGATCCACGAGCGGGTGCCGGACCGGGTCGTGCGCCGCGCCGACCAGATCGAGCTGATCGACTCGTCGCCCGAGCAGCTGCGCCGGCGGATGGTCCACGGCAACATCTATCCCGCCGCCCAGGTCCCCACCGCGCTCACCCACTTCTTCACCACCCGCAACCTCACCATCCTCCGCGAGCTGGCGCTCCGCTTCCTCGCTGACGAGACCGAGGAGCACCTGCTGCAGGCGCTGGAGCAGTGGCCGGTGGCGGGGATGGAGACCTGCGAGCACGTGCTGGTGGGCGTCGCCGACGACGCCGACCAGGGCCATCTGCTGCGGCGGGCGGCCCGTCTCGCAGCGCGCGCCAAGGGCGACGTCCACGCCGTCCATGTCGCCGAGCCGGAGTCCGATGCGGGGACCTCGGAGCGCCTGACGGACCTCCGGCGCCTGGCCGACGACCTCGGGGCCACCTGGGCGGTGGTGAGCGGCGAGGACGTGGCCCAGGCCCTGATGGCGGAGGCCCTTCGTCGCCACGCCACCCAGGTCGTGGTCGGCGCATCCCGCCGCCGGGCGGGGTGGCGCGGGCTCGGCGGCGGGATGGGCCCCCGCATCCTCCGCGCCGCGGCCGCGGCCGGTCTCGACGTGCACGTCATCGCGCCCGAGGCGGCCCGCGCCGGGGCCTCGCCGCCGGGATGACCGGCTGGCGGCCCTGGGTCACGCGCGGGGGGCGGCTCGTCCCCGCGGCGGCGGGACTCGCCGCCGCGGTCGCGCTGACGGCGGCCCTGGCGGCGGTGCTGCTGCCGGTGCGCACCCACCTGAGCGGCGCCACCTCCGCCCTGGCCTTCGTGGTGCCGGTGGTGGTGGGGGTGGCGATCGGCGGCTTCCCGGTGGGCGTGGCCGCGGTGGGGATCGGCTTCCTCACCTACGACGCGCTCTTCATCCCACCCTACGGCACCCTCGACGTGAGCGCCGCCCAGGACTGGGTCGCCCTCGGCGTGTACGCGGCGGCGATGCTGGTGGTGGCGCGGGTGGTCGCGGAGCAGCGGCGCGCCCGCGCCGAGGCCCGGCAGGGCGAGGACGACACCCGCCGCCTCTTCGAGGTCTCCGACCTCCTCATCGGCGACCGGCCCCTGCCCGACCTGCTCCACCGGGTGGTGGAGACCGTCTGCCAGGGCTTCGGGATGGCGTCGGTGACGCTGCTCCTGCCCGAGGGCGCCCAGCTCGCCGTGGCCGCCCAGGCCGGCACCCCGCCGCCGGCACGCCTCCCCGCCAGCGGGAGCCCTCTCCCCAGCCAGGGCACCCCGCTGGCCCAGATCGGTCGCGGCGGGACCCGGACGCTCCCGCTCGCGACGGCCGACCGCCCGGTGGGGCTGCTGGTGCTCACCGGGCCGGCGCTGGGGGCCCGTGACCAGCACCGGCTCGCCATCTACGCCAACCACGCCGCCCTGGCCGTCGAACGCGCCCGGCTCCGCGAGAGCGCGCTGCGGGGTGAGGTGCTGGCCGAGGTGGACGCCTGGAGGCGGACCTTGCTGGGGTCGGTGGCCCACGACCTGCGCACCCCGCTGGCCTCGATCAAAGCGGCGGTGTCCGATCTCGCCGATCCCACCGTCCGGCTCTCGACCGACGACCGCGACCAGCTCCTCGCCACCGTCGACGGCGAGACCGACCGGCTGACGCGGCTGGTGACCAACCTGCTCGACGTTCACCGCATCGAGGCCGGCACGCTCACCGTCAGCCGCCGTCCCGAGGTGCTGGCGGACCTGGTCGAGGAGGCCCTCGACGGGCTCCGGCCCCAGCTCGAGGGGCACCCGGTCGCGGTCGACGTGCCTTCCCGCCTGCTCGTCGAGGTCGACGCCACGCTGATCGTTCAGGCGCTCACCAACCTGCTCGACAACGCGGCCCGGCACACGCCCGCGGGCACCCCGGTGCGCCTGCGCGCCGCCGCCCGAGCGGGTACGGTCGCGCTGACCGTGGTCGACGACGGTCCCGGGATCGAGGCCGGGCGGGTGGCCCGCCTGTTCGGGAACGGCTCCGCACCCGACCTCAGTGCCGCACCCGGCGCCATCGGCACCGGCGTCGGTCTCACCATCGCGCGCACCTTCGTCGAGGCCAACGGCGGCAGCCTCACCGTGGATGCCGGCCTTGCCCGCGGACTGGGCCTCCTGGTGAGCCTGCCGGCCTCGCCCGCGGCGCGGGCGGGCTGACCGTGGCGCGCCTCCTGCTGATCGACGACGAGGCCGCGCTGGTGCGCGCCCTCAGCATCGGGCTGCGCGCGCGGGGGTACCAGCTGGCGACCGCCCGCGACGGGGCGACCGGCCTGGCCGAGGCGGTGCGGCAGCGCCCCGACGTGGTGGTGCTGGACTTGGGCCTGCCCGACATCGACGGGGTGGAGGTCTGCCGCTCCCTGCGCGGCTTCAGCCAGGTGCCGATCCTGGTCCTCTCCGCGCACGGGGAGGAGGCGCGCAAGGTCTCGGCCCTCGACGCCGGCGCCGATGACTTCGTCACCAAGCCGTTCGGCATGGCGGAGCTGGAGGCCCGCCTCCGGGTCGCCCTGCGGCACGGACGGGGACGCGACGGCTCCCTGGGCACCCCCGTTGTGAGCGTCGGCGCGCTCACCCTCGACCTCGCCGCCCACACCGCCACCGTGGCCGGCGACCGGGTCCGGCTGACCGCCACGGAGTACGCGATGCTGTCCTACCTGGTCCGCCACCAGGGCCGGATCGTCACCCAGCAGGTGCTCCTGCAGCACGTGTGGGGCGGGCGCTACGGCGCCGACCCCCACTACCTGCGGGTCTACGCCAACCGGCTCCGGCGCAAGCTCGGGCCCGATCACCGCCGCCTGCTGCGCACCCACCCCGGCATCGGCTACGAGCTGAGCGATCCCGGCGACGCGGAGGCGGATCCGCCGTCAGCGTCGCCCCGGCGCGCTTGACGAATTGTTGACGCCTCGCCCGCCCCTGTTGAGGGCGCATTGACGCCGGGTTGCCGATGATGGCGCGGTGGCCGACCTGATCGCGGTGGCGGGGACGATCGTCGCGATCCTCTGTCTGCTGGCCATGGCCCGGGCTTTGGAGCACGTCTGATGAGCGGCGGCGACATCGTGCTGCTGGTGATCGCGGCCGCGGTGTTCGTGTACCTCGGCGTGGCGCTCTTCAACCCTGAGCGGTTCTGATGGGCTTCGCCCTCACCCTGCTGGCCCTGGTGGTCTGCCTGGCCCTCGCCTGGCGCCTGCTGGGCGCCTACATGGTGGCGGTGTTCGAGGGCCGCGCCCACTGGCTCAGCTGGGTGGAGCGTCCGCTCTACCGGGCCCTCGGGGTCGACCCCGGACGCGAACAGGGCTGGCAGCGCTACACGGCCTCGCTGCTGATCTTCTCGCTGGTGTCGATCCTGCTCACCTACGCCCTGCTCCGGTTCCAGGCACTGCTGCCGTTCAACCCCCAGCACCTCCCGGCGGTGGCGCCGGCACTGGCCTGGAACACCGCGGTCTCCTTCGTCACCAACACCAACTGGCAGAACTATGCCGGCGAATCGACAATGTCCTACTTCTCCCAGATGGTCGCCCTGACGGTCCAGAACTTCGTCAGCCCGGCGGTGGGGATGGCGGTCGCGATCGCGATCATCCGCGGTTTCGCCCGCCGCGGCTCGGCGGCGATCGGCAACTTCTGGGTCGACGTGGTCCGCAGCGTCATCTACATCCTGCTCCCGATCTCGTTCGTGTTCGCGCTGGTCTTCGTGGCCCAGGGGTCGGTCCAGACGCTGGCCGGGCCGGCCCATATCCACGATCTGCTGAACGGGGTGGGGCAGACCATCCCCCGGGCCCCGATCGCCTCCCAGGAGGTGATCAAGCAGCTCGGGACCAATGGCGGGGGGCCATTCAACGCCAACGGGGCGCATCCCTTCGAGAACCCGACCGGGCTCACCAACGTCCTCTCCATCCTGCTCCTCCTCGCCATCCCGGTGGCGCTCACCTACACCTTCGGGAGGATGGTCGGCAGCGTCCGCCAGGGTGGGGCGGTGCTGGCCGCGATGACGGTCCTCTTCGCCGGCTGGCTGGCGGTGGCGGTGGCGGCCGAGCAGGGCCCCAACCCGGCGGCGACGGCGGCGGGGCTGGCGCACCAGCCGGGCGGAAACCTGAACGGCAAGGAGGCGCGCTTCGGGGTCGCCGGCTCGGTCCTCTACGACATCGCCTCCACCCAGACGTCGACCGGGTCAGTGAACTCCGCCGCCGACTCCTACACGCCCCTGGGCGGGCTGGCCCTGATGGCGGGGATGGCCCAGGGCGACATCACCCCGGGCGGGGTGGGCAGCGGCCTCTACACGATCCTCCTCTCCGCGATCGTGACCGTGTTCATCGGCGGCCTGATGGTGGGGCGGACGCCGGAGTACCTCGGCAAGAAGATCCAGGCCCGGGAGGTCAAGCTGGCCGCGCTCGGGGTGCTGGTGATGCCGGTCACGGTGCTGGTCCTGACCGCGATCGCGGTGGCGATCCCGGCCGGGACCGGCGCCGTGCTCAACCGGGGGCCGCAGGGGTTCTCCGAGATCTTCTACGCCCTCCTCTCCCAGGGCAACAACAACGGCTCCGCCTTCGCCGGGATCTCCGCCAACACCGTCTTCTACAACGTCGTCGGCGGCGTGGACATGCTGATCGGGCGATTCGGCATCATCGTCCCGGTGCTGGCGCTCAGCGGCGTCCTCGCCGCCAAGGCCACCGTGCCCGCGTCGGCGGGCACGTTCCGCACCGACACGCCGATGTTCGTCGGGCTCCTGGTGGGGGTGATCCTGCTGATCGGCGCCCTCACCTTCTTCCCGGCGGTGTCGCTGGGCCCGCTGGTGCAGCAGTTCAGCCACGGGAGGCTGTTCTGATGGCTCAGGGCGGGCACGGGGTGGTGCGCTCGCGCAGCCTCCTCGACGGCGCCATCCTGGGCCCGGCCGCGATCGACGCCGGCCGCAAGCTGGACCCCCGGGTGCAGCTCCGCAACCCGGTGATGTTCGTGGTCCTGGCGGGCACCGTGATCAGCGCCGCCGAGGCCTTGGCCCACCCCTCGGCCTTCGCCTGGCAGATCACCATCTGGCTGGCGCTCACCGTGCTCTTCGCCAACTTCGCCGAGGCGCTCGCCGAGGGCCGGGGCAAGGCCCAGGCCGACAGCCTGCGGCGCACCCGCGGCGACACCCTGGCCCGCCGCCTGGGGGCGGATGGCCAGGAGGTCCAGATCCCGGCCTCCCAGCTGCGCCGCGGCGACCGGGTGGTGTGCGGGCCCGGCGACGTCGTCCCCTCCGACGGCGAGATCGTGGCCGGGGTCGCCTCCATCGACGAGTCGGCGATCACCGGCGAGTCGGCGCCGGTGATCCGCGAGTCGGGGGGCGACCGCTCGGCGGTGACCGGGGGGACCCGGGTGCTCTCGGACCGGATCGAGGTCCGCATCACGGCGGAGCCGGGGCAGACGTTCCTGGACCGGATGATCAGGCTGGTCGAGGGCGCGCAGCGGCAGAAGACGCCCAACGAGATCGCCCTCACCATCCTCCTGGCCGCGCTCACCCTGATCTTCGTGCCGGTCGTGGTTGTGCTCCCGCCCTTCGCCGGGTACGCGCACGGCCGGGTCTCGGTGGTGGTGCTGATCGGCCTTTTGGTCTGCCTCATCCCCACCACCGTGGGCGCTTTGCTGTCGGCCATCGGCATCGCCGGGATGGACCGGCTGGTGCAGCGCAACGTCCTCGCCATGAGCGGGCGGGCGGTGGAGGCCGCCGGCGACGTCTCCACCCTGCTCCTGGACAAGACCGGCACCATCACCCTCGGCAACCGGATGGCCTCGGCCTTCCTGCCCGTCGGCGGGCACACCGAGTCGGAGCTGGCCGACGCCGCCCAGCTGGCCTCGCTCGCCGACGAGACCCCGGAGGGGCGCTCGATCGTGGTCCTGGCGAAGTCGCACTTCAACCTGCGCGAGCGGGAGCTGTCCCCGCCCCACCGGTTCGTCCCCTTCTCGGCGCAGACCCGGATGTCGGGGCTGGACGTGGGCAACCGCCGCATTCGCAAGGGCGCCACCAGCGCGGTGCGCCACTTCATCGAGGCGGCGGGGGGACGGGCGCCGGCGGACCTCGACGAGCTCGCCGACCGCATCGCTCGGGCGGGCTCCACCCCGCTCGCGGTCGCCGACGGGGGCGAGGTGCTCGGGATCGTGGAGCTGAAGGACGTGGTCAAGTCGGGGATCACCGAACGCTTCGCCCAGCTCCGCGCCATGGGCATCCGGACGGTGATGATCACCGGCGACAACCCGCTCACGGCGGCCGCCATCGCCGCCGAGGCCGGCGTCGACGACTTCCTCGCCGAGGCCACCCCGGAGACCAAGATGGCGTTGATCCGCACCGAGCAGGCCAAGGGCCAGCTGGTGGCGATGATGGGCGACGGCACCAACGACGCTCCCGCCCTGGCCCAGGCCGACGTGGGGGTGGCCATGAACACCGGCACCGCCGCGGCCAAGGAGGCGGGGAACATGGTCGACCTCGACTCCAACCCCACCAAGCTGATCGACATCGTCGAGATCGGCAAGCAGCTGCTGATCACGCGCGGCGCCCTGACCACGTTCTCGATCGCCAATGACGTGGCCAAGTACTTCGCCATCATCCCCGCCCTGTTCGCCTCCACCTATCCCCAGCTGGAGGCGCTCAACGTGATGCGCCTGCACAGCCCCGCCAGCGCGGTGCTGTCGGCGGTGATCTTCAATGCCCTCATCATCGTCGCCCTGATCCCGCTGGCCCTGCGCGGGGTGCGCTTCCGGCCCAGCTCGGCGGCCTCGCTGCTGCGCCGCAACGTCCTCGTCTACGGGATGGGCGGTCTGATCCTGCCCTTCCTGGGGATCAAGCTGATCGACCTCTTCCTCACCGCGACCCGGCTCGCCTGATGCTCCGGCACCTGCGCCGGTCGATCGTCCTCGCCCTCTGTCTCGCCGCGCTCTGCGGGCTGGGCTATCCCCTCCTCGTCACCGGGGTGGCGACCGCCCTCTTCCCCGTCCAGGCGCGCGGGTCTCTGGGGCCGAACGGCTCAACCCTGATCGGCCAGGCCTGGCAGGGGCCGCAGTGGTTCCATGGCCGCCCCGACCCGTACACCCCGATGGCGAGCGGGGCGGCCAACCTCGGGCCGCGGTCTCGGGTGCTGGCGGCCCAGGTGGCCGCCCGCCTCGCCGCCTGGCACCGGCTCGGGGTGACGCCCACGGCGGAGCTGGTCCTCGGATCCGGGAGCGGGCTGGATCCCGACATCAGCCCCCGCTCCGCCTACGTGCAGGTGGCGATGGTGGCGCGGGCGCGGCACCTGCCGGTGGGGGCGGTGCGCCGCCTGGTCCAGAGCCAGGTCCAGGGCCCCGAGCTGGGCTTCCTCGGCGAGCCGGTGGTCAACGTCCTGCAGGTGAACGAGCGCCTGGCCCGGCTGCGCTGAGGCGCGGCCCCGAGTCAGGGCGGGGGCCGGCCCGCCGCTGCCATCGCGGCCGCGATCGCGCCGCCCCACCACCCGTGGAGCTCCGCCAGCGGGACGGAGAGAAGTCCGGTGATGGTGAGGGCGTCGCCCCCGGTGGTGCCCAGCTCGACGAGGGGCGCGCCCGCGGCCGCGGCCATCCCCCGCAGCGCCGCCCGGGCGGTGGGCTCGCAGCTGACCAGAAAGCGCGCACCGACCTCGCCGAAGAGCCAGGCGGTGCGGGCCCGGCGGTCGGGGCCGAGCGCCGGTGGAGGGGACACCGTGCAGCCCATTCCCCCGGTGCAGCAGGCGTCGGTGAGGGCGACGGCGAGGCCGCCCAGGGCCAGGTCGTGGGCGGAGGCCAGCAGGCCGGCCCGGATCGCGCCCCCCACCAGCCGCCGCGCCCTCCCCTCCCGGTCGGGGTCGACCACCGGGGCGGGGCCGTGGCAGGCGCCTCCGAGGACGCGCTGGAGCTCGGAGCCGCCCAGGCCGGCCCCGGGCTCGGCCGACGGGTCGGACGGGCCCACCAGCAGGACCCGGTGGCCCGGGGCGGCGAAGCCGATCCCCGCCCGGCGCGCGAGCGGCGCCAGCCGTCCCACCATCCCCACCACCAGGGTGGGCGGGATGCCGCGCCCGAGGGTGTCGTTGTAGAGGCTGACGTTGCCGCTCACGATCGGGACCCCGAGGGCGCGGCAGGCATCGCCCAGGCCGCCCACCGTCTCCTCCAGCTGCCACATGCCAACCGGCTGGTCGGGGCTGCCACCGTTGAGGCAGTTGGTGACCGCCAGCGGTTCCGCGCCCACCGCGGCGAGGTTGCGGGCCGCCTCGAAGACCGCCGCCGCGGCCGCGGCGCGGGGCGCGTAGGGGCTGCTGCGGTGGCCCCCGTCGACGGTGAGGGCGAGGCCGTCGTCGCGGCCGCGAAGACGGATCACGGCGGCGTCCCCCCCGGGGCCGGCGACGGTGTCGTCGCCCACCATGTGGTCGTACTGCCGCCACACCCAGCGCGCCTCGCCGCAGCTGCCGGCCCCGAGCAGCCGCTGCAGGGCGGAGCGCGGGTCGGGGGGATCAGCGCCGTCGAGGGGGTCGCGGGCCTGGCGGGCGGCCAGGTCGGCGGGCGGGCGCGCCGGCGGCCGGTGCTCGGGGCTGCCCGCGACCAGCAGGTCCAGGGGCAGGTCGGCGGCGACCGCTGCCCCGTCGCGGACGGTCAGCCGCCCGCTCCCGGTCACCGTCCCGATCACGTCGGAGTGGAGCCCCCACCGGTCGAAGCGCGCCCGCACCGCGGCCAGCGCGGCGGGCTCCACCACCAGCACCATCCGCTCCTGCGACTCGGAGAGCATCACCTCGGCGGCGGTCATCCCACGCTCGCGCCGGCTGACATGGGCGACATCGAGGGCGAGCCCGACCCCGCCCCGGTGGGCCATCTCGGCGCAGCTGCTGGTGAGGCCGGCGGCGCCGCAGTCCTGGAGGGCGACGATCCCCGGCACCGCGGCGAGCTCCTGGCAGGCCTCGATCAGGCACTTCTCCAGGAACGGATTGCCGACCTGGACCGCCGGCCGCCTCCGCTCGCGGTCGTGGTCGAACGCCGCCGAGGCGAAGGCCGCACCGCCGATGCCGTCCCGTCCGGTGTCCGCCCCCACCAGCAGGACGAGGTTCCCCAGCCCGCCGGCCGTGGCGTGGCGGAGGCGGTCGCGGGGCACCAGGCCGACGCACATCGCGTTGACCAGGCAGTTGTCCTGGTAGGCGGCGTCGAAGACCGTCTCCCCGCCGACGGTGGGGACGCCGACGCAGTTTCCGTACCAGCCGATCCCCTCGACCACCCGGGCGAAACGGAGCGCCTGCAGGGGGTCGGTCGGGTCGCCGAAACGGATCGCGTCCAGGAGCGCCACCGGACGGGCGCCCATCGCGAAGACGTCGCGGAGGATCCCGCCGACGCCGGTGGCGGCCCCCTGGACCGGTTCCACCGCGCTGGGGTGGTTGTGGGACTCGATCTTGAAGCAGCAGAGGAGGTCGTCGCCGAGGTCGACGACGCCCGCGTTCTCGCCCGGGCCCTGGACCACGCGCGGCCCCTGGGCGGGCAGCTCGCGCAGGAGGCGTCGGCTGGTGCGGTACGAGCAGTGCTCCGACCAGAGCACCGCGATCATCGCCCGCTCGGTCGGGCTGGGCTCGCGGCCGAGTCGCTCCGCGACCTGGCGCTGCCCGGCGGTGTCGAGCGGCCCCCCCTCCGCCTCCGCGGCGGTCACCGGGACCGGGCCGCCCCCAGGCGCGCCGCGGCCACCGCCCGGAACATCCCGAGCCCGTCGGCGGAGCCCAGCAGCGCTTCGCAGGCGCGCTCG
The DNA here is from genome assembly GCA_027306655.1 of Candidatus Dormiibacterota bacterium. Lineage (GTDB taxonomy): Bacteria > Chloroflexota > Dormibacteria > Aeolococcales > Bog-877 > DAHUZL01. Next base: position 23,102 of record DAHUZL010000039.1, read on the forward strand.
GGGTGGGGCATCATGCCGACGACGTTGCCGGCGGCGCTCGCGATCCCGGCGATGTTGTGGAGCGAGCCGTTGGGGTTGGCATCCGGGGTGGCGGCGCCCCGGGCGTCGACGTAGCGGAGCACCACCCGGCCGCCCAACTCCAGCCCCGCGATCGTGTCGGGGTCGGCGTGGTAGCGGCCCTCTCCGTGGCTGATCGGGATCCGCAGCGGCGTCGCGGGGGCGAGGCCGGCGGTGAAGGGGGTGGGGCGCCCCTCCACCCGGAGCCCGGTCCATTGGCAGCGGAACTGGAGCGAGCGGTTGCGCAGGAGCGCGCCCGGGAGCAGTCCCGCCTCGCAGAGGACCTGGAAGCCGTTGCAGATCCCCAGCACCGGGCCGCCCGCGGCCGCGAACGACCGCACCGCCGCGATGATCGGCGCGTGGGCGGCGATGGCGCCGGCGCGGAGGTAGTCGCCGTAGGCAAAGCCGCCGGGGAGGATGACGCAGTCGACCCCGGCCAGCTCGCGGTCCGCATGCCAGAGCGTGACCGCCTCGGAACCGGCCAGCGCCACCGCGTGGGCGCAGTCCCGATCGCTCCAGGTGCCCGGGAAGACCACGATCCCAAAGCGCACCGGCATCACCCGGCCGGCTCGGAGCCGGCCTCGTCGCGCAGGCTGAAGCGGAACTCCTCGATGACGCCGTTGCAGAGCAGCCGCTCGCACATCGCGGTGACCCGCTCAGCGACGTCGGCGGTGGCACCGCCGAGGGTGACGGCGAGGTAGCGTCCCACCCGGACGTCGGTCACTTCATCGAACCCCAGGGTGTGCAGGGCGGTGCGGACCGCCTCGCCCTGGGGATCGTTGACGACCGGCTTCAGGGTGACGACGACGTCGGCGACACGTCGATCCCGGTGATCCGTCGGCAGGCCTCCAGGTAACGGTGGCGGACCCGCGCGACCAGCTCCGGCGGCAGGGGCGGGGCGGGCGGGGTGCGGTCCCAGTCGAGCCGGAGCAGGTAGTCGCGGACCAGCTGCTTGTCGAAGCCGGCGCCCGCAGCGGGTGCGGCGCCCCGGCTGGTGTCCCAGAAGCGCGAGGAGTCGGGGGTGAGGCACTCGTCGATGCAGGCGAGCCGGCCGTCGATCCACCCGAACTCGAACTTGGTGTCGACCAGAGCGAAGCCCGCCGCCGCCACCACCGGAAGGGCGGCGGCGAAGCAGGCGAGGCTGACGCGCTCCAGCTGCTCGGCCACCTCGGCGCCGACCGCGTCGCGCAGCTGGGCCCGGGAGATGTTCTCGTCGTGGCCGCTGTCCCGTTTCACCGCCGGGGTGAATCGGGGAAAGGGGAGCTCATCCCCCTCGCCGAGGCCGCGCGGGACCGGCTCGCCGGCGAGGGTGCCGTGGTCGCGCACCTCCGCCCAGCCCGAGCCCGCCAGCCGCCGGCGCACCACGCACTCGACGTCGATCCGATCGGCCCGGCGCACCCACATCGCCCGCCCCCGCACCGCCCCGCGCGCGCCGGCGGGGAGGCCCAAGGGGTCGTCCGCGACGAGATGGTTGGGGACGACCGCCTGGGTGCGCTCGAACCAGAACCGCGACATCGCGGTGAGCACCCGACCCTTGTCGGGGACCAGGGTGGGGAGGACGCAGTCGAAGGCGGAGATCCGATCAGTGGCGACCATCAGCAGCCGGTCGCCCAGCTCGTAGGTGTCGCGCACCTTGCCCCGCCGCCAGAGCCGGAGCCCGTACGCCTCCAACCCGCCGACCGCGGCGCTCATCGGGGCGAGGCCCCCGGGGCCGGCTCCGGCCCGAGGCCGGCGCGCTGGAGGGCCTCGGCGGCGGGTGAGACGGCCCGGTCGAGGTCGAAGCAGGCGCTCGCGCGCTGCCGTCCGAGGTGGCGGAGGATCTCGGGGTCGGCCAGCACCGCGGCCTGGAAGTCGGGACCGGCCTCGGGCGCCGCCAGACGCTGCACCAGCCGGTAGGCGGGCTCGCGCTCGAGCCCGGCGCGGCAGAGTGCCAGCAGCACCCGCTGGCTGTGCACACGGCCCCCGCCCGCCTCGAGGTTGGAGCGCATCCGCTGGGGGTGGACCTCGAGGCCGGCCACGACCTCGCGGAGGGTGCGCAGGATGTGGCCGAGCGCCATGGTGGCGTCGGGGAGCACCACCCGCTCCACCGAGGAGTGGGAGATGTCACGCTCGTGCCAGAGGGCGACGTCCTCCATCGCCGCCACCGCGTAGCCGCGGAGGAGGCGGGCCAGGCCGCAGACCTGCTCGCTGCGCACCGGGTTGCGCTTGTGGGGCATCGCTGAGGAGCCCTTCTGGAGGGGGCGGAACGGCTCCGCCACCTCGTCGACCTCGCTGCGCTGGAGGTGGCGGATGGTGGTGGCCAACCGTTCGGCGCTGGCGCCCAGGAGCGCCAGCGCGCAGACCAGCGCGGCGTGGCGGTCGCGGGCCACCACCTGGGTCGTGATCAGAGCGGCGTCCAGGCCGAGCGCCCGGAGGGCACGGGCCTCGACCTCGGGGGCGACCGTGGCGCCGGTGCCGACCGCGCCGCGGAGGCGCCCCACCCGGACCTCGTTCGCGGCGGTCCGGAGACGGTCCCGACCGCGCCGGATCTCGTCGAGGTGGTTGCCGCAGACGAAGCCGAAGGTGACCGGCTCGGCATGCATCCCGTGGGTGCGGCCGACCATCGGGGTGCGGGCGTGGGCGCGCGCGAGGGCGAGCAGGTCGGCGAGCAGGCGGTCGGCATCGGCGAGCAGGATCGCCACCGCCTCGGTGAGCTGGAGGGCGAGCGCGGTGTCGACCACGTCCTGGCTGGTGAGTCCCAGGTGGAGGTGGCGGCCGGCGGGGCCGAGCGACTCCTGGACCGCGCTGACGAAGGCGGCGACGTCGTGGCCCTGCTCCGCCTCCAGCTCCCGGACCCGGGCCGGGTCGGGCGGACGGGCGGACCGGATCGCGGCGAGGTCCGCAGCCGGGATCTGGCCGAGGGCGGCCAACGCCTCGCACGCGGCCACCTCCACCCGGAGCCAGGTCCGCAGCCGCTCCCCCTCCGACCAGACCGCCCGCAGCTCGGGTGGCGCGTACCGTTCGATCACCGATCGAGGGGGCAGGAGCCGGCGGGCACGCTCCGAGTATAGGAAGCACGCCCCGGGCGGCCCCGGGGCCGGGTCGGCGCCGGCAGCGTCCGGCCCCATCCCCCCGGGCGTCCGTAGTGTGGGAGTGTGCTGCAGGCGCGCCCGGCCATAACCTTTCCCCCCGACCCCCGTTGACCGAGAGGAGCCGTCCGCTGGCGGCGGCTGGAGTTCCAGGAGGGTGAGCCCGGCTGCCGACGACGAGGCACGGCTCATCGATCTCGCCAAGCGGGACCCGGAGGCCTTCGGTGCCCTGTACGACCGCTATGTCACGCAGATCTATCGCTTCGCTTCCGCCCGCCTGGGCAGCCCCGACGCCGCCGAGGACGTCACCAGCGAGGTGTTCTTCAAGGCGCTGCGGGCCCTCCCCCGCTACCGCACAACCGGGCACCCGTTCTCGGCCTGGCTCTACCAGATCGCGTCCAACGCGATCGCCGACCACCACCGCGGCCGCCGCCACCCCGAGGCGGAGCTGGAGGAGGCGGGGGACGTGGTTGACGGCCGGCCCCCCGTCGAGGAGACGGTGGTCGCCCGCGCCGAGGCAGCCCGGGTGTGGGCCGCCATCAATGCCCTCCCCGAGCAGCAGCGGGTGGCGATGACCCTGAAGTACGCGGAGGACCTGAGGCTCGCCGAGATCGGGATGATCATGGGCAAGACCGAGGGGGCGATCAAGCTGCTGATCCACCGGGGCACCCGCAGCGTTCGCGCAGCCCTCGCCGTCGGCGGGGCGTCCGCGCCGCCGGTCCGGGCGGAGCGGGCGCCGTGAGCTGGTGGGGAGCGGCCGGACGGCGACGGGGGCAGCAGCCACCCCCCGGCATCGACCCCGACCTGCTCGCGATCTTTCCCGACGGCGACACCGACGATCCCGACCTGCTGGAGTTCGCCCAGCATCTCCAGTCGCTCCGCGGGCTGAGGCCGGGTACCCCGCCCGACCCCGGCTTCCAGCGCGGCCTGCGCGCGCGCCTGCTGGCCGAGGCCCGGCAGCGGCGGGCTCGCCGCTTCGACGTCGGGGTGAAGCTCGGGGCCGGGCTGGGGATGGCCGGGGTGGCGCTGCTGGCCGTGGTGGCGATCTCGATCGCGCTCGTCCCGCCCACCACCCAGTCGGTGCTCGCCCGGAGCCGCCAGGCCGGCACCCACGACCTCGCTCCCACCCAGGCCATCCAGCTCAGCTTCAACCGTCCGATGTCCGAGACCGCGGTGGAGGCGGGGCTTCGGATCCGCCCCGCGGTCCCCTACACCGCCACCTGGATCGACCCCCAGCACCTCGTGATCCGGCCGCAGCACGCGCTCACCCCCGACGTCTCCTACGTCGTCACCATCGCCCGCACCGCCGCCCGCGCCGCGGACGGCGCCGAGGCCGCCCACGCGATCGTGATCCCGTTCGGAACGGCGGCCGGGCGGGCATCCGCGACCCCGCCGGCGCCCGGTCCACGGGTGACCGCGGTGGTCGAGGTGGCCCTCGCCGACGGGGCCTCCGGCCTCCTCCAGGGACCCGGCGGCATGCTCTACGTCTCCGCCACCGGTCCGCTCGCCCCGACCGGGGCGCGGGCGATCCGGCGCATCCCGCTCGCGATCGGGGTGACCCCCGCGGTCGGGGCACGGCCGGCGAGCGGCGCCGGGTCGCCCCTGGGGGCGCTGGCGGGGACGGTGCCCACGGCGTCCCCCTCCGCCACCGCTCCCACCGGTCCCACCCACCCCTCGGCCCGGGCGGTCCCGTCGGCCTCGCCCAGCCCCACTCCCCCGGCCGCGATCACCACGTCGCCGGGGGTGGCGGGCAACGGGGTCGCCGCCTCTGCGACCGCGAGCCCCCTCCCGACCACGACCCCGCCGGCGCCGCCCCCGAGCGCGACACCCACGCCGGGCGTGACGCCGGTCCCGTCGGCCACGCCCGCCGCCACCCCGAGCGGCATCCCCGTGCTCAGCGCGGGGCCGGGGCCGACCGGGACGCCACCTGCGTCGACCGGGGCGCCCTCGCCCACCTCCCGTCCGACCGTCCCGGCCACATCGCGACCGGCCTTCCAGCCGCGGTCACCGAGCATCGCCGGGCCCGGGCCGCTCACCACCGTCTTCCGGCTGACCCCCGACGGCGCGAGCAGCGTTCCCCTGCTCCGGTCCGTCCGAGGGGTCACGCTGTCGCCCGACGGCACCAGCGTCGCCGGCTGGGCGGACGGCACCGGCGGCTCCCAGGTGCTGGAGGTCGCCAACACCTCCGGGGCGCGCGCGGTCGAGGTCCTCGCGCGCTCGGCGCTGGCCGATCCCACCGCGGCCTGGCTCGACGGCGGCCACCTGCTGGTGTCGACGGCGAGCGGTCTGCTCTCCGTGGGTCTCGACGGCCACCTGGCCCCGGTGGACGCCGGGGTGGCGATCGGCGCCGAGGGGTACTTCGTCCTCGCCCCGTCGGGGCTCGACCTCTACTCGGTTCCGGGGGGCCGGCCGATGGTGACCAACCTCACCACCCTGACCACGCTCCCGCTGCCCCAGCTGGTGGGCGGCCCGGTCTGGTCGCCCGACGGCACCCACCTGGCCTACGTCAGCGCGGCCGGCGGGGTCGAGACCCTGGAGCTCGCCAACGCCGACGGGTCTGACCCCACCGCCCTCTTCGCCGACGCCCGCGGCGCCCACATCGCCCACCTCGCCTACAGCCCCCAGGGACGGTTCCTCGCCTTCACCACCTCACGCCCGGGCGGTCCGCCGGAGCTGGCCGTGGTCGACACCGCGACCGGGACGGTGACGACCCTCTCCGCCCGGCCCGGGATGACGGACCCGGTCTGGAACGCCGCCGGCAGCGCGGTGTCGGCGCTGGAGCGGGCGCCGGGCCACCGCGCCGCAGCCGTCCTCACCTTCCGGCTCAGCGACGTGGGCGCGGCCGGGCCCAGCCCGAGCGGGCTCGCCGCCGCCGCCGCCGCCACCCTGGCCCAGGCCCAGGTGTTGGGCCCCCGCGCGCAGGGGGAGGCCGCCCGGGTGGTGGCCGCCAGCGCCCGCATTCCCGCGGCGACCCTCTTCCCCGGGCGCTTCAACCGCGACTACGTCGTCACCACCACCCCGATCGCGGCGGCGGCGGGCACGTTCGCGGTGGATGTCCACCTGATCCGCGACGCCACCGTCACCCGGCCCCCCCAGTACCTCAGGGAGCAGATGACGGTACGGGTCGCGGGCGGGCGGGCCCGGGTCACCGCCGTCACCGCCAGCGTGCTCCAGCCGGTTCCGTCCGGCCCCATCGTGATGCAGACGTCGGTCACCGGCGGCACCGACGGGACCACCGTCTTCCGGCTCCAGTTCGACGCCGACCTGCGACCGTCGACGGTCAGCGCCCACGCCGTCAGCCTCACCGTCGGCGACACGGTGGTGACCAGCCTGCAGCTCGCCTTCAGCCCGGTGACGCGCACGCTCGCGGTGAGCGCCGGACCGCTGCCGCCGGGCCCGCTCACCCTCACGGTCGGCGCCCCCCTCGCCGATGTCGACGGCACCCCGATGGGCGTGCCCTTCCACCTCACCCTGCCGGGGACGATGCCCAGCCTGGAGGCGGCGCCCCCCAGCTGAGCCGCGGCCGGCACGCCCACGGGTGCGGTCGGGCGGGGGCCGCCTCCCGATCAGGGGCGGAGGACCTCGTCCAGGAAGGCGACCGCCCGTGGGTAGGCGTCGAGCCGGTTGGCGAGCCGGGCCAACCCATGACCCTCGTCGTCGTAGACGGTCAGATCGGCGCGCAGGCCGCGCCGGCGCAGGGTGGCGACCAGCTGCTCGGCCTCGCTCACCGGCACGCGCGGGTCATTGCGGCCGTGGACGAGGAAGAGCGGGGCCCGGATGGCGTCGGCGTGGCGCAGCGGCGAGGCCCGCGCCAGGAAGTCCCGGTCCCGGGCCAGCGAGCCGTACTCGCGCTCCCGGTGCGCGCGGCGGTAGTCGGCGGTGTTCTCGAGGAAGGTCACCAGATCCGAGATCCCCACGATGTCGACCCCGGCGGCCCACAGCTCCGGCTGGAAGGCCAGGCCGGCCAGCACCATGTAGCCTCCGTAGGAGGCGCCCCAGAGCGCGGCCCGGGAGCCGTCGAGGCCCAGGGCGGCGAGGCCGGCATGCACCGCCCCCAGGTCGCGGACCGAATCCAGCCGGCGGGTGGTGTCGTCCAGAGCACTGAAGCGCTTACCGTAACCGGCGGAGCCGCGCACGTTGGGGACGACGACCGCGTAGCCGACGGCGGCCAGCCCCTGCACAACCGCGTCGAACGCCAGCACCGACTGCCCCTCGGGACCGCCGTGGATCTGCACCACGACCGGGGGCCGCGCGTCGCCGGCCGTTGGCCGGTACACGAAGAGCGGGATCCGCTCGCCGTCGAAGCTCACCACCTCGGCCGCCTCGGGCGTGACCAGCCGATCGGGGTCGATGGCGTCGGGACCGTCCGTCAGCCGGCGGGTCCGGTCCGACTCGCGGTCGTACGCGAACACCTCGCACGCACGCCGCGGCGTGGAGAGGCTGTAGTAGAGGTGGCGCCCGTCGGCCGAGAGCACCGGCGGCGGGATCGACGGGTCGACCACGACACCGGGTTCGACGGTGGCGATGTCGGTGCGCTGATCGGGAGCGTCCGAGGCGCCCAGGGACATCCAGCTCGCCCCGTTGCGGTTCTCGATCAGCACCAGGGTGCGCCCGTCGCGGCTCGTGATCGGGGTGGCGTCCCAGTGTTCCCCGCGGGCGCCCAGCGGCACGGCCGCCCCGGAGGCCAGCGCGTAGCTCACCACGCCCGCGCGGTCGGTGCCCACGTTCGAGGACAGGAAGCACCGGGTCGCGTCGATCCAGGCCGGGGACCCCACCTCCGCCGCTTCATGGGGGTGCGCGAGCGGCGTCTGGACCAGACCGGTTCCGATCCCGACCAGCAGCACCTCGGTGTCGAGCGGGCGCGGGCCCGGGCGCACGATCGCCACCCAGCGCCCGTCGGGGGAGTAGCCCGACGCCGGCTGGCACCACCCGCCGCCGCTGTACACGCAGCGGTGCTCACCGGTCCCAAGGTCGCACGTCCACAGGTCGAAGTCCACGCCGTTGCGCCGGTTGGAGAGGTAGGCGACCGCCGACCCGTCCGGAGCCACCCCGGCCACGTGATGTCCGTAGCGCGGATCGCGGGTGAGCGGGGTGAGGCCGTCGATGTCCGCTGGTCCATCGGCAGCCGCGGTGTCGAGGTCGACCAGGTACAGCTGGTGGCGCTCGGTGCCGCCGGCATCGACCTCGATCACGGCCCGCCGGCTGCCCGGCACGTAGCGCGCGGTGGCGACCGGCTCCGGCAGGGCCGTCACCTGGCCCAGGACGCCCGCCGCGGTCAGCTCGAAGACCTGCATCGTTCCGGTGCGGTTGCTGCGCACCAGGAGACGTTCGCGAGCGTCCGAACCCTGGTCGACGTCGGCCAGGATGGTCGAGCGGGTGGCGATCAGCTGCCGGAGCACGTCGGTCATCGCCGCCCGCCCTCGGCGTCGGCAGTCGCGGCCGCGACCGCGGCCACCTGACCCCGCGGGTCGGGCCACAGGCCCCGCAGCGACTCCCGCTGCCCGGTCGCCCACGCCCGGGCGGACTCCGCCAGCTGCGGGTGCCGCTCGATGAAGGCGGTGGTGAGACGCCCGGCGGCGAAGTCGGGATCAGCGAGAAGCACGGCGTGGTACGGGATGGTGGTGGTGATCCCGTCGACCCAGAACTCGGCCAGCGCCCGGCGCGCGCGCGCGATCGCCTGGGCGCGGTCGGCGCCGTGGACGACCAGCTTGGCGATCAGGGGATCGTAGGCCGCGCCGACCTCGGCCGGACCGACCAGCGCGCTGTCCACGCGCACCCCGGGGCCCTGCGGCTCGTGGTACGCCCGCACCCGTCCCGGGTTGGGAAGGAACCCGCGCCACGGCACCTCGGCGTTGACCCGGCACTCGATCGCCCAGCCGCGGGGCGCCGGCGGCTCCCGGTCGAACGGGAGCGGCTCGCCCTGGGCGATCCGCAGCTGGAGCGCGACCAGGTCCACCCCGTAGACCAGCTCGGTCACCGGGTGCTCCACCTGGAGGCGCGTGTTCATCTCGAGGAAGTAGAAGTCGCCGTGGGAGACGATGAACTCCACCGTCCCGGCGTTGACGTAGCCGACCGCGCGGGCGGCCCGCACCGCCGCCGCGCCCATCCGCTCCCGCAGCTCGGGGGTGCAGGCGGTCGATGGGCACTCCTCCACGATCTTCTGGTGGCGACGCTGGATCGAGCACTCGCGCTCGCCCAGGTGCACCGTCCGGCCCTGGCCGTCGGCCACCACCTGGATCTCGACGTGGCGGGGCTCGTCGACGTACCGCTCCAGGAAGATGGTGGGGTCCCCGAAGGCCGCCTGGGCGGTCCGCCGGCACGCCTCCAGCGCCGCCGGGAGCTCCCCGGGCAGGCGGACCACCCGCATCCCCATCCCGCCTCCGCCGGACGAGGCCTTGACCAGGATCGGGTACCCGACCCGGGCCGCGGCGGTGGCCGCCGACTCGTCGTCCCCGAGCGCGCCGCTGCCGGGGACGATCGGCACCCCGGCCGCCGCCATCCGCTCCCGCGCCGCCACCTTCTCCCCCATCGCAACGATCGCCTCCGGCGGGGGCCCGACGAAGACCAGCCCCTGCTCACGGCAGGCGGCGGCGAAGGCGGCGTTCTCGGAGAGGAAGCCGTAGCCCGGGTGGACCGCCTGGGCGCCCGACTCCCGGGCCGCGGCGAGGAGGCGGGCGGGATCGAGGTACGACTGTGCCGCCGGGGTCGGTCCGATCGCGACCGCCTGGTCGGCGAGCCGGACGTGGGGGCTCAGCCGGTCCGCGTCCGAATACACCGCCACCGACCGCAGGCCGAGATCGCGGCAGGCGCGCACCACCCGGAGCGCGATCTCGCCGCGATTGGCGACCAGGACGGTGTCGAACACGCCGCTCAGCCGATCGAGAGCAGGGGCTGGTCCCGGCTCACGATCGCGCCCTCGGCGACGTGGACCGCGACCACGATCCCACCGGCCGGCGCGGTGATGTCGTTCTGCATCTTCATCGCCTCCAGCACCGCCACCGTCTGTCCCTGGGCGACGGTGTCGCCCTGGGCGACCGCGAGCCGGAGGAGCAGGCCCTGCATCGGGGCCACCACGGCGGCGCCGGGCTCGCTCCCGGGCGGGGTCGGGCCGGCGGGGTCGGCGCCGTCCCCGGGGTCGCCGGGCGCCGCCCGGGAGGACTGACCGAGACCGCCGCCGCCGCGGACCAGCACCCGGAAGCGCTCGCCGTCGACCTCCACGTCATAGACGCGGGCGGTCTCGGCGACCGAGGCCGCGGACCCGGCGCCGGGTCCGGGATCCGCCCCGCCCGCGGTCGGGCCGCCGGTCCTGTCCGCGGTCGCGCCGCCCGCTCCGGCCCCCGGCCCCGGCCCCAGGCCCAGGGTGGCGGCGACGGCCTCGGCGGCAGGCTCGTCGAGCGCCGCCTCGATCGGGATCGCCTCGTCGCCGAGCGGCTCGGCCCGCGCCTCACCGGAGAGGAGGGCGGCCGCCGCCTGGGGAAAGAGGATGTAGCTGAGGACCGCCGTCGGGCCCGGGATCGGCAGCCCCTCCCGCTCCATCTCCCGGCGGGCACGCTCCAGCTGAGGGTCCAGCACATCGGCGGGACGCACCGTGATCGGCTCCTCGCTCCCGCACACCAGCCGCTGGACCTCGGGGTCGACCGGCCCCGGCGGCCGTCCGTAGAGGCCGAGGCAGTAGTCCTTCACCTCCTCGGCCACGGTGAGGTAGCGCTCGCCGGCGGCGACGTTGTAGACCGCCTGGGTCACCACCACCTGGGCGATCGGGGTGATCAGCGGCGGGTACCCCAGCTCGGCGCGGATGCGAGGGATCTCCAGGAGCACCGCCGGCATCCGGTCGGCGACCCCCTGGGTCTCGCACTCCCAGCGCAGGTGGGCCTGCACCGACGGCGCCAGCTGGGTGCGCAGGGTCCGGGCGTCGTGCTGCCACGCGCTCGGCTCCGCCGCC
>DAHUZL010000040.1 GCA_027306655.1 Candidatus Dormiibacterota bacterium
AGGAGGTCGAGGACCGAGCCCGCCCGCACGCTGGTGTCGAAGCCCAGCTCCTCGCTGGTCGCCCCCACCACGATCCGGCCGTCGCTGCGCGGCACGCAGTAGACGAAGCGGCCGGCGACCACCGCGGCGCAGCTGCGCCGCAACAGCGGGGCGTCGGCCGGTCCGCGCAGGCGCAGGATCTGGCCCTTCACCGGACGAACCGGTGGGCGGGCCTCCGGCGGGATGCCGCCCACCATCCCCGACCAGGGCCCGGCGGCGAGGACGACGGCGCCGCCGGGCACGGCGGTCCCGTCACCGAGGGTCACCCCGCGGACCCCGTCCCGCGCCAGCGTGACCGCTCCGACCGTGGCCTGGAGGAATCGCGCCCCGCGACGCTCGGCGGCGACCCGAAGGGCGTGGACCAGGCGCCGGGTCTCCACCTGGTGGTCGCCCCGGGCGAGCACCCCCGCCTGGACGGCCGGCGCGAGCAGGGGCTCCAGCTCGCGGCAGGCCCGACCGCTGAGCCACTCCACCTCGAGGCCGAGGCCGAGCTGGTGACGGTGGCGCTCTGCGAGGGCGGTGCGGTCGTCGGCGTCGGAGGCCACGGTGAGGGTTCCGCAGGGGCGGTAGCCCACCGGGACGCCGCTGTCGGACTCCAGCTCCGCGACGAAGGCGGGGTACCCCCGGGCGGCGAGCTGGCTCAGCACGAGCAGGGGCTCCTCCCCGTAGGAGGCCTCCGAGATCGGCGCCAGCATCCCCGCCGCTGCCCACGACGCGCCGGTGCCGTCGCCGGGGTCGACCACGGTGACGCGCAGGCCGGCACCGGCAGCCCGCCACGCGGTGGCGAGCCCGATGGCGCCGCCGCCCACCACCACGACGTCGGGACTGGTTGCCATGGCCTGACCGCCTCCACGCTACCAGAGGGCCGCCGACGGCCCCGCCTACGATGGGCGCATGGACGCGGCTGGGGCGGCCGGCGGGAGGCGGCGGGAGCGGCTGGCCCGGGTCCGGCTCTACCTCGTCACGGATGGCGCGACGCCCGCCGACCTGCTGCCGGGCCGGGTCGGAGCCGCGGCCGCGGCCGGCGTGGACGCCGTCCAGCTCCGCCGCAAGGACGTTCCGTGGCAGGAGCTGGTCGACCTGGCCCGCGCCTGCCGGGAGGCGGTCCACCGCCAGGGGGCGCTGTTCCTCGTCAACGACCATCCGGAGCTGGCGGTCGCGGTCGATGCCGACGGTCTCCACGTGGGCCAGGAGGACCACACGGTGGCGGCCGCGCGGGCCGCGATCGGGCCCGATCGGCTGGTCGGGGTCTCCACCCACGACCTCGGCCAGGCGATCGCCGCCGCCGGGGCCGGGGCCGACTACCTCGGGGTCGGTCCGATCCACGCGACCCCCACCAAGCCCGGGCGGCCCGCCTGCGGGGTCGGGCTGGTCGCCTCGGTGCGCTCGCGGGTGGGGCTCCCGCTGGTGGCGATCGGGGGGCTCGACGCCGCCAGCCTGGCCGATCCGCTGGCGGCCGGGGCCGACGCGGTGGCGGTGGTCCGGGCCGTCTGCGGGGCGGACGACTGGGGAGGGGCCGCCCTCCGCCTCCGGCTCGCCGTGGACCGAGCGGTGGCGGCGCGAGCGGGGGGAGCGGACCGCACGCCATCGAGCCGGCCTGGATCAGGCCGACCCGATGGCCCTCGGGGTCGGTGATCTGGGCCATCCGCGGCCCACCGGGGACATCCATCGGCGGCCTCGCGGTGCGGCCCCCGAGCCGCTCCCCCTGCCCGAGGACGGCATCCTCGGCAGGGTGGAGCGGGGCCCGGCTGGCGACCACCCCCCCGGGTGCGACACCGGTGTGATGGTGGATTGGGACCAGCTCAGGCGCGATAGATCGTCCCGGTGCTCGCCCAGGGGATGCGACCGTTGCCGACCCAGGCCAGGAAGAAGGACTCCCTCGCGGCCTGGCCGAACAGCCGCATCGACAGTCGCCCGCCCGACCAGCCTCGCACCAGATGCCACGTCCCGTAGGGATACAGGCGCGTGAAGAATGCAAAGCGGGTTGGACGGCGCAGCTGGCACTGGGATCGGGCGATCAGCGTCACGCGGGGCCGCGCCAGGGTACCTCCCGTGCGGATGACGCGCAGGGTCATCGCCCCACGGGCGCAGACAGGCACGCCCCGTGCCTGTACGGAGGACGCCACCACGGGGGTCGCGAGAGCGCCCACCCCCACGACCAGCCCCGCGAGTCCAATCGCGATCGTTCGACGCGCGCCGACTATAGAACCTATCGTCATGGTCACAACCTCTCCTGATGGTGGCTGATTGGAGCGAGTGATCGGACCCGAGTCGAACACCAGCGACGGCCGCCGATCAGGCGTTGGTTGCGGTGGCCGATGCCGGGGTGGGCGGGAGGCACGCTGGCGGCGTGGTGGTCAACGGGTTGGCACTGGTGTAGGCGATCAGGATCGCCAGGCGCGCGGTGGGCTTGACATTGATGACCTCACTGCGGACCACGACCAGGTCGCCCGGTGCGAGGGTGGTGGGGTCGATTCGGCAGGGCCCACCTGCGTTCGGTCCGCGCGCCACGTAGGCCCGGGTCAGGTTGTCAATGTTGACAGCGATCGTCTTCCCGGCGCGAGTCCTGACGACCAGCTCTCCGGTCGCCAGCGGGCTGCCGCCGGTGGTGTACAGGCTGCCCCCGGTGGCGCTGACGCTTGCCACAGTTCCCCGTGTATACACGAGCCGTACCCGACGATTCCGAGCCGGGTGGTGCCCCGCCAGGGCAGGCACCGCCGCTCCGGGGGCGACCGTCGCTGCTGACACGGCCGCGGTGCCGGCAACGGTCGCGAGCAGAAGTGCTCCGGTGATGAGGAGGCTGCGAGTCGTCGGTCGTTTCATGGGCACGCTCCGGTGATCGGATTGGGCGGTTCGGTCCCCACGATGGGGCAGCGCGGTGAGCGTCGGATGAGTCCCGCCTAAGAACTCCGTGAGAGGTTCCCGCGGTGCCTGCCGAGAGCCGACGGAGGGTCCGCGTCACAGGCACAGAGCGGAGGCGGTGCGAGACGGGCACCCCGCGGTGGTGGCTCAGGAATGACGCGAGCGCTGGCGGCGACGGTGAGCGACGCCGGTCACCGCTGTCGGTCGCGTCTGCTCGGGGACGGGGGCAGGGGGCATGAGCCGGGCTGCCGCCGCCGGACCTCCTGTCGCGCCGGTCCTCTGGGAACAGGCCTGGCAGGTTCTTAGGCGGCTCTCACCAGGATCTCAGACGCCCGTGGTCAACTCGACGTCAGGACCGACGAGGTCGAGCCGATGCGGACGGTGGTGCCGTCCATGCACAGGGAGATCCACCACGATGAAGCTGCTGCCGACTCGTACCGTCCTGGTCAGCGCCGCGCTCCTGCTCGGAGTCGTCGGGAGCGCCACCACCGCCGCCGCCGCGACGGGGAGCCCGCGGAGCCTGGCGGTGACGGTCGCGGGCCACCACCGCCTCCACCCGCCTGCCCATCATTTCTGGCGCTCGTGGCGGGGCCGCCGCCCGGCCGACCTCTTCGTTGTGGTGAGCGACATCCCCAGCGGCGGGCTGTTCGGCACCGGGCAGCTGGCGGTCGAGAACGCCGCTCACCAGACCATCACCCTCAACCTGGACAACCTGACCCGCGCCTACGTCACCCGCGGGTTCGGAGGTGGGATCCGCTACCGGATCGCACCCACCGCGCTGCAACCCGGCGACTTCATCGTGGTCGCGCAGCGGGAGGTGATCAACCTGGATCCGACCACCCTCCTGGCCCTCCGGATCGAGTACACGGGCTTCAGCCCGACCGCTCAGGCTCCCCCACCCCCGCTCTCCCCGCCGCCTCCGCCGCCTCCGCCCGCCCCCGTTTCCTGACCGCACGAGACTCCTCTCTCCGCGGGGGGCGCCGCTCGCCCCGGTGCCCTCCGCTCCGATCGCTCCTCCCCCCGGAGCCGGGGCCTCTGGCCCCGGCTCCTTTGCGCCCTCCCCATCGCGCTGGGCCGCCTGGCAGCCGGAGTCCACCCTCGCAAGACTCTTGTGCTTGCAGGACTGTGCGACCCCCAGATGTGAATCCGGTGGACACCCTCGAGCCGGACCCGGAGGCCGTCGAGCTGCTGACCCGGGTAGTGGAGGTGGTACGCCACCTTCGGACCCTCGGCGAGCGCTGGCCCGCGGACCTCGGCCCAACGCTGCGGGAGGGCGGCATGGCCCCCCGCACCTGGTGGCCCTGATCCCATTGGAGGGCCACCCACCGATGAGCGTCAGCGAGCTGGCCCGCCGGCTGGGGGTCACGGTGGGAACGGCCAGCCTCATGGTCGCCCAGCTGACCGCGGCGGGGCTCACGGACCGCCAGGAGGATCCGGACGATCACCGGCGGACCCTGGTGAGCGTGGCGGCGGCCCACCGGGCGAGGGTGGCCGCGCTCCTCCGGCGGCGCCTCCAGCCCATCGGCACCGCGCTGGCCCGTCTCCACCCGGTGGAGCGGGCCGCCCTCCTCGATGGGCTTCGGCTGGTGGCCGAGGAGCTCCGTGCGCTCGACGTGGTGGCCGAGCCGGCCAAGGCGGAGCCGGGGCTCGGCCGCTGCGCCCCGTAAGCGGCGCGTTCGCGTCGATCGGACGCTTCTCAGCCCGCTTCCGCTGGCCCGTCCTGGGTGCCTGGCTGGTCGCCGCCGCGGCCATCCTCCACTTCCTCCCGTCCCTCGCCAGCGTGGCCCAGACCACCAACGCCGCGTTCCTGCCGGCATCGGCCCCGAGTGTGCGGGCCGCCCACCTCGCCAGCCCGCTGGAGGGAAGCGGGACCGCTCGGACCGTCACCGCCGTCGCCGTCAGCCCCGGCACCCCGCTGGACGGCGCCGACCGGGCGGCCATCGTCCTGGCTGCTGTCGCGCTGCGCCGGGTCCCGCCCGTGACCGCGGTGCACCTCCTCGGCCTGGCTCCGGACCGGGAGGCGGTGCGCATCCTCGTCGTCAGCAACCTCCCGTCGAGGCCCGGCCGCGCGACCACGGCGCTGGTTCACGGGGTGGAATCCGCTCTCGCCTCGGTGCCCGTGCCGCCAGGGCTGCGCCTCGACCCGGCCGGGGCGCTCGCCTCGCAGGTGGCCACCCAGCAGAGCTCGCGGGCGACCCGCAACCGCATCCAGCGATTCGCGGTGCTCGTCATCGTCGGCCTGCTGCTCCTGGTCTTCCGGGCCGTGCTCGCCCCACTGCTCACGCTCCTGCCGGCGGTCCTGGTCGCCCAGGTCGCGGGGCCGCTGATCGCCGAGTCGACCCGGATCGGGGTCCCCGTCTCCTCCATCACCCAGTTCATGCTGGTGGTGATCGTCCTCGGGGCAGGCACCGACTACGGCCTCTTCCTCGTCTTTCGGGTCCGGGAGGAGCTGCGTCGGGGCACCGAGCCCCGACGGGCGGTCGAGGTCGCGGTCGCTCGCGTGGGGGAGTCGATCACCTTCTCCGCGGCCACCGTGGTGGGCGCGCTGCTCACCCTGATGCTGGCGAGCTTCGGGCTGTACCGAAGCCTCGGCGTCCCGTTGGCGATCGGGGTCGCCCTGATGCTGGTCGCCGGCCTCACCCTGCTCCCCGCCCTCCTCGCCATCGCCGGGCCCGCCGCCTTCTGGCCCACGACGATCGTGGCTGAGCCGGCCCGGCGTGGTGTCTGGGGCCGGGTGGCGGCCGCGGTGGTGGCACGGCCGGTGCCCACCGTACTCGCCGGCGCCCTCGTCTTCGGTGGCCTCGCCCTGGCGTCGCTCGGCAATCGGCCGTCCGGCTTCGGCAACGCGCTGGTCGCGCCCCCGGGGAGCACCGCCGCCGCAGGCGCCTCGGCCCTCACTCAGTATTTCCCGAGGGCCGAGGCGAACCCCACGACCTCGTCATGCGCCTCCCCACCTCCGTCTGGTGGAACCCGTCCGCGCTCGCCCGGGCGCAGGCCGAGCTGGCCGCCGCGCCCCAGTTCACCGCAGTGGTGGGCCCGCTCGACCCCAACGCGCAGCCGCTGGCCCCGGCGCGTGGGCGCCGCCGCGGCCCGGCTCTCAGGACTTCTTCGCCGGCAGGATGGCGACGCTGGTGGCGGCGATGGCGCCGTGGGCCGCCGGCCAGCCGCTGACCCGCACCCGTTCCCCGGTCCGCAGCGCCGAGGCGGTGGCCCTGTGGAGGCCGGACCGGTACACGGTCGCCGCCACGGTGGTCACGGTGCGGATCGCTCCGTGCGCGGGGGCCAGGAGGAAGCCCCCCGTCCGGATGGTGCGAATGATGCCGACCAGGGCCGGCGGCAGGATCGTCACCACCAGCGCGGT
>DAHUZL010000050.1 GCA_027306655.1 Candidatus Dormiibacterota bacterium
CCCGCCGCCGGCGCCCGCGCCCGCACCGGCGCCGGCGAGCCGGGGTGGGAGCGGCAGAGGCCCAGGAACTCGTCGAACAGCTCCTGGCGATCCTGCGGGCCGGGCGACCCCTCGGGATGGTACTGGACCGCGATCACCGGGCGGCTGGGGTGGCGGAGGCCCTCCACCGACCCGTCGTTGAGGTTGCGCTCGGCGACGAACCAGCCGCTGCCGGCGGCGAGGCTGTCCCCATCGACCTGGAACTCGTGGTTCTGGGCGGTCACGAAGACCCGCCCGGTGCGCAGGTCGCGGACCGGGTGATTGCCCCCGTGGTGGCCGAAGGGCAGCCGGCTGGTGGTGGCGCCGATGGCCCGTCCCACCAGCTGGTGGCCGAGACAGATCGCCAGCACCGGGTAGCGGTCGAGCAGGGCCCGGGTCAGCGCCACCTGGTCCGGCAGCGCGGCGGGGTCGCCGGGGCCGTTGCTGAGCACGACGCCGTCCGGCCGGAGCCGCTCGACGTCGCCGAGGGTGGCCCGGGCCGGTACCACCCAGACCTCGGCGCCGCGACTGACCAGCGACCGCAGGGTTCCGCGCTTGACCCCGTAGTCGAGGACGACCACGCGGGGGCCCGCCGCCCCCGTCGCCTCCCCGCCGGCGCCCGCGCCCGCCCGCCGCGGCCGCGCACGGTCGAGGGCGGGGTGGAGGGGCTCGGTCGCCCGGTACGGCGCGGCGCAGGTCACGCCCGCGACCAGGGCCTGCTCGGAGACCGTGGGCGCCGTCCGGCAGCGCCTCGCCCAGGCGGCCACGTCGGGGGCCGGACCGGGCACCAGGACGCCGCGCAGCGTCCCTCGGTCGCGCAGGTGGCGGGTGAGGGCCCGGGTGTCGACCTCGGCGAGCCCCGGCACCCCCTCGGCCCTGAGCCAGGCGTCGAAGGTGGCCTCCGCCTGCCAGTGGGGGGCGCTGGCGCTGATCCGGGCGACGACGACGGCGCGGCAGTGGGCCCGGTCCGACTCGGCATCGGGGGCGGCGGCGCCGACGTTGCCGATGAGAGGGTAGGTGAAGGCCACCATCTGGCCAGCGTAGGAGGGGTCGGTGCACACCTCCTGGTAGCCGGTCATGCAGGTGTTGAAGACGACCTCGCCGTGGGTGGGGACCGCGCCCACCGGCGGCGGGGCGCCGATCCAGAAGCCGCCGAACGCGGCGCCGCTCTCCAGGACCAGCCAGCCCTCAGACACCGAGCGGCACCCCCGTGGCAAGGGGACGGGGCGGCCGGGCGGGGTCGTCCGGCGACGGGCCCCCGCCCGACCACGGGGTCCAGCGATACACAAGACGTCCGCCGTGCAGGGTGGCCAGGACCCGGCCCCGCAGCGTCATGGACCAGAACGGCGTGTTGCGACCGACCGATCGCCAGGCGTCGGGGTCGGCGGCGGGCGACCAGGACGCTTCCGGATCGAACCACACGCAGTCCGCCGGAGCCCCCGGACGCAGGCTGGGGCAGGGGGATCCGGCGGCCGCTTCGCCGAGCACCCGCCAGGGCCCGACCGTGAGGGCGGCCACGATCCGCGGGAGGGCCGGCCCCGCGCCAGGCAGGGAGAGGAGCGCGCCGAGCGCGGTCTCCAGCCCGCTGAACCCCGGGGCAAGCCGACCCGACCCGCCGCTGGGGTCGGGCTCGTGGGGGGCATGGTCGGTGGCGACGGCGTCGAGGGTCCCGTCGAGGAGGGCCGCCCACAGCGCGGCCCGGTCGGCGTCGCGGCGCAGGGGCGGGTTGCAGGTCAGGGCCGTGACCCCGGGCACCCCCTGCCGCGAGGGCTGGCTCAGGGCCAGGTGGTGCGGGGTCACCTCCGCCGTCACCGCCAGGCCGGCCCGGCGGGCGGCGCGGAGCGGGCCGAGCACGCGGGCGGTGCTGCAGTGCTGGAGGTGGAGCCGGGCCCCCGGGCTGGCGGCCAGCGTGTCGAGGGCCGCGGTCACCGCCCGGAGCTCGGCCCCCGGCGGGCGGCGCGGCCACCCGGACGGCGCGCCGGGATGGCCGGGGTTGGCGGCGGCCAGGACCGCCTCGTCCTCGGGGTGGATGGCGACGATGCGCCGGACGCCGGCCGTCCGCCGCAGCAGCTCGGCCAGCACCGGCGCCGCCATCGCGTGGCGCCCGTCGTCGGAGAAGCCCGCCGCGCCCGCCTCCACCAGCGCCTCGACGTCGACCGGGTCGCGGCCGGCGAGCCCCCGGGTGCAGGCGCAGAACTGGCGCACCGCCACCGACCCCTCGGCGGCGCACCGGGTCGCGAGCTCGGCGAGGCGCTCGGGATCGTCCACCGCCGGGACCGTGTTGGCCATCGCGCAGACGGTGGCGAATCCGCCCCGGGCGGCCGCCGCCGTGCCGCGGGCGATCGTCTCCTTCTGCGGCTGCCCGGGCGTGCGCAGGTGGGCATGGAGGTCGATGAACGCCGGCGCCAGGACGCTGCCGGGGTGGCGCCAGACGGCGCTCCCGGCGGGCGCCGGGAGGTCACGCCCGATGGCGGCGATCCGGCCATCGGCGATGACGCAATCGGTCCGGGGGTCGTCGGTCCCGGTCGCGGGGTCGATCAGGCGCACCTCCCGCAGGACGATCGCCGTCATCGGCTCGGCCACTGGGGCGCGACGTCGACGCCGTCCTCGCCGTCCACCTCGCGCAGCCGGACCGCGACGTGCTCGGTCTCCCGGGTCGGCAGGTTGCGGCCGACGTAGGTCGCGCGCACGGGCAGCTGGCGGTGGCCGCGGTCGACCAGGACGCAGAGCTCGACCGCCTCCGGACGCCCGACGGCGTGGACCGCCTGGAGCGCCGCCCGCACCGTTCGGCCGTGGAAGAGGACGTCGTCGACCAGCACCACCACCCGCCCCTCGACGGCGGCGTGGGCCAGCGGAGGGACGGCGGGAGTGGTCGCGGGGGCTCGTCCGACCGGGGTCCGGTCGTCACGGAAGGGGCCGATGTCGAGGGCGGCGACCGTGATCCGCGAGCCGTCCTGACCCCGCACCAGCTCGGCCAGCCGGCGGGCGAGCGGGACGCCCCGGCGGTGGATGCCGCAGAGGACCAGCACCCCCGGGTCGGGGTGGCGCTCGCAGAGCTCGCGCGCCAGCCGCCAGCACACCCGATCGATCGCGGCCCGGTCGAGCACCCGGTGCCCCGCGGTCGCCGCCGGCCGCAGCGAGGCCGCCGGTGCGGTCACAGGAGCAGCTCGGCCAGCAGCGCCATCCGCACCGCCACCCCATTGCGCGCCTGGCGGAAGTAGGCGGCGCGGGGGTCGGCATCGACGGCGGGGTCGATCTCGCCGACGCGGGGGAGCGGGTGGAGGACGATCGCGCGCGGTCCCAGCCGCGCCATCAGCTCGGGCGTGATCCGGAACCGCTCCGCGAGGCCGACGGCGGCCTCTCCCTCCTCGCCCGTGCTCTCGGCGAAGCGCTCGCGCTGGAGCCGCGTCTGGTACACGACGTCGGCGCCCGCGACGGCGGTCCGGAGGTCGTCGGTCTCGGTGACCTCGGCGCCCCGCGCGCGCAGCAGGGCCCGCACATCGGCGCGCATCCGGACCGCAGCCGGCGCGGCGAGGGTGAGGTGGACGCGCTCGAAGACGGTGAGCAGCCGGGCCAGCGAATGGACGGTTCGGCCGTGGGCGAGGTCGCCCACCATCACCACCCGGAGGCCGTCGATCCGGCCCATCTCCCGCTCGATCGTGTAGAGGTCGAGGAGGGACTGGGTGGGGTGCTCCCCGGGGCCGTCCCCGGCGTTCAGGACGGGCACCGGGGCCACTGCGGCGGCGCGCGCGGCGGCGCCCTCCTCGGGGTGGCGGAGCACGATCGCGTCCGCGTACCCGGCCACGATCCGGATCGAATCCTCCAGGCTCTCCCCCTTGATCGCCGAGGAGAAGTCGCGCGCGTTCTCGGTCGAGATGACCTGGCCGCCGAGGCGCAGCATCGCCGATTCGAAGCTGAGCCGGGTCCTGGTGCTCGGTTCGTAGAAGAGGGTGGCGAGGAGACGTCCTCGGAGGCGGTCGTCGCCGCCCGCCGCCAGCACCCCCTCCATCTGCCGCGCGGCGGCGAAGAGGGCCTCCAGGCGAGCGCGGTCGAACTGCTGCGCCGAGACGACGTGGCGAACCCCGCTCGTGGTCGCGGCGGCCGACCCCGGCATCACGGCCCTCCACGATGGCCCGGGTCGCCGGGGGGGGAGGCGCCGGAGCACGGCCGCGCGCGGCGTGCGCAGCCCCCGACACGACATCCCTTCCCGGCCTCACCGGACCGGCTTCAAGGTGGTCGGGGGGAGTATACGGGGGAGGCGCGTCCCGGCGGCCGGCCCGCCGGCATCGCCTCGGGTACACTGCCGGTGCCGCGATGCGTTCCGGGCCTCTTCGTCCTCTTCTCGTCCTCGCCCTGGCCCTCGAGATCACCGGCGGTGGTCTCACCTCCGGGTCGGTGCTGGCGGCTGGCCACGCCCCCCGGGCGCCCGGTCCCCCGCCCGCTCCGCCCCGGCCGTTCGTGGTGGCGATCGACCCCGGACACGGGGGCAGCTACAGCCCCGCCCACCCGACGGTGCCGTGGGACCCGGGCGCGATCTCGCCCTTCAACGGCCTGATGGAGCGGGTGGTCACCCTCGACGAGGGACTCGACCTGCGCTCGCTGCTCGAGGCGGCCGGCGTCACGGTGGTGATGACGCGAACCCAGAACGTCTTCGTCAGCATCCCCGCGGCGGAGGCGATCGTCGACCGGAGCCATGCCAATCTCTTCGTCAGCCTGTGGGTGAACGACTGGTTCACGCCACAGGTGGAGGGGGTCACGGTCTTCACGCCGCGCCCGGGCGATACCGCGTTCGCGGAGCGGATCGACGCTGGGCTGGCGGCGGCCGCCCGCCCCTACGCCATGGCCAATCGGGGGATCCAGCCGCGGCCCAACCTCTGGGTGCACGCGCCGATGCCGACGGTGACGATCGAGGCCGGATTCATGAGCAATCGGAGAGACTCCCTGCTGCTGGCGCAGCCGTCGGTGCGGCTTGCGATCGCGCGGGGGATCTTCAACGGGCTGGTCGCCTACGCGCCCCAGATCCTCCGCCTGCGCAGCGAGCAGACGGCGTACCGAGAGCTGGTGGCCGCCGACCGGGCGGCAACGCGGGCCCGGACCCGAGCGCTCCGGGTCGCCCGGGCGCAGGTGCTGGCCGCCCGGCGGCGCCAGGCGCTCGATCCTCTCCTGTGGCTGGCCGCCATCCTCCTCGTGGCCGGCGTCTACCGCCGATTCCTGGTGGCCCAGAGCGGTCGGCTGGGTCGGGCGCTGGGGACGGGGGCACGGTTCGGCGCGCGCGTCGCCGCCCTGGCTCGCGCCCTCGGCCCTGCCGCAGCGCGGCCCCGCCCCGGCCGGCGCGGCCGACCCCGCCGCCGGCCGACCGGCATGCCTCTCCCGGCGCTGCGCCCGCTGGGCCGGTCGGGCCACGTCGGGCCGGCGACCCCGGCAACCGGGACCGCCTGGGGATCGACGGTGGCCGTCCGACGCCGGGGCTCGCGGCGCCGGGTGGCCGACATGGTCCAGCCCGCCCAGCCGGTCCGGCACCGGCGCACGGTCTACGACGAGCTCTGGCCCTGAGCGGGAACCACGCCGAACATCGGGAGGCAGCGCTCGAGGTTCTCCACTAGGAAGGCGGCGGAGGTGGCCTGGCGGGCCCCGAGCCCCTC
This sequence comes from Candidatus Dormiibacterota bacterium, assembly GCA_027306655.1. Lineage (GTDB taxonomy): Bacteria > Chloroflexota > Dormibacteria > Aeolococcales > Bog-877 > DAHUZL01. Next base: position 5,661 of record DAHUZL010000050.1, read on the forward strand.
GAACGCCAGGTGGAGGATGGCGGCGCGCATCTCGCGGCCGATGCCCCGCCCCTGGTGGCGGCGCCCCAACCAGGACCCGGTTCCGACCGTCCGCAGGATCGCGAAGTGGTGAGCGGTGAGGTCCTGTACTCCCCCCGCCTCCCCGCCCACGAACACCGCCCCCGTGAACGCCCACTCGTCGGGGCTCCACTCGGCGCGCTTCCGCCACCACCACCGCAGGGCACGACGCTCCAGCTCGGGCGGGGGTACATCGGTCCAGGGCACGTCGAACGGCATCACCTGGGGGTCGTGCACGCCCTCGGCAGCGAGCTGGGCCAGGGCGACGCAGTCGTGGTCGGTGGGCGGCCGCAGCTCCAGCCGCGGGGTGCGGACCACGAGGTCGAAGAGCGGCCAGATCGAGTGGGCCATCGCCGAAGGGTAGCCGAGCAGGTGAGCGCGGGACCCCTGGTCGGGAGGCGAGTAGTGGGTCAGCGTGCCTTCGACCTCGGGCTGAGGGCTTTCAGTTGGGGCCACAGGTACGCGAAGGCCACATCGACGTCCATGGCCGCAAGCTTCGGCATCGTTCCGCTGGCTTTTAGCTCTCGGACCAGATTGAGGCTGTCAGCTTCGCCACTCGCCCTCAAGAACTCTTGCACTTTGGGGCCATGGTCCCAGAAGCGGGAGATCAGGGTTCCGAACACACCCACCACATCACCGCGCGGGCCGATCATTTCCACATGGGTGCGAGCCGCCTCGCGCTGCGACAGCGGGCTGAAGTCGTGACACCCCTCCCAAAGGGGGTCCGCACCCGCGAAACGGACGGTGGCGATCGGCCCCAGACGGACAACCGTTGAGCATTGCAGGCAGGGCTCGAGCGTAGTCGTGAGGACCAGCTCTTTCCGCTTCCCAAAGCTGAGCCGGGCCACTACATTGACTTCGGCGTGGGCCAATGAAGAGCCGAAGACCTCGCCGACAGGAGCGTGGCTGTCGGCAACGCGGTTGCGGGCCGCGTGAACCACCGCTCCATCGGGGGTGGTGGCGCAAGCGCCGACAGCGATGTTGCCGGTTCGGAACGCCTCCCAAGCTTGGCGGAAGGCCTCCTGCCAGGCGTTGTCCAGCCCCGACCAGATTGCGGTGGGCGTGGTCTGTCGCTCCTCGCCCCCAGGGTGGCCGTCGAACACGGGGCGAGAGGCTACCACTTCATGGTCCCAAACACCGCGCCTCGCCCTCAGAAGCGGAGAGGGGGACGGATCGCGGTCAGGGGATGAGTGGCGAGGCCAGAGGGAATCTCAAGCCGACCCACTACCGGGAGGCGATGCCGCTTGACCGCCGGGACACGAGAATCGACCATGGGCCGCGACGGGCCCGGACCGGGCGGGTTGAGGAGATCTCGATGTCGGACAGAATCGTGGTCGATCAGCTGGCGATGGTTCTCGACGACACCGATCCGCTGGTGGCCGCGGTCCGGCCCGAGCAGTGGGCGGCGCCCACCCCGTGCCCCGAGTGGACCGTCCGCACCCTGGTCACCCACATGGTCGCCGGCAACCGCTTGGTCGCGGCCAGCCTGGGCGACGAGCCGATGCCGGAGCCGACGGACGTCCCGCCCGGGCCGCCCGTCGACCCGCTCGACAGCGAGCCCGCGGCCGCCTTCCGCGCGGCCGCCGACCTGGTGGTGGCGGCGTTCCGCCGTCCGGGCGCGCTGGAGGCGCAGGTCACGGTGCCCCTGGGGACCGTGCCCGGCATCGTGGCGCTCCACCTGCGCATCACCGAGATCCTGGTCCACGGCTGGGACCTCGCCCGCGCCACCGGCCAGGCGACCCGGTACCGCGACGACATCGTCGAGCAGGAGCTGGTCTTCACGCGGGGAAAGCTCGGCGACATCCCTCCCACCCGGCGTCCCTTCGCGCCCCCGCAGCCGGTTCCCAACGACGCGCCGGCGATCGACCGGCTCGCCGCCTGTCTCGGCCGGGCGGTCACGGCCCGAGCGGATCCTGGGTGACGGGCGCCGACCCAGGCGCGGTGGGTGTCGCCTCCGGGTCAAGCCCTCGCCCGCCCCGGAGCGGGGGGCCCGTGGCCGCCACCACGAGGGGCGCGGCCGCGAGCCGGCGCACCCCCCACAGCATCGCTCCCACGGCGCCCACGATCCCGAGCCCCACGGGCCAGCCGTGGACGCCGACACGCTCCTGGAACAGGGTGAGGCCGAGGAGCGTTCCGGTGACCGGCTCGGCCACCGCGGAGGCGGGGAGCGCCGCCGCCAGCTCGCCCACCCGGTAGGCGTGCTGCTGGAGCAGGAACCCCGCCGCGCCCGCGACGACCAGCGCGTAGGGGGCGAACGTCGTCAGCACGGCGAGGTGGCGGGCCGCGGCCACGGCGATCGTGGTCTTGGTGAGGGCGTCGGACCCGCCCAGGGCGAGGCCCGCACAGACGGCGAGCCGCACGGCCCGGTGCGCGGCCGGCCAGCGCGGTCCCCACCGCACCGCTCCGCCGACGACGAGGCAGAGCGCCGCCAGCACCGGCGCCCATGCGGAGATCGGGGGCCGCGCCCGGCCCCCGGACGGGTGGCCGAGGATCAGGAAGGCGGCGACGCCGCCGGCGGCGCAGAGCGCCGCGACCCAGTCGATGAGGCCCGGCCACCGCCGGCGACGGGCCGCGGAGAGGAGGAGCGCGAAGACGAGCGCGGTGGCCAGCACCGGCTCCACCACCGCGAGCCGCCCCAGGCCCAGGGCCGCCGCCTGGGCGGCGAATCCCAGCACCATCACCAGCACCCCGGCCAGCCAGGCCGGGCGCCTCATCAGGGTGAGCACCAGCCGCGGCGTGATCGCCCCCGGGTCGGCGAGGGCGTGCGCCTGCCCCTGCTGCAGGACGGCGCCGCCGCCGATCCCCATCGCCGCCAGGGTGGCCAGCGCCACCGACAGGGGCATCGCCGCGCCCATCCCCCTCCCCCGTCTCGCCCGCTCCGCCCTACCGCAGCAGACGGACCGCGAGCCGTCCCACCGGTCCCCTGGCGCCGCCGTGGTCGTCGGCCGCCTGGAGCGCGCGCTGCGCCATCCCCAGGATCGCCCCCCGCAGGGGCTCCGGGGGCAGGGGGACGGCACGACGGGTGACCAGGGGCAGCTCCAGCCGCTCGGTGGCGCGGCCCAGGAGGAGGTCGGCCACCACCCGCCCCATCAGCGCCGACGGCCCCACCCCGTGGCCGCTGTAGCCGAGCGCGTAGGCGAGCCGGCCTCCGCGAAGCCAGCCGGCCCTCGGTAGGCAGGAGACGGTGGCGGCGACCGGGCCGCCCCAGCCATGGGTCAGCCGCACGTCGGCGAGCTGGGGAAACGTCTGCCGGAAGGTCTCCTCCAGCCGGCGCAGGATCCGGGGGTCGCGGTCGCGTCGGGGGTCGGGGCCGATCGGCGAGTGAGGCGCGTCCCGGCCGCCCCAGAGGATCCGGCCGTCGGGGGTGGGGCGGTGGAAGTGAGGCATCACCCGGCGATCCTCCACCCCCATCCGCCGCTCCCACCCCACCTGGGCCCACTGCGCCGCGGTGAGCGGCTCGGTGAGGGTGATCGAGGCGCAGACGGTGAAGAGGAAGCGTCGCAGCCGAGGGATGGCGTGGGCGTAGGCGTTGGTGGCGATCAGCCCGCGGTCGGCTCGAACCGAGCCGAAGCGGGTCAGGGCGCGGACGCCCCCCGGTCCGACCCGCACCTCCTCCACGGGCGTCCGCTCAAGCACCCGCACGCCGCGCCGCCGGGCCGCGGCCGCCAGCCCGCGGACGAGCGCGGCGGGGTCCACCAGGAGGGCGGCGTCCTCGACGTGTCCGCAGCGCATCCCCTGTGCCGCCAGCAGCTCGCGGCAGCCGGCGGCCGAGACCCCGCGGAGGTCGTTCAGCCCCAGCCGTTCGGCCGCCTCCAGGTCCTGGCGGATGCGCACGTCCTGCTCGGGTCCATTGGAGACGGTGAGGAGACCGGGCCGGCTGAGGTCGGCGGCGATCGCCTCGGCTCGGCAGAATCCCTCGATCTCGTCCAGGGTTTGGACCATTGCCCGATGGACCCGGAGCGCCGGACCGGGTCCCACCTTGCGGACCAGGTCATGGAGGCTGCGCCCGACCATCGTCATCGCGAATCCGCCATTGCGACCGCTGGCGCCAAATCCCACGCATTCCCGCTCGAGGACCACCACCGCGCAGCCGGGGTCGGCCTCGGCGAGACGGATCGCGGACCACAGCCCGGTGAAGCCACCGCCGACGATGACGACGTCACAGCGGACGTCGCCGTCGAGGCGCGACCCCGCGGGCAGTCGGGCGGCGGTGGGGTCCGGCGACCGCCCCAGCCACCAGCTGGGGGCGGTGCGGTCGCCGACGTCTCGGTGTGCAGTCCCCACCATCTCCTCCTGGTTCGGCACCGTCAGGTTCCGTGGGTCTCCAGGGCCGCGAACGCCGGGCCGACCAGGTCCTGCTCGTGCCGGCTGATGCCGACCGCAGCGGCGACCGTGCGCCAGGGGCCGAGAGCGTCGGCCACCGCGCTCAGGATGGCGCGCGCAGACGGCTCGGCGATACCGAAGTGGTTCCGGGCCGCCAGGACATCGGCGCGGCTCACTCCAACCGTCTGCCCGTTCACTGCGGTGGCGTGTTCGCGCATCTCTCGGGCCGGGGTCAGGTCGAACGCCGGTGCCAGACGCCACCCCTCGCGGGTCCGCAGGAACCCGTGGTTGCGGAGGTGGTCGTCGCGGTTCCCCGCCAGGACGTTGAAGGCAAGCCGCCGGTACGCCTGCGACAGGTCGGACTCGACCGCGCTGGCGGCCCCGCTCCTGCGGATGGCGGCGGCGATATCTGCGTAGTCGGCCCCCTCGCCGGTGGTGCCGCCGGACAGGGTGAGGGCAGAGGCGTAGAGCCGGCGCCCTGCGGGGGTGCGGTCGAAGCGGCGGGTCGCGAAGGTGTGTCCGGAGCCGCCGGCGTCGAGAACTGTCGTCGGCGCCACCTCGACCCCGGCCGACCGGGCCAGCTCGGCGTAGACGTGCTCCCAGGCCCCCACGTCGCGGCGGTCGGTCGTGGAGGGGAACTTGGCGATCCAGAGGCTCCCATCCGGGGCACGGTGGTTGGCCTTGGGGCGGACCCCACCCAGCGAGGACCCCGGAGCGATCAGCGCCGCCAGGGACGGGTCGCTCATGGGGGCGTCCGGGTCCGCTTCGAACCGTTGCACGGCCGCTTGCAGGTCGCGAAGACTCGTCAGCGGCGGGATGGCCGGGTCCGCGTCGGACACGAACGGCCCGTTCGGGCCTCGACGCAGGCGCAGCGCCCCCATGCGTGTCGCGTCGGCCACGGCGGTGACCACGCCCCAGGCATCAAGCTCCCGACCGGCGCGCCGACGCAGCAGCTCCTCGCCCCACCTGTCCGGGGCGGTGTCGGCGATGATCCCCGGCAGCTGTCGGTTCGGTACGGTCACGAGAGCCTCAATGAGCGGGAGGCCGGGGTCCAGGGCGAACTGATTCTCCGTGTCCCGGAGCCAGGTCCGCGCGTACTGGAACGCCACCGAGAGCCGTGGGCCGGGCCCGCGGGTCAGGACGCCGACCGGGCGGGCACGGCCGAGCTCGGGGGCGTCAAGGACGACGACGAGCTCGTCCTTAGAGCTCATCGGCCAGGCCGCGGGTGCGGGGGCGACGCGGGGCGGGGAGCCGGGCGTCGGCAATCTGCTGGCCCAGGTCGTCATGCTCGACCAGGCGGTCGAGATCCGCGGCGAGGTTGAGCACCTCGAGGACGCGCATCAGGGTCGCGACACTCGCGGCAAGGTCTCCCGCCTCGAGCCGGCGGAGAGTGGGACGGCTGACGAGCGCTCGCGCGGCCAGCTCGGCCTCGCTCATCCGGCGCCGGCGCCGGGCGGCCCTGAGTCGTGCCCCCAGGCTGGCTGCCCGGCGCTGGGTGTCGGGATAGAGAGACTGCCGGTTGCGACCCATGGAACATACTATTGACCGGATACGGCTATGTTGTCAACTCTATTTTACATTTGACTATCCCGCGCGCTCCAGCGTGGCGGCGAGCGGCCCGCACCCATCCCTTCGCCGGCTGGCTGCGGCCTGCTGAGGAGGCGCCGCCAGCGGCTGAAGCGGCTGCGCTCCCCCGGCAGTGACCCCCGACGGCAGAGCCCCTGCCGCCGCCACCCTCGCCAAGCGGACCGCGGTCCTGCTCCGCGACGCCCGCTCGGTCCAGCGCCGGGTGGACACGCTGGCGGCGGCTGTGCATTCTGTGGATGACGCCAGACTGCCCCTGATCGCCAAGGCGAGGGCTGCCGTGCACCGGATCCTGGTCGAGCTCATCTACCTGGAGCGGAGCGAGCAGCAACGAGCCAGGGCGGCCGGGCGCCGGATCCGCTGAGCTGGTGCGGCCTGGAGCGCCCCACCCACCTCACTGCCCGCCGAAGAGCTCCCGCTCGATCTCCGGCCGGGTCTTGCCGAGATGTCCGCCCACCTCTGCGAGAATCGCCGCCAGCGTGCCCACCCGAAGTGGACCTCCTGCCGGAATGGTCACGTGGTGTTCGCCGTTCCGAGTGGTGTCGAGGCGCATGTGACTGCCTGACCGGCGGACCACCTGGTACCCGTAGTGGCGTAGCAGCAGCCCCGCCAGCTCCCGCCCGTTGAGGTCGCGGGGCAGCCTCAGACCGCCAGCACCTCGTCGCGCACCAGATGCAGTCGGAAGACCCGTGGCCGCTCCGCCTCCTCGAAATGGCACATGAGTGCGTCCCGGACCATCTCCCGCAGGCTCTGCAGGTCATCCGCCTCGGTGACGATCGACTCCCCGAGAGCGCGCGCTATGTAGCCCCCCTCAGGGGCCTCCTCCACGGCGAAGACGATCTCCAAACTGGCCACGGCTCGGACGATAGCACCCCGCCGCTGGGCGTGCCTTCCACCCAGAACTTGTCCGGCCTGGCGTAGCAGCATGTCGTCCCCTGCTCGTAGCGGGTGGCGAGACCGACCTTGGCGACGTGCTCGTGCTCGGCATCGACCGCATCGACCGACTCGACTTGGACGCCCAGGTGGTTGAGCGTCCCGCCGCGCCCTGGCTTCGAGCAGGGTCGAATACGAACATGCGGTGAGGCTGTCCCGGAGGGGCTGGTGGCCCCTCAGCCGGGTCGGCGAGTCCCTCGGCGACGATGCCCAGAGGGTTGCCCTGGCGGTCGTGGCATGGCCGCTCAGTGACACGGAGGTCATGCGACTGCGGCGGCAATACCAGACGCGTACGAGGAGACCTACGACCCCGCGACGCTGCGGCTAGCTCCCCGTCGGCAGCGCGCCCTACTGGCCGCGCGACGACGGTCCCTCCCCCTCGCCCGGTCGTTGACGGCCCACGCCGCGGGGCCGATGACGAACAGAGGGAGTGGACTGAATCTGGCGGGGAGCGCCGGAGGTGACCGCCGCCGGGGGTGGACCCATCTCACGGTCGCCGGCACGACCCCGCAGGACGAGCGGGGTATGACCGGCCGGCCGACCGGGGAGGAGCTGGCGATCGGGCGCGTCCCCCGGCAGGTGGCGACCCGGGCCGGACTGACCGCCCACCCCGTTGCGCTGACCTCGTGACAGCGCCTACCGTAACGGTCTGGTTCAATCGCTCGTGGCAGCCGAGAACCGGGGGCAGAGATGGCCGACGTCGTGCTCTTCCACCACACCCAGGGGCTCACCGCCGGCGTCGTCGCCTTCGCCGACGAGCTGCGCCGGGACGGGCACACCGTGCACACGCCCGACCTGTTCGAGGGCCGCACCTTCGAGACCCTGGACCAGGGGCTGGCCCACGCCGAGGAGATCGGATTCGGCGCGATGATCGATCGCGGCCTGCGTGCCGTCGAGGGGCTGCCCGCCGAGCTGGTCTACGCCGGCTTCTCGCTGGGTGTGCTCCCGGCCCAGAAGCTGGCGCAGACCCGGCCGGGAGCGCGGGGGGCGCTCCTGTTCCACTCCTGTCTCCCGGTGTCGGAGTTCGGCCCGGCCTGGCCCGCTGGCGTGCCGGTCCAGGTGCATGCGATGGACGCCGACCCGTTCTTCGGCGGCGAAGGTGACATCGACGCCGCCCGCGCACTGGTCGCCGAGTCAAAGGACGCGGAATTGTTCCTCTACCCCGGCATCCAGCACCTCTTCGCCGACCGCTCGCTGCCGTCGTACGACCCGGTCGCCGCCGCACTCCTCACCCAGCGCGTGCTCGACTTCCTGGGCGGTCCTGCCCGCTGACCGCCCGGGTGTCCGTCAGGAGTCGGGATCAGGCCGGGCGGACCCGCCGGGCGGCGTTGCCGGGCGTCGCTCGAGCTCAGCTGGCCTCGGCGACCGGGACCCGGGCGCCGTCGGCTGCGGCCAGGGCTGCGTAGGCACGGCGCTCGGCCCCGCCCTCGGCGCTCCCGGCGGCGGTCGTGACCCTCACCGTGAGGTAGAGGTCACCCGCCGGACCGCTCGGCCGGAGTCCGGGGATCCCCTTGCCCCGGAGCCGGAACACCTTGCCGGCGGGGCACCCCGTCGGGATGGTCACCTCGATCCGGGCGGTGGGGAGCTCCGCGGTGGCGGTGCCGCCGAGGACGGCGAGGTAGTCGCGCACCGCGAGGTCGCCGTGGAGGTCGCGCCCGCGCACCTCGAAGCGCGGGTCCGGCTCCAGGTGGACGCGGAGGTACAGGCTGCCGGCGCCGCCCCCCGACTGCCCCCCGCCCCCCTCGCCCGCGATCCGGATCCGCGACCCCTCGGCGACCCCGGCCGGGATCGTCACGCTGAGGGTGCGCTCGCGCACCAGCGATCCCCGCCCGGCGCAGGTCGGGCACGGCTCGATCGTCACCGTGACCGTCCCCTGCCCCTGGGCCTGGTCGGGCCGGGGGACCGATCCGCGGCCGCCGCAGGTCGCGCACGGCTCCGTCAGCGCGACCTTGATCGTGCGGCTCCCGCCCCGGATCGCCTCGGCGAGGCCGACCGTGATGTCGCTGGTGGCGTCGGCGCCGCGCGCCGGGGTGGCGGTGACCGGGCCCCCGGTGCGGGCGTGCTGGAGGAGGTCGTCCAGGTCGACCCCGCTCAGGGGGTCGGGTCCCGTGCTGGCCCGCCCCCCGAAGAACGTTTCGAAGAAGTCGCTGAACCCGCCGAATCGGGCGCGGCCCCGGGCGCTTGCCCCGCCCGCGGCCGAGGCGGCCGCCCGCGCCGCCGCCGACGCCCGCTGGGCCGCCTCCTGAGCCTGGCGGCGGAAGGCGTCGCTGCGCTCCAGCTGCTCCCAGTTGGCCCCGAGCTGGTCGAACTTGCGCCGCTTTGTGGGGTCCTTGAGGACCTCGTAGGCCTCGTTGACCCGCTTGAAGCGCTCGGTCGCCTTGGGGTCCTTGTTGACGTCGGGGTGGAGCTGGCGGGCCAGCCGGCGGTAGGCGGCCTGCACCTCCTTCTGGCTGGCGGAGCGGGGCACCCCCAGGGTGGCGTAGTAGTCGCGGAACTCCACGGTCCCACCCTACCCCACCGACCGGGGCCGGAAACGACGCCCGGCCACCGTCAGCGGGACTCCAGGCGCGCCCGCAGGTCCTGGACCAGCGCCGCCAGATGGGGGAGGAGCTGGCCCGCCGGGTCGAGGCACGGCCCCTCCAGGAGCACCCGCGCCGCCTCCTGCCCCGGCCCCGCGCGGCGGCGGACGACCAGGGCCACGTCGCCCGGCGGCGGACCCGCGATCGGCAGCGGGCCGTGCCGCTCCCAGGCTCCGCCGGCCCCGATCCGCCCGGTGCCGCTCTCGAGGATGGTCGGCCGGGGATGGGCGCCGAGGGTGTACAGGATCAGCTGGGACCAGGTGCAGCCGAGCCGCTCGGGCAGGGCCGGGCGGGCGCCGGCCTGGAACACGGCCGCGTGCCGGGCGAGCAGGGAAGGGCAGCCGCGGTCGCGGGCGGCGAGGTTCCAGAGCGGGACCGAGGCGACCAGGCGCGGGTTCACCTCGATGCAGAAGACGGTCTCGTCGGGCGCGACCACCAGATCGGCGCCGAAGATGCCGCGGTGACCCTCGCGCTGCAACCAGCTGGCGGCGCGGGCGGCCACCGAGAGCACCGCCGCCTCGCCCCGCACCGGCTGGCCGAAGTCGTTGCCACAGGAGCCGAGCGGGTACGGGGTGCAGACGGGAAGGCCGGTGAGCTGACGGCACGGGACCCCGAGGGCGATCGCGTCGTCGCCGACGATGCCGGTGACGGTGACGGGATCGCCGGTGATCCAGGTGCCCACCCGGCAGCTGCGGCCGGCGAAGCCGGCGAGCAGGGCCGAGAGCGCGGCGGGCGTGTCGACCCGGTGGGTGTGGCGGCCGCTGTAGCCGCTCGCCAGCTGAACCACCCACGGCGGCGCCAGCCGGGCCGCCTCCTCGCCGAGGGCGGGGCCGGCCACCCCGGTCACCGTCGGCGGCACCGGGAGCCAGGCGTCGGGGGCCGTCCGCGCGAAGTGGACCTTGTTCTCGAGCCGGCGGGCGACGGCCGCCGGGGCGTTGGCGAGGGGCACCCCGGCCTGGCGGGCCAGCTCGGCGATCCGCACCGACGGCTTCCAGACCACGATCGCGCCCCCGCCGCCGAGCCGGTGGCGCACCGCCTCCTGCTCGAGGAGGGCGAGCGCCGACGCCGCGGGCGGCGCGGCGACCTCGACGATGCGGTCGGGGCGGTCGCCGGCGATGCCGCAGGCGTCGGCGCACACGACGTTGAGCTCGCTGCCGAGCGCGGGGACGGCATCGGCCCCCACGTACACGGCCAGCGCCAGGGGCAGGGGCGGGGGCGGGGGCCCGCTCATCGCGGCGTGAGCCCGGCCGCCCGCAGGCAGAGGTCGAGGTCGCCGGCCGTCTCCACCCAGGTGAGGCCCTCGAGGCGGCCGGGGTCAGGGTCCGGCTCCAGGTCGAGCTGGTCGGCGGCGCCGGTGAGGAGCGCGACCACCCGCTGCCCGGTGAGCCCGGGCGCCGCGTCGCGAATCGCGGCGAGCGCGGCGATCCCCTCCCAGGAGGTGGCCACGCCGGCGGCGGCCGCGAGCGACCGCACGGCGGCGAGCCGGGGTGCGTCCACGTGCCAGCCGCGCCCGCCGCTGGCGGTAACCGCCCGGCGCACCGCCCCCGCGCGCCGGCTCCGCCGCGCCCCGAGGTCGCCGATCGGGCTGGGCCCGATCGGCGGCAGCCCGGGCTCCCACGGCCGCACCAGCTCGTTGGTGGCGCTCGCCTGGACGATGTGGAGGGAGGGGGTGGCGCCGCCGGCCGCGGCGGCGAACCCCTCGGCCAGGCCCACGACCGTGGCCCCGCTGCTGGCGTACAGGAAGACCGCGCCCGCCGGCCGGTCGGCCGCCAGTGCGTGGTCCAGCTCCGCGGCGATGCCGCGGTAGGCGGCGACCGCGAGGGGATGCACCGACGGGCGGAGGTCCTCGCAGCCGAAGACCAGGACCGCGCGCCGCAGCAGCGCGAGCGGGGTGGGGGTCACCATCAGCGGGCCAGCGAACGCGGAGAGCCGCCTGAGCTTCGCCCGCGGCGTCCGCGGCGAGACCAGCACCGCCAGGGTGACCCCGGCCGCCCGCGCATAGGCGGCGGCGGCGACGCCGGCATTGCCCGAGGACGAGATCGCCCCGGGGCGGCCGCTCCCGCGCAGCGCGGCGCACTGGAGCGCGAGCGCCCTCGCCTTGTGGCTGCCGGTGGGGCTCACGTCCTCGCGTTTCAGCCACAGGTCCGGGACCCCCAGGGAGGCGCCCAGTCGGGGGGCGGCCACCAGCGGGGTGTGGCCCTCGCCCAGCGTCACCGGCTGGAGCGCGGATAGACTCGGGCCGAAGAGGTCCAGGTGGTCCCACTGGCCCGGGGCCGGGGGGCGCCCCTGGACGGCCGAGCTCATGGGAGGGCTCCGATGGACCCTGCTCCGAGCGCCGTGTCGGCGGCGCCCTGTCCCGACTGTGGATCCGAGGTCGCCGTTCCCGGCGACACGACCCTCGGGGAGGTGGTGGAGTGCCCGGAGTGCGGCGTGCCGTTGGAGGTGGTGGCGTTCACGCCGCTCACCCTGGCGCCCTTCGACGAGGAGGAGAAGTAGGGCCGGGGCGCAGGCCCCGGATCGCGGCCCGGAAGCCGCGCGCGTCGTCGCCCTCCCCGTAGAGGGCGTGGTACACCCCGGGACACGCCGGCGAGAGCAGCACCGCGTCGCCCGGACGCGCCTCATCGGCGGCCACCGCCACCGCCTCCTCCAGGGTCGCCACCCGCCGCGCGGCCGCCGACCGCCCCGCCACCGCCAGCGCTTCCAGGATCGCGTCCGAGCCGTCGCCGGGGAGGAGGACCACCCGGCGGACCGGGTCGGGGACGGTGGCCACCAGCGGCGCCCAGCCGAGCCCCTTGTCATCGCCCCCGCAGATGAGGACGCACGGCCGCGCCACCGCGTGGATCGCCGCGACGGTGGACTGGGGCGTCGTCGAGTTGAGGTCGTCAACCCAGTCGATGCCGTCCTCCTGCCAGACCAGCTGGGTGCGGTGGCGGAGCGGCGCGAATCCCGCCAGGGCGCCCTCCGACCCGGGGGGCAGGGGCCCCAGCGCCGCCACGGTGGCGACCGCGGCCCGGATGTTGGCCCGGTTGTGGGCGCCGAGCAGGGCGACCCGGTCCAGGGGCAGGCGCTCGCACCGGCTCCCCGCGCGCCGGACCACGACCAGGCCGTCCTGCTCGAACGCGCCGTCGAAGGTGTCGAGCTGAGCCTCGACGGCGGCGAAGCGCCACTCAAGGGCGCCCGCCGCGGCCGGGCAGTGCTCCCGGCTCATCGGGTCGTCCCCGCTGCGGACCGCGACGCGGTTGCCCGGGAGCGCGAACAGCCGCCGCTTGACCGCGAGGTAGCCCTCCCATCCGCCGTGCTCGGCGAGGTGGTTGGGAGTGACGTTGGTGAGGCAGGCGACCTCGGGTGCTCGCGTGAGCTGCAGCAGCTGGCGGTTGCTGACCTCCAGGACCAGGGCGTCGGCGGGGCCGCCCGCCGCAACCTCGACCAGGCAGGGGACTGTGTGGCGGTCGTTGCCGGCGAGGAGGACCCGCCGGCGCCGCGGATCGCGGCGGAGGAGCCGGGCGACCAGGGCGGCCGTCGTCGACTTGCCATGGCTGCCGCTCACCCCGACCACCACGCCCGCGGCGCAGTCGAGGTACGCCTGGGCGAGGGCGTAGAAGGGACGGCCGCTCGCCGACAGCTCGGCGAGGGGCCGGTTGCGGGGGTGGAGGAACCATGCCTGGGTCGGCACCACCACCGCCGCCTCGTCGATCCCGGCGAGGTAGCGGTCGCCCAGGCGCAGGTCCGCCACCCCGCGGGCGAGCGCCGCCCACCGCTCGGCCCGCTGCGCCCGCGGGAGGCCCGCATGGGCACGGTCGAACGCCCGGGCGAGGTCGGCGGCGGGGGCGACGTCGTGTCCGACCACCGCGGTGCAGCCGGCGGCGAGGCAGAACCGGGCCATCTCCGCCCCCTCGAGGCCGGCCACGCCGACGATGTGGATGGGCCGGTCCCGGAACGTCGCCAGGGCGGGAGGGAGCATGCCCGGCATCGTAAGGCGCGGGCCG
>DAHUZL010000055.1 GCA_027306655.1 Candidatus Dormiibacterota bacterium
GCGGTCCAGATCGCGGAGCGCCTCTGCGGGGTGGGGCTCGCGGCCCCGTCCTGACTCGGACGTCGAACGAGGGGATGCGATCCCCTGACACCACGCTGGCCCCCGCGCATTCTCGGGCCGGCACCTACGGCGAGATGCTCAGGCCCTCTGCCCGAGCCAGCGCACGTTGACGCCCGCCGCCTCGGCCACGCGGAACGCAGGGTCACCGGTGAGTACCGGGCAATCGAGCACCGATGCGGCGCCAGCGGCGAAGGCGTCCGCGTAGCTCATCCCGCCTCGCGCCTTGATAGCGGCCGCTCGGCGAACGAGAGTGTCATCGATGTCGATCCAGCGAACCGGCATCCCGCCGGGCCGCCTCTCCGCGCGAAAGTTCGCCCAGACCTCGTCGGCGGCTCCGGCGCCAGCGGTACGTTCGAGGATGTACGCGACCTCTCCAAGGGTGACCAGGGTCATCCACGGCTCCCCGGTTCGAAGGATCTCCTCGACCTCCGCCCACCCAGCCTCCTCGCCAAGGAAGGCGAGGACCGCGTGAGCGTCGAGGACGACGCGATCAGCCATTCTCGTGCCTGCGATCCCGGGCGCGCTCCTCCAGCAGCGTTGCGGTCAGCGCGCCCCCCTGGAAGCGCCCGCGCAGCTGCTCGACTGAGAGCAGCGGCTTGGGGACGAGGTCACCGTCGCGCTCCAGCCATACGACCTTGGTGCCTGGCGGAAACCCGTAGCGCTCGCGAAGTGGTTCGGGGATGGTGACCTGCCCTTTCGGGTTCACCGTGGTGATCATCCGTATTACCTCCGCTACAAGTGTACTACCCACAGGTCCCAGTGGTGATCGACACAGTCAGCGGGTATACGGCAGAGCCGCGGGCGCCCTCTGCATCCCCACAGCGTCGTACGGGCACCCGATGGGCGACCGGCTATCCCGACGCCGGTGCTGCTATCGAGGCGGATCGACGCCCTGGAGCCGGGGCACCACCTCCCTGGCGATGAGCCGGAGGTGGTCGAGGTCGGTGAGGTCGAGGAGCTGCAGGTAGAGCGTGTCGGCCCCGAGGGCGATCCGCGCGGCCAGGGCGGCGGCGACCTCGGCCGGCCGGCCCCCGACCCCCTCCTCGGCCAGGTCGGCCGGGGTGCGCCCGACTGTCTCCGCGCGCCGCTCGGCCTCCTCGTCGGTGGCGCCGCAGCAGACGGTGAGCGCGGCCGAGAGCCGGAGCGTTGCCGGGTCGCGACCGATCTCCATGCAGGCCGCGCGGGCTCGGTCGAAGGCGGCCCGACAGTCGGCGAGCGGAGCGAACGCGATGTTGAACTCATCCGCGAACCGGGCCGCCAGCCGCGGGGTGCGGGGGCGGCCGCCGCCACCCACGATCACGGGTGGACGGGGCTGCTGATGGGGACGCACCTGGGCCGGGTTGGCCTCCAGACGGTAGTGGCGCCCGGTGTAGGAGAACGTCTCACCCGGGGGGGTGGCCCAGAGCCCGGTGATGATCGTGAGCTGTTCCTCCAGCCGGTCGAAGCGCTCCGCCAGCGGCGGGAAGGGGATGCCGAAGGCGCGGTGCTCGCGCTCGTGCCAGGCGGCGCCGAGGCCGAGCTCGACCCGGCCGCCGCTCATGGCATCGACCTGGGCGACGGCGATCGCGAGCGGGCCGGGGAGGCGGAACGTCGCCGCCGTCACCAGGGTGCCGAGCCGGACGCGGTGGGTGTCGCGGGCCAGGCCGGCCAGCGTGGTCCAGCTGTCGGACTGGCCCGGCCAGCCGCCGGCCTCATCGGTCGTGAGGTAGTGGTCGGAGCGGAAAAAGCCCTCGAAGCCGAGCGCCTCGGCCTCGGTGGCGAAGGCCAGGATCTGGTCGTAGGTGGCCCCCCGCTGGGGCTCGACGAAGATGCGCAGCCGCACGACGGTCCTCCTCATGGGTCGCGGGCGCGACCCCTCCGGCAGAGCCTCGGTGCGCGCTCGACGCGGTGTCAAGGCCGAGCACCGGCACGGAAGCCGATGGGGGGCTCGCCGCCCCTTCCTATAATCGCCCGGTGCTGGAGTGGGGGGACGATCCCGCCGGGCGGCAGGGTCGGCTCGACGCGATCGCGGCGGAGGTCCGCGACTGCACCCGCTGCGCCCTCCACCGCACGCGAACCCATGGCGTCCCGGGCACCGGTCCCGCCACCGCCCGCCTGATGGCGGTGGGGGAGGCGCCCGGGGAGAACGAGGACCGCCAGGGACGCCCCTTCGTCGGCGCCGCCGGTTCGCTGCTGACCGAGCTCCTGGAGGGGATCGGCCTGAGCCGCGACGATCTCTTCATCACCAACGTGCTGAAGTCCCGTCCTCCGCAGAACCGCGACCCCCTCCCCGAGGAGGTGCTCGCCTGCGCCCCCTACCTGGACCGCCAGATCGCCCTCATCCGACCGCTGGTGATCCTGCTCCTCGGCCGTCACGCGCTGGCCCGGCTGGTGCCGGGGGCGCCCACCATCTCGCGCTGCCACGGTCAGCCGATCCGCGCCGACGACCGGGTGTACCTGCCCGTCTATCACCCCGCCGCGGCCCTATACAACGGCGGCCTCCTGGGGGCCCTCCGGGAGGACTTCGGGCGCCTGCGCGGCCTGCTCTCCGAGCTGGAGGCGGACCGGGCCGCTGCCTCCCCGCCCGTGGGGACGCCCCACGGGACTGCTGACGACCGGGCCGACGCCCAGCAGCTTGCCCTCTTCTGACCTGGGGCGGGCCGCCGCCGGCCGCGGTCCCCGTGAGGAGCCGGCGGTGCTGGGGGCGCCCGAGCCGGGGGTGCTCCGCTTCGTTCCCCTCGGCGGGCTGGGCGAGATCGGCAAGAACCTGGCGGTGGTCGAGGTCGGCGACGACTGCCTGGTCATCGACTGCGGGCTGATGTTCCCGGACGCGGAGATGCTCGGGATCGACCTGGTCATCCCCGACATCACCTACCTGCTCCAGCGCCGCGAGCGGGTGCGGGCCATCCTGGTCACCCACGGCCACGAGGACCACATCGGGGCGCTCCCCTTCGTGCTGCCTCGGCTGCCGGTGCCGGTGTTCGGCAGTGCGCTCGCGCTCGGGTTCCTGCGCCACAAGCTGCGCCGCCGCGGCTTCCAGGGGTCGGCCGATCTCCGCCCGGTCGCCGCCGGGGACCGGATCCGGCTCGGCGCCTGCACGGTGGAGTTCCTCCACGTCACCCACAGCGTCCCCGACAGCTTCGCGCTCGCGATCGAGACCCCCGCGGGCACCCTCCTCCACAGCGGCGACTTCAAGCTGGACCCGACCCCGATCGAGGGGCCGCCACCGGACCTGGACCGTCTGGCCGCGGTCGGACGCCGCGGCGTGCGCCTGCTCTGCAGCGACAGCACCAACGCCGAGCTGCTGGGGGTGACCCCGTCCGAGCGGACGGTGGGGCCGGCCCTGCGCGGGATCGTCGACGCGGCCGCGGGACGGGTCCTGATCGTCACCTTCGCCAGCAACATCGCCCGCATCCAGCAGGCGGTGGACGCCGCGCTCGCGTCCGGACGGCGCTGCTGCGTGGTGGGACGGAGCATGCTCGACACCGTCGCCACCGCCCAGGAGCTGGGCTGGTTGCGGGTGCCCTCGGACGCCCTCCTCTGGCCGCGCCAGCTGGACCGCATCCCCGACCGCGAGCTCTGCTTCATCTGCACCGGGGCCCAGGGCGAGCCGCTGGCCGCGCTCAGCCGCATCGCCGCGGGCACCCATCCCTTCGTCACCACCCGCGCCAGCGACACCGTGGTGCTGTCGGCCAATCCCATCCCCGGGAACGAGCAGCTCGTCCATCGCACCGTCAATCGGCTGGCCGGACAGGGGGTGCGGGTGCACGCCAGCAGCCGCGACGGCGTCCACGCCAGCGGCCACGCCGCCCAGGAGGAGCTCCGCTTCCTCCTCGAGCTGGCCCGCCCGGAGACGTTCGTGCCGGTGCACGGCGAGCGCCGCCACCTCCACCGCCACGCCGAGCTGGCGCTGGAGACCGGCATGGCGCCGGAGCGGGTGGCGGTGGTGGAGAACGGCGGCGTGGTCGAGGTCGATGGCTCGGGGCTGCGGAGGGCGGGACGCGCCCCCGCCGGCAACGTCTATGTCGACGGGGTGAGCACCGAGGACGTCGAGCACGTCGTCCTCCGCGACCGCCAGACGCTGGCCGAGGACGGGGTCGTGATCGCCTCGGTCGCGCTCGCCCGCGACCGCGGCGAGGTGGTGGCGGGGCCCGACATCGTCTCGCGCGGGTTCGCCCGCGGCTCACGGCTCGCCCCCCTCCTCGCCGAGGCTCGGATGGCGGTGCTGGAGGTGTGTCGGGCCGACGGCGGCGCCGGCGACCCGGCCGAGCTCCGGGGGGCGATCCACGACCGTCTCGCGGCGCTCTTCCTGGAGCGGATGCAGCGGCGGCCGATGATCCTCCCGGTGATCAGCGAGCTCTGACCGTGCCGGGGATCGGCCCGCGGGGCGGCGGACCGGCGGCGGCTGCGGTCGCCCTGGTGGTGGCCGGCATCGGCCTGGCGCGGGCGGGCGGGCCCGTGCCTCCGGTCGCGCTCGCCGCGGCCCGGGTGACGATCCCCGCCTTCCCGGGAGTGCTGCCGCGCCTCCCCTGGCCACGGGTCGGCGAGGCCGCGGTCGCCGTCGACGGGGTCGGGATGCTGGGGGCCACCTCGGTCCAGCGCCCGGTGCCGATCGCCAGCGTCACCAAGGTGATGACCGCCCTGATCGTGCTCCGCGACCACCCTCTGCGGCCTGGGGAGCGGGGGCCGATCCTGGTGATGACCGCGGCCGACCAGTCCGTCTACCGATCCGACAATTCGGCCGGCGACTCCACCCTGCCGGTCCGCGCCGGCGAGCCCATCTCCGAGCGGCAGCTGCTGGAGGGGCTGCTCATCCCCTCGGGCGACAATGCCGCCTGGACCCTGGCGCGCTGGGACGCTGGCAGCGTGGCGGCGTTCATCGCTGCGATGAACGAGAAGGCGCGGACCCTCGGACTCCCGAACACGCGATACGCCGACGTGAGCGGGGTCGACCCCGAATCCGAGAGCAGCGCCGTTGACCAGACCCACCTGGCCGAGGTGGCCCTTCGCAACCCGGTGTTCGCGGCGATCGTGCGCCGGGCGCAGGTGGTGCTGCCGGTGGCCGGGCGCCTGCGGAATCCCGATCCCCTGGCCGGACGGCCGTACATCAGTGGGGTGAAGACGGGCTGGACTCCCCAGGCCGGCGGGTGCCTGGTCCTCGCGCGCTGGAGCGTGGTGGCCGGGTCGCCGGTGACGGTGGTGGCGACCGCGCTGGGGCAGCGAGGCCCGACCCCGCTCCCCGCGGCCGCTCGGGTCGCCGACCGGCTGGCCGTAGCGGCCCGTGGCCTCCTCAGGGTCCGGGTGGTGAGCCTGGCGGGGCGGGTCGTCGGCGAGCTGCGCACGTCCTGGCAGCGTCCGGTCCCGCTGGTGGCCGTCGGGGCGGCCCGCCTGGTGGGTTGGCCGGGCCTTGCCGTCACCGTCCGGGTCCACCTCGGGAGCCGGCCCCGCACGCTTCCGATCCCGGACGGGGCCCAGGTCGGCACGGTGGTGATCACGGCCGGAGCCCAGCGGGTGTCGCTGGCGGTGCGGACGACCCGGGCGCTGCTGGCCCCGAGCCTGCTCTGGCGGGTGACCGGGGGGAGCTGATCCCGCCCGCGTTCCCCTGGGCGATCGCCGGAGGGCCGCCGGCCATCGGGCGAAACGCCGGTCCGCCGAGCGGACTGTCGTAGACTCCTCGCGAACGGCCATTCGCCGCGCAGACCCCTCCACGTCATCATCCTCTTCCCCCATGGCCACCACCCGGCGGCGTCCCGCCGCGACCCGTCCCCGGCCCTCGGCCCGCCGCCCCCTCGGCGGGCGTGGTCCGCGGCGCCGCCCGAGCCGCCGCCCGCGGCTGGCGCCGCCCCTGCTCACCCAGGACCAGCGCCGCGAGCTCACGGGGCTCGCGCTCCTCGGGGGGGGGATCGTCCTGCTCCTCTCCCTGCTGCTGCCCGGGGCCCCAGTGACGGCCGCGATCGCCCGCGCCGGCTTCGGGGTCCTGGGCCTCGCCGCGTGGTGGCTGGGGGCGGTCGTGGTCGGGGTCGGCTCCCGCGTCCTCGGCTGGCACCGGCGCGGTCGCGGCACCGCCGCCGCGATCGGCCTGGTGGTGGCGACCGGCGCCGCCGCGGGGCTGCTGGGCCTCCTCCATGGGGCCCTCGGGGGATGGATGGGGGCGCGCCTCGGGCCTCCGGTGGCGCTGCGGACGGGCGCCCCGGTCGCCGTCGTGCTGCTGGGGACCCTGGGGCTGGGCGGGCTCGTCCTCGCGCTCGAGCTGAGCCCGTCGCGCTGGGGGCCGCGGGCCATGGTGACGGGCCGATGGCTGAGCGGCCTGCTGGTGGCCGCGCCGTCGGACGACGGCCGCCGGCTGGGACGATCGTCGCCCGGCGACCCGCCCCCGGCGACCGCTCCGACCGGCTCCGGAGGACGAGCGGGGCCGCGGACGGTGGGAGCGGGCGCCGGGTCGGCGGCGGGTCCGCACGACCCCGACCCGGACGCCCTCGGGGCCGGGGACACCGTGCTGAGCCGTTTTGAGCGGGTCTTCGAGGGGCTCGACCACCCCGAGCCTGGTGCGGGCGACGGCGGCGCGCCGGGCGGAGGGACATCGGCACCCGAGGCTCCGCTCACGGTGGTGGGGATCCCGCCCCCCCCCGGTGTGCCCCTCGCCCTCGCCGCCGCGGCGACGACGAGCGTCGCGGTGGCGGGCGTCGCGACGGCCGCCACCGCCGCGGAGGGTGCGACCGCGCCCGGGGCCGGGGCCTGCGCACCGGCAGGCGGAGGGGTGGCGGCGTCGGAGCCGGCGGACGAGGAGGTCGAACCCGACTGGCGCCTTCCCACCCAGGATCTCCTCGACAGCGTCACCGGCAAGCGGGAGCGTCTTCGCGACGAGATCCGCACCCGGATCCAGACCATCGAAGCGACCCTGGAGGCCTTCCAGGTGGATGCCCGCGTGGTCGGGGTCAACGCCGGCCCCACCGTCACCCAGTACGAGCTCCAGCCGGGCCCGGGCGTCGCGGTCCGCAAGGTCGTCACCTACCAGACCGACCTCGCTTTGGCGCTGGCGGCCCCGATCCGGATCCAGGCCCCGATCCCGGGCAAATCGGCGATCGGGATCGAGGTTCCCAACAAGGCGGCCCAGCTGGTCACCCTGAAGGAGGTGGTGCGCAGCCCGGTCTTCAGCACCATCCCCAGCGGGCTGGCGATCGCTTTGGGCGCAGACGTGAGCGGCCACGCCGTGGTCGGCGACCTCGCCCGCATGCCCCACCTCCTCATCGCCGGCGCCACCGGCTCGGGCAAGAGCGTCTGCATCAACGCCGTCCTCGCCGGGCTGCTGCTCCAGGGCACGCCCAAAGACCTGCGCCTGATCCTGGTCGACCCCAAGCGAGTCGAGCTCAGCAACTTCGCCGAGCTCCCCCACCTGCTGGTGCCGGTGGTGGTGGAGCCCGACGCGGCGGTGGCGGCGCTGCGCTGGGCGGTGACCGAGATGGAGCAGCGCTACCGGCTCTTCGCCAGCCACGGCGCCCGCAACATCGCCTCCTTCAACGAGCGCGCCCCCGCCCTGGGCCTGCAGACGCTGCCCAAGGTCGTGATCGTCATCGATGAGCTCGCCGACCTCATGATGGTGGCCGCCAACGAGATCGAGGAGCTGATCTGCCGGGTGGCGCAGCTGGCGCGGGCGGTCGGGATCCACCTGATCGTCGCCACCCAGCGCCCCTCCGCCGACATCATCACGGGGCTGATCAAGGCCAACATCCCCTCCCGGGTCGCCTTCGCGGTCAGCAGCGGGGTGGACTCCCGGGTGATCCTGGACGAGATGGGGGCGGAGAAGCTGCTCGGGCGCGGCGACATGCTCTACCTGCCCATCGACGCCGGCAAGGCGACCCGGCTCCAGGGCGCCTACGTCTCCGACCGCGAGCTGGACCAGCTGATCGGCTGGTGGAAGGCGCAGGGGGCGCCCCGGTACCAGGAGGAGATCCTGGAGATGACCCAGCTCAGCCCGCAGCAGCGGGACGGCGCGGTCCGCCGCGACCCGCTCTTCGGCCGTGCCGCCCGGGTGGTCGCCACCGAGGGGCGGGCGGCCGCCTCGCTGCTCCAGCGCAAGCTGAACGTCGGCTACACCCGGGCCGCCCGGCTCGTCGACCAGCTGGCGGACGCGAGGGTGGTCGGCCCCTACGAGGGGAGCAAGTCCCGCGAGGTGCTGATGAGCCTGCCCGACGTCGACGAGCTCCTGGCCGGCCTCAGCCAGGAGGAGTGACGCCGGCGGGGCGGCTGTCCCCGGCCGCAGTCCCCGAGTACCCTGTCAGCGTGGCTGCGACCGAGCACTCCTTCGACGTGGTGTCCGAGTTCGACCGCCAGGAGCTGGTCAACGCGGTCCAGCAGGCGCAGCGGGAGATCGCCACCCGCTACGACTTCAAGGACGTCACCGCCGAGCTGACCCTGGGCGACGACGCGATCACCGTTCTCACCAGCTCCGAGGGCCGCGCCCAGGCCGTCCTCGACGTGCTCCAGAGCAAGCTGGTGCGGCGCGGGCTGTCCCTCAAGATCCTGCGTCCCGGCAAGGTGGAGCCGGCGGCCAAGGGCAATGTCCGCCAGCTCCTGGCGCTGCAGCGCGGGATCGACGAGGAGCTCGCCCGCAGCCTGGTCAAGCGGGTGCGCGCCGGCCATCCCAAGGTGCAGGTGCGGATCCAGGGGGACGAGCTGCGCGTCAGCAGCAAGGACAAGGACAACCTCCAGGCGGTGATCCAGGAGCTGCGGGCCTTCGAGGCGCCGGTCCCGCTCCAGTTCACAAACTACCGGTGACGCCGACCCCGCCGGCGGCGGCGCCGGAGGCGGCCCGCGCCGCTCCGGGCATCGTCGAGGACCCGCTGCCGGCACAGTCGGGCACGGCCGAGCTGCGGGGGCGTCCCGCCGGCCGCCGCGCCGAGCGGGAGCGCCGCCTCACCGTCCCCAACGGCCTGACCGTGGCGCGCCTGGCGGCGATCCCGGTCCTGCTCTGGATCCTCTCCGCGCGCCTGCCCGGCCACGACCAGATCGGGGCGGCCGTCTTCTTCCTCGCCGCCGCCACCGACACCCTGGACGGGGCGGTCGCCCGCCGGCGCCGGCAGGTGACGGCGCTGGGGACGTTCCTCGATCCTCTGGCGGACAAGCTCTTGGTGATCGCCGTCCTGCTGGTGCTGGTCGGCGCCGGCCGGATCGCCCCCTGGGTGGGCTTCGTAATCGTCGCCCGCGAGCTCTTGGTGACGGTGCTGCGCAGCCGCGCCCGCGGTGCGCTGGTCTCGATCGCGGCCTCGCGCCTCGGCAAGCTGAAGACCCTGGCCCAGGTGGCGATGGTGCTGCTCGCGATCCTGGCCGGCCCCTACCCCCAGCTCGACCCGGGGGTGACCGCCCTGGTGGGGGTCGCCGTGGCGGCGACCTTGGTCAGCGGGGCCGATTACGTCTGGCGCTACCGCGAGCATCTGCTCTGACCGGGGAGGGGCGGTGACGGGGGGGGGACCGGCGGGAGCCGTCCGGCTGGCGGCCGCCTTCCCGGACGCGGCCGCCGCTCTCGCCGCCTGCCGGGCTCGGAGGGCCACGGTGGCGGTGGCCGAATCGTGCACCGGCGGTCTCCTCGGGGCGGCGCTGACAGCGGTGGCGGGGAGCTCACGGGTGGTGGTGGGCGGGGTGATCGCCTATGCCGACCGGGTCAAGCAGGAGGCGCTCGGGGTTCCCCCCGGCCTTCTCGACGCCGAGGGGGCGGTCAGCTCCCAGGTGGCGCGGGCGATGGCGGCGGGCGCCGCGGAGCGGCTGGGGGCGACCATCGGGGTCGGCATCACCGGGGTGGCCGGCCCGGAGCGATCGGAGGCCAAGCCGCCCGGCCTCGTCCACATCGCGGTGGTGGCGCCGTGGGGGGAGCGGACGCTGCGGCTGGAGCGCGACCTGGGCCGGGAGGGCACCCGGGCCGCGGCGGTGGTGGCCGCGCTCGGGCTGCTGCGGGAGCTGGCCGAGTCGGACCGGTGAGCGAGGGCCGGATGGGGGCGGGCCGGCCGCCGCCAGCTCAGCGCCCGAAGCTGAGCGAGCGCAGCATCGTGACCCAGGCGGGCTGGTAGCCGGCCCAGAGGCTCGCCGGCGCGGTGAAGCGGACTACGTAGAGGCGATGGCGGACGTCGACCATGAAGACCTGGCCGATCACGGATACCGAGAGCGGCTGGCCCGCCACGATCCCGGTGAGGGCGCCACGCAGCTGCTCGGCGACGGCGGGGTAGCCGCCCACGCTGGTAGGCAGGTGGGCGGGCATCCGGTACTGCCCCCGGGGCACGGTCCGAGCCAGCAGGGCGCGCACCACCGCCAGCACCTGAGCGGTCGGCACGTCGGGGACGGGCGTGGGACCCCGTTGCAGGATGAGGTTGGGGTTGAAGAACTCCACCGTGGGGGCGGTGAGGTACAGGATCGGTAGCGGTCCCCCGGCCTCGACCTGGCGCGCCAGGCTGGGGTCGCGGGCGAGCAGCCCCGTCCGGTTTGCCCACGGTGGGGGGACGAGGATGCTGACACCCTGGCTGATGATCCTGACCGGCTGACGGCCGGCGGCCAGGGCTGGCACCGCCCCCGGGAGGAGCGCTGCGATCACCGCCAGGACGAGCTGCCAGCGCCATCGTGCCATCGTGGTGCAGCCTACCCGAGCCGTGGTCGTGCGGGCGCGACGTCGGCGTTTCGTGACCGGCCCGTGGGGCCGGATGCCGGCTCCGCCGGGGCGGGACGAGGAGACGACCGGCGGCTTGCGGGGCGGGGCGACGGCCTGCTAGTATCGAACGCGCGTTCGTTTCCCGGGCCGGCCGTCGGCTCTTGGAGTGCGCGTTGACAAACACACATCGGAGACAGACCATGGCCTCAGCGATGACGGTGGTGTCGGCGAGTGCGGCTCGGGGCAAGGAGCGCGAGACGGTGACGACCGAGAAGGAGCGCGCCCTGACCAGCGCGCTGGGCCAGATCGAGCGCAGCTACGGCAAGGGCGCCATCATGCGGCTCGGCGAGGCCGCCTCCCAGCGCAACGTCGACACCATCTCCACCGGCGCCCTCACCCTCGACCTCGCCCTCGGTGTCGGCGGGGTGCCACGGGGCCGGATCGTCGAGATCTACGGGCCCGAGGCCTCCGGCAAGACCAGCCTCAGCCTCCACATCATCGCCGAGGCCCAGCGGCGCGGCGGGGTGGCCGCCTTCATCGACGCCGAGCATGCCCTCGATCCCGCCTACGCGGCGCGGATCGGGGTCCAGACCGACGAGCTCCTGATCTCGCAGCCGGACACCGGCGAGCAGGCGTTGGAGATCGTCGAGGTGCTGATCCGCAGCCAGGCGGTGGATGTCGTCGTGATCGACTCGGTGGCGGCGCTGGTCCCCAAGGCCGAGATCGACGGCGAGATGGGGGACAGCCACGTCGGGCTGCAGGCCCGCCTGATGTCGCAGGCCATGCGCAAGCTCACGGCCGCGATCAGCCGCTCCAACTGCGCCGTCATCTTCATCAACCAGCTCCGCGAGAAGGTGGGGGTGATGTTCGGCAACCCGGAGGTGACGACCGGGGGCCGGGCGCTCAAGTTCTATGCGTCGGTGCGGATGGACATCCGCCGGGTGGACTCGATCAAGCAGGGCCTCGACGTCATCGGCAGCCGGGTGAAGGTGAGGGTGGTGAAGAACAAGGTGGCCGCCCCCTTCCGCACCGCCGAGTTCGACATCCTCTACAACGAGGGGATCTCCTTCGCCGGCAGCGTCCTCGACGCTGCCCTGGAGGCGGGCGTGGTCGAGAAGAGCGGAGCCTGGTTCAGCTTCGGCGAGACCCGCCTCGGTCAGGGGCGCGAGCACGTCCGCGACTTCCTCAAGTCCAGCCCCGACGTCCTGTCCGAGATGGTGGTCCAGGTCCGGGCCCGAGCCCTGGGGACGCCGGCCCTGGCCGCGGTGCCCGAGCCGGACGGAGCCGCCGTGGTGGCCGCCCCCGCCTGATCGCCAAGGACCTCGGGTCCCGGCGTGAGGCCGCGCCCCCGTGCCGGGCGGGGATGGAGGCGGCCCCCAGCCCGGGGTGCCGGCTCGCCCGGGCCCTTGGCATCGGCGGCAGCGGTGGCGGCGATAGAATCGGGCCTGCTTTCCGATCCATCGGCGCGCCGCTGGTCGCTGCGACGGCGGCGGGCCTTCCGTGCCGGCTCCGTCCATGGATGGAGTCGCACCCGCACACGAGGTGAGAGGCATGACAGGCCTCCTGGTGGCGTTGGTCGCCATCGTGATCGCGCTGGCCGCCGTCGCCTACGCGATCCGAGCGTCGCGGCAGGGCCGCGTCCGGCAGGGACGGGACGTGGAGCAGCTGGAGAAGTCCCGGCTCCAGATCGAGACCGAGCGGAAGGCCGCCGAGCTGGAGGCCAAGGACGCCGCCCTGAAGCTCCGGACCGCCCTCGAGGAGGAGCTCCGCGAGCGCCGGGCGGAGGCGGGACGGCAGGAGCAGCGGGTCCAGCAGCGCGAGGAGCAGCTGGACCGCCGCCTCGACGAGGTGACCAGCCGCCACCTGGCCATCACCGAGCGGGAGCAGCAGCTGGCCGCCGCCCAGGCTGAGCTGGAAACGGCCCGGGCGGCCGAGGAGCAGGAGCTGGCGCGGATCGCCGGGCTCACCCGGGAGGAGGCGAAGCGGGAGATCCTGGCGGGGCTGGATCGCGAGCTGATCGGGGAGAAGGCAGATCGGATCCGGCGCGCCGAGGCGGAGCTGAAGTCGGACGTCGATGCCCAATCTCGCGAGGTCCTGATCACCTCGATCCAGCGCCACGCCGCCGACCAGACCGGCGAGACCTCGGTCTCGGTGGTCCCCCTGCCCAACGACGAGGTGAAGGGGCGGATCATCGGGCGCGAGGGCCGCAACATCCGCGCCCTGGAGGCGGCGACGGGGGTCGACCTGATCATCGACGACACCCCCGAGGCGGTGATCCTGAGCGGGTTCGACCCGATCCGCCGTGAGGTGGCCCGGGTGACGCTCAACCGGCTGCTCGCCGACGGCCGCATCCACCCCGCCCGAATCGAGGAGATGGTGGCCAAGGCGCGGACCGAGGTGGGGGCCCGGATCACGGAGGAGGGGGAGCAGGCCCTCTTCGAGATGGGCCTCCAGGGTGCCCACCCGGAGCTGGTCAAGCTGGTGGGCACCCTTCGCTTCCGCTACAGCTATGGCCAGAACGTGCTCGCCCACAGCAAGGAGGTCGGCTTCCTGGCCGGCATGATCGCTGCCGAGCTGGGGGTGGATGAGCGTCTCGCCAAGGAGGCGGGGATGCTCCACGACATCGGCAAGGCGGTGGACCACGAGGTGGAGGGATCTCACGCCGTCATCGGAGGGGAGATCCTGCGCCGGCTGGGCCGGCCGGACGCGGTGATCCACGCCGTCCAGGCCCACCACTACGACATCGAGCCCACCGGAATCATCGCCTTCACCGTCCTCAGCGCCGACGCCATCTCCGCCTCGCGCCCCGGAGCCCGTCGGGAGACCCTCTCCAGCTACATCAAGCGGCTGGAGAAGCTGGAGGAGATCGCCAACAACTTCGAGGGGGTGGAGCGGAGCTTCGCCCTCCAGGCCGGTCGGGAGGTCCGGATCATGGTCAAGCCCGACCGCATCGACGATGCCCAGGCGACCGTGCTCGCCCGCGACATCGTGCGCCGGATCGAGGGCGAGATGAGCTACCCGGGCACGATCAAGGTCACCGTCGTCCGGGAGACGCGGGCCGTCGACTACGCCAAGTAGGGGAGGGGTCGCGGGGGTCGGGGGCGGGGCAGGGCCCCGGGAGGGGCCCCGCGACCGGAGCGATGGCGGGGCCCGGGCGATGGATCAGGCGCACGGCCGCGGAACGGCACATCAGTTCGTCACAGGGCGTTCGGCCGGTCCTTGACCGGCGGGGATGACTCGGTGGAGAACCGGTGTATAAGGGCTGTGACGGGGCTGTGGCGAAACGGCCCCTGATCTCGCGGCCCGCCTGATCTGCCACTACACTCGCGCTCTGACGTGACGGCAAGCACCGCGGCCCGGAGCCCAGCCGCGGATGGCCACCACAGGGGACGTAAGCGATGAGCGCGGTGACGGCGGCGAGGTCGCTGTCGCAGGGGACCTCGGAGGAGAGGGGGGCGCCCCACGCCTCGTCGAGCCCGCCAGTCCGGTCCGGCGCGACCTGATGGCGCGGAAGTCGGCTGAGATGGCGGCGGGGGTGCTGCCCGCGCCGGGGTCTGGGTCTGCGGGGTCGGATGCCAGCTCTTGGGTCTGGATCACACGCCGCGTACGGATGCTGGCCCGGCCGGCCGGGATCCCGCAGGGGACGCATCCGCCCGTCCATCCACGGGCCCTCAATGCCGTGGTTGGGGTGGTGGCGGTCGGGAGCCTTGCCCTCGTGGCGGCCACCTTCGGGCGCCCGCGCGATCCCGCCGTCCTCGTGGTTCTGGCCGTCCTCCTCCTCTCGCTCGAGTTGCAGACGTACGGCCTCAAGGTTCGCAACACCAACGTCCACTTCTCTGGCACGGCCAATGTCAGCATGGGCGCCACGTTCCTGCTCGGGTATCCGGCCGCCACCGTCGCCGCCGCGGCCATCGTGGCGGGGTGCCTCTGGCGGCGAAGTTACGACATTCGGAAGCTCATCTTCAATTTCGGGATGGTCGTGGTGGCGTTTTCGGCCGCCTACGCGATCTATCATGCGCTTCGGCCGATTGTGGGGTCGACCCCTGAGGGGTTCCTCGCCGTGTGTGTCGCCGCAGCACTGGCGGCCTGGGCCATCAACTACGGGCTTCTGGGCGTCGTATTGTCGTTGGAGCTCGGCGCCAACATGTTCAGGACCCGCAGCTTCGCGGTCAGCTCGTCCAGCCTGGCTCCCTATCATGCCGTCTACGGAATGACGGGCGCGGGCGTGGTCGCGGCGGGCGGCGTCCTCGGTCCGATTGCGGCACTGCTGACCTTCGTCGCGCCACTGTCGATCGTGCAGTTTGCGACGGGGCGGTGGATGCGGGAGCAGCAGGCTCATGGGCGGACGATCGCGGACGGCTTCAACGCCACCCTCGTCAGCCTCTCCAAGGCGATCGACCTGCGCGACCACGACACCGAGGGGCACTGCCGGCGAGTGGTGGAGTACACGCGACTGGTAGCGACACGGATGGGGATCGAGGGCCCCGAGCTGACAGCCCTGTGCCACGGCGCGCTCCTTCACGACATCGGCAAGATCGGGGTGCCCGATGCGATCCTGCACAAGCCGGGGAGCCTCACGGACGGGGAGTGGGCTGTGATCCGGACCCACCCGGTACTGGGGGCGGAGATGGTGGCCGGCGTCCGCCAGCTGGAGCACGCCCGTCAGATCATTCTGACCCACCACGAGCGATTCGACGGTCGCGGCTACCCGACGGGCCTC
>DAHUZL010000063.1 GCA_027306655.1 Candidatus Dormiibacterota bacterium
ACCGACGCCAGTTCCTCGCCCGGATCCCCCCCTCCCTGTTCGAGCGCGCTCGGGAGCGCGCCGTGGAACGTCACATCTCCCTCAATCAGCTGGTGCTGGAGGCGCTCGAGCACGCAATCGGGCCACGTCTCGCCGCCGAATCGCCGGTCGAGGCCCTCCGCCGGCGCGGGGTCCGGTTGGGGTTGGTCGCTCCGCCGACCGCCCCGGCTCCCGACGCGGCCGAGCGGCGGGCCGCCATCGCGGCGGCAGGGGGGGCGGGCACGGCGGTCAGCGAGGCTCTGGAGGCAGAGCGCGGGCCGCGATGACGGTGCGATTCGTCGACACGAGCCTCCTCGTCCGCGCCTACCTGATCGACGAGCTCGGCCACGATCGCGCTCACGAGCTGGTCTTCGCCTCCACCGACCCGGTCGTGGCGTCGGAGCTGGCCCCGCTGGAGCTGGAGGCGGCCCTGGGGCGAGCCGAACGGGCGGGGCGGCTGTCGGCGGCCGCCGCCGACAGCCTCCGTGCGCAGGCGATCCGGGACCTCGGCGGGCTGGGCCCGGTGCTGGTACTCCGCACCCAGATGGGAGCGCTGGTGACGCGCGCCCGGGAGCTGCTGCGCAGCCATCCCCTGCGCTCCCTCGACGCGCTCCATCTGGCCTGCGCGGACACCGACGCTCGCCGGCTGGCCGCGGGCGATCCCATCGCCTTCCTCACTGCGGACGAGGATCAGCGTCGGGCGGCCGCGGCGCTCGGCCTGGCCACCGACCTCATCTGAGCCCCGCCGCCTGTCCCTGAGTCACGCGGCCGGGTCGGACACCGCCGGCCCGACGAGGGCCTCGTCCTCCGGCGGCGTCCGGCGGAAGAACCCCCAGAACATCCACGCGTTGGCGAGCTGGAGCGCGCCAGCGATCTCGAAGGGGAGCTCCAGGCTGACCGAGTCGAGAAGGTAGCCGGAGAGGACCGGGCTGGCCGCCATCGCCGCCTGGCTGGGGAGGTTGCTGAGCGCGGCCACCGAGGCGCGCTCGTCCGGATCCGCCATCGCCAGCACGTACGACTGGCGCAGGGGCAGCCCGATCCGCTGCACCACCATGCGCACCAGGTAGACGCCGCCGGCGGCCAGGAAGCTGGGCGCCAGCACCATCGGCACCAACAGCACCGCCTGGAGCGAGCGCACCGCCGTCACCGTCCGCACCAGGCCGAAGCGGCGGGCCAGTGGCGCCGCCGAAAGGGTCGACGCGGCGGTGGCGAGGTTGATCACGCTGTACAGGAGGCCCACCTCGGCCGGGCCCGCCCCGTAGCGCCGGTACAGCCAGTAGGTGATGAACGGGCCGAACATCCCGATCGCCAGGCCGTTCACCCCATTGGTGGCCCAGAGGCGGTACAGGAGCCAGGCGGAGCGGCGCGGGAACCGGGGCCGGCGCGGACCGCCGCGCGGACGGGCGGGACGGCGCGGCTCGTGGAGCGCCAGCGCGACCAGGCCGGCCGCCGCCGCCAGCACGGCCATGACGAGGAACGCCGGCCGGTCGGCGGTGAGGGCCGTCCCCCCCCGGAGGTGGCTCCCCCGCGCCAGCAGCGCCAGCAGACCCCCGGCACAGGCTCCGATCGAGGACCCGAACGCGAGGCGGCCGAAGGCGGCATTGCGGCGGCGCGCCGGGGTGACCTCCATCGCCAGGGCTGACTCTGCAGGCTGGTAGGGGCCGACCGCACCGGCGCCGGCCCCCGCCCCGCGCCCGAAGCTCCCCACCGCCGCGGTCGCGAACAAGACCGCGACGTCGCGGGTGATCGCGTAGGCGACCGCCGCCGCGGCGGCGACCAGCGGCAGGACGATGAGGAAGACGCGCCGGCCGATGCGGTCGGAGAGCACTCCCACCGCGGCCGAGATGGCCGCCGAGGCGAGGGCCACCACCAGGAAGAGGGCGCCCAGGTCAAGGCCGGTGAATCCCTGCTCGGCAAGGTAGATCGGGACCAGAACCCCCGCCAGCGCGCGGGTCGCGCTCATCAGCACCCGGGCCGCGAAGATGATGGAGAGCTCCCGCCCCATCCAGGTCGGCAGCAGCCAGCGCCGCAACCGGGTGGCGAGCCAGCCCTGAGCCCCGGCGCTCCGGCCCTGCCCCGCCGACCTCGGCCCCCGGCTCGTTGCGATCCCCTCCCTCGCCGGGCGCCCTGCAGCGCGCTTCACCATACCGCGACGTCCCCGACGCCCCGCGGCCGCACCCGCCCCAGCGGGCGGGGCGCTGACGCCGCGGGTGGGTCAGGCCAGGTCCCGACGGTGGGTGGGGATGCCGCCTGCCACCACCAGGAGGAGGGTGGCCGCCGGGGACACGCCGGCCGCGGAGCTGGCGGGGACCAGGCTGGGATAGGGGCCGTTGCCGGATCGCACCCCGCCGCTCATCGCGATCCCGAGAGCCGTCGGGCCGAATCGTCCGTACCCGGTGACCAGGGCGGAGAGCAGCGGGTCGACCACGACGAGGGAGGCCCACTCTCCTTCCCCGCGCGGCGGCGGCGCGACTCCGCTCAGACCGGCCCCGCCGGGCCGCCCTCGGGGACGAACAGCACCAGCGGTCCGTGGCCGGAATGCCGGCGCACGATCATGAACACGACGCCGGCCAGGAGCAGCACCCCGACCACCACATCGATGCCGCCCCCGACCACCCGTGGGCCGAGGATGAGGAACCCGGCCAGGAACCCGAGCAGGAGCACCGAGGAGACATAGGCGCCCAGCTGGAGGGCCCGGTGCTGATGGACCGAGAGCCGCTCCCAGACGGCGCCGCGGTGGGCGCGGGTGAGGAAGACGGAAGCGGTGAGGCTGTCCAGGAAGAACTCCAGGGTGAGGAAGAACCCCGCCGACGCCAGCACCAGGCTGAAGAACGCCCCCACCGACCGGAACAGCGTCTCCGCGGCGGTCACCGCAAGCGCCGCCCCGAGCGCGGACAGGATCGCCACCGCCGGCACCCGGCGGCGGCTGAGCCGGGCCAGGGCACCGGGGAGCAGGCCGTCCCGGGCCATCGCGTAGAGGGCCCGGGTGAGGATGAACGAGGTGAGCCAGAGGCCGCCAGCGGTCGACGCCAGCACCGGGACCAGGATCAGCCAGGGATCGTGGGGGACCAGCCGATGCCCCCACACGCTCATGGGATTGGTGGCATGCGCGAGCAGGTGCAGGGGCGTCTCCCCGAGCATCAGCGGAAAGATCAGGGCATAGATGAGGAGGGCCGCGAGCGCGCCGATGATCCCAGCGGTGCCAGGATCGACCCGCGGCCGATGGGACTCCTCCGCCGCATAGCTGTCGATCTCCCATCCGTCCAGGATCGTGGAGGCCACGATCGCGCTCACCAGCACCCCGCCGAGCGGGAACGGCCCGGGGTGGAAGCCGACATGGAGCCGCGGCCAGGCTCGGATCGCCAGCACCGCGATCAGCGCGATCGCGACCAGCTCCAGCAGCAGGAAGGCCTGGGTGATCCGAGCCGTCGGACGGCCGCCGCTGAGGAGCGGCACCAGGGCGAATCCCACCCAGAAGGCGCTCAACCCGAGCAGCCCCACCGGTGGCGCGTGCCACCCGGGGGCGATCAGCGCCTTGGTGTAGGTGGCGGCGGGAATGATGATCGGGGGGATCGAGGCGAAGTAGGCAAGCAGGAGGACGAACGCCTGGAATCGGGCCGGGCGGCGGCCGAGGATCCGGGCCGCCCAGTGATAGGAGGCCCCCGAGTGGGGGAAGTGGCGGTTGAGGAGGCGGAAGACGAAGGCGCTGATGATGAACGGCACCGCGATCAGCCCGATCGCCGCCAGCGTCCACCAGCCGCTGGCCGCCGCCATCACCCCCCCGGTGGCGGCGATGCTGAAGAGCGGCCCCACGCTGGAGATGGAGAGGCTGGTGAGGTCCAGGAGCTGGAACGACCGCCTGAGGCTCCGCACCTCCCCCGCCGCGCCCGCTCCCACCGGGGCCGCCCCGGGTCCGGCGATGGGCTTCAGGGCCCGGCCCGCCGCCCGCGCCGGGGCGGCCTCGTCGTCCCGCGGCCGGGGCGCGGGAGCCGGGACCACGGGGACGCGCTCGTCGCTGGCCACCTGCGCCCCCATGGTACCTGAGACTAAGTGGCAGAGACGCTCGTGTGGCCAGAGGGCCGGGACCGGCGCCGCGAGTGCGGACGCCGGCCGTCCCGGCCTGGCAAGCTGGGGCCATGGCCCCACCGCCGCGCCCGCCCGGGGGGCTGCACCCCGCCGATCGTCCGCCGCCACGGGTGCAGATCGAGTCGATCCGGCCGCAGCTCGACTGCGGCCGGCTCCCGGCCAAGGCGCTGGTGAACGAGGCGATCCCGGTGGCGGCCACCGTCTTCGTCGACGGCCACGACCTGGTCTCGGCCCTGGTCCGGGTGCGCGACGGCGAGGGTCCCTGGCACGAGACCCCGATGGTGCAGGGAGACCATGACCGCTGGACGGCGACCATCCGATGCCCCCGGCCGGGCGCCGCCGAGTTCCAGGTGGTCGGGTGGATCGACCGGATCGGCACCTGGCTGCGTGACGCCGGGCGGCGTCGGGAGGCTGGGCTCCCGATCGCGCTCGAGCTGGAGGAGGGCGCGCGTCTCCTCAGCGCACGGTCCCCGGAGCTGCCCGCCTCGCAGCGGGCGGCGGTCCTGGCCGCCTCCGCCGGGCTGGGGGCGTCCGGGCGGCCCGAGGCCGAGCGGCTGGCCGCGGTCGCCGGCAGCGCGGTGGTGGAGCTCCTTCGACGCTTGCCGGACCCCGAGACGGTGGCGTCATCCGCCCCCCTCTCGCTCTGGGTGGAGCGGGAGCGGGCCGGCGTCGGGGCCTGGTATGAGCTCTTCCCGCGCTCCGAGGGCGCGACGGAGTCCGCCCGGGGACCCCGCAGCGGCACCCTCGCCGCCGCCGCGCGTCGCCTGCCGGCGCTGGCCGAGATGGGATTCGACGTCGTCTACCTCCCCCCCGTCCACCCCATCGGCCGGACCGGGCGCAAGGGGCCCAACAACACCCGCCCCGCCGGGCCCCACGACCCGGGCAGCCCCTGGGCGGTCGGCGGAGCCGAGGGCGGCCACACCGCGGTCCACCCCGACCTGGGCACGCTCCGGGACTTCCAGGCCTTCGTCGCCCGGGCCGAGCAGCTCGGCCTGGAGGTCGCCCTCGACCTGGCCCTCCAGTGCTCGCCCGACCACCCCTGGGTGACCGAGCACCCGGAGTGGTTCCGCTGGCGCCCCGACGGCACCGTCCACCACGCGGAGAACCCGCCCAAGGTCTACGAGGACATCGTCCCGCTCGACTTCACGTGCGCGGACTGGCGGGGGCTCTGGGCAGCGGTGCGCGACGTCGTCTACTGCTGGGTGGACCGCGGGGTGCGCATCTTCCGGGTCGACAACCCCCACACCAAGCCGGTCGCGCTCTGGGCCTGGCTGATCGCCGAGCTCCGCCGGGACCACCCGGACGTGGTCCTGCTCGCCGAGGCGTTCACCCGCCCCGCCCTGCTGGAGCGGTTGGCGATGGTCGGATTCAGCCAGTCCTACACCTATTTCACCTGGCGCCAGCAGCGGGACGAGCTGGCCGCCTTCGCCCAGGACCTCAGTGAGACGACCGCCGACCACCTGCGCCCCACCCTCTTCGTCAACACCCCCGACATCCTGACCGCCCAGCTGCAGCAGGGCGGACCCCCCGCCTTCCGATCCCGGCTGGTGCTGGCCGCCACCCTCTCCCCCAGCTACGGCATCTACAGCGGCTTCGAGCTGGCCGAGAACCAGGCGCTCCGCCCCGGCAGCGAGGAGTACCTCGACTCCGAGAAGTACCAGCTCCGGCCCCGCGACTGGGACCAGCCCCACTCGCTGGCCCCCCTCATCACCCGGGTCAACGCGATCCGCCGCCGCCACCCGGCGCTGCGGCGGCTGCGCGGGCTGCGCCTGCACGGGGTGGACACGCCCCAGCTCCTCTGCTACTCCCGCAGCAGTGATGACGGCCGCGACCACGTGCTGATGGTCGTGAACCTCGACCCCGCCCGACCCCAGGAAGGCACGACCCACCTCGACCTCGTCGCCCTGGGGCTGCCCTGGGACGCCACGTTCACCGTCCGGGACGAGCTCACCGGCGCCGACTATCGCTGGCACGGCCCCCACAACTACGTGCGGCTCGACCCCGAGCAGCAGCCCGCCCACATCTTCTCGGTGGAGGCGTGAACCTCCGCCCCGAGCGGGACTGGTACCGCGACGCCATCATCTACGAGGTCTACGTCCGCGGCTTCGCCGACGCCGACGGTGACGGCTGCGGCGACCTCCCCGGCCTCATCGGACGGCTCGACTACCTCCACTGGCTCGGCGTCGACTGCCTCTGGCTGCTGCCGATCTTCGCCTCGCCGCTGCGCGACGGCGGCTACGACATCAGCGACTTCCAGCGGCTGCAGCCGGAGTTCGGCGAAATCGAGGACATGGTGCGCCTGCTCGAGGCGGCCCACGCCCGCGGCATCCGGGTGATCTGCGACCTGGTCATGAACCACACCTCCGACCAGCATCCCTGGTTCCAGGAGGCGCGCCGCTCCCCGACCTCGCCCAAGCGCGACTGGTACGTCTGGAGCGACACCCCCACCCGCTATCGCGACGCCCGGGTCATCTTCGTCGACACCGAGGACTCCAACTGGACCTGGGACGAGGTCGCCGGCGCCTACTACTGGCACCGCTTCTTCCGCCACCAGCCCGACCTCAACTACGAGAACCCCGAGGTTCAGGAGGCGATGCTGGAGGTGGTCCGCACCTGGCTGCGGCTGGGCCTCGACGGCTACCGGCTCGACGCCGTCCCCTACCTCTTTGAGGCCGAGGGGACCAGCTGCGAGAACCTGCCCGCCACCCACGCCTACCTGCGCCGGGTCCGCCGCGAGGTGGACCGCGAGTTCCCCGGCCGGCTGCTCCTAGCGGAGGCCAACCAGTGGCCCAGCGACGTGGTCGACTACTTCGGCCAGGGCGACGAGTGCCACATGTGCTTTCACTTCCCGCTGATGCCGCGGATGTTCATGAGCCTGCGCCAGGAGCAGCGCTACCCGATCACCGAGATCCTGGCCCAGACCCCGGAGCTGCCCGCGGGCGCGCAGTGGGGACTGTTCCTGCGCAACCATGACGAGCTGACCCTGGAGATGGTGACCGATTCCGAGCGCGACTACATGTACGGGGAGTACGCCCGCGACCCCCGGATGCGCCACAACCTCGGCATCCGGCGCCGGCTCGCGCCCCTCTTGGGCAACGGCCGCCGCCAGATGGAGCTCTTCTACGGGCTCCTGCTCTCGCTCCCCGGCACCCCGATCCTCTACTACGGGGACGAGATCGGGATGGGGGACAACATCTACCTCGGCGACCGCGACGGGGTGCGCACCCCGATGCAGTGGAGCGGCGACCGCAACGCCGGCTTCTCCCGCGCCGACTTCGCCCAGCTCTACCTGCCGCCCCTGATGGATCCCCTCTACGGCTACCAGGCCTGCAACGTGGAGCAGCAGCAGCGCAGCCCCAGCTCCCTCCTCCAGTGGCTGCGCCGGTTCATCCAGGTGCGCAAGGCCCACCCCGTGTTCGGCCGGGGCACGATGGAGGTCCTGGGCGGCAGCAATCCCTCTGTGCTCGCCTTCCTGCGCCACCTCGGTGAGGAGACGATCCTCTGCGTCAGCAACCTCTCCCGCTTCGCCCAGCCGGTGGAGCTGGACCTGCGCCGCTTCGAGAGCCGCACCCCGGTCGAGCTGGTGGGCCGGGTCCCCTTCCCCACCATCGGCGAGCTCGCCTACCTGCTCACGCTCGGCCCGCACGGGTTCTACTGGTTCAGCCTGGAGGCCCCCTCGTGACCCTGCCTCGCGACCTCGACGACCTGCGCCCGCTGGCGCCCGCCATCCGGGCGATGCTGCCGCGGCAGCGCTGGTTCGCGGGCGGCCGGTCACCGGCGCGCGTCGAGCCCCACGCCTGCTGCTGGGTCCGCCGGGAGGCGCCCGCGCTGGCGCTCACCGTCTGGGCGGTCACTGACCCGGACGGGCTCGCCGACCGCTACCACCTGCCGATCGGCTTCCGGCCGGTGACCCAGACGGTGCCGGAGGGGCTGGAGCTGCTCGCCGTTGAAGGCCCCGGCGCCTCCGCGGCCGCCGATGGCTGGCTCGCCTACGAGGCCCTCCGCGACCCGGAGCTGGCAACGGTGCTGCTGGCCTGGCTGGACCGGCCGGGGCGCGAGCCGTGCCTCGGCGCCACCAGCGTGCGCCGCCGGCTGGCGCCGACCGGGGCGATGGGCCCGGCCGGCAGCGCCGCACCGCTCACCGGCGACCACACCAACAGCGGGGTCGTCTTCGACGAGCGGATCCTGCTCAAGGTCTTCCGGAGGATCTGGCCCGGGGTCAATCCCGAGGTCGAGCTCGGCCCGGCCCTCCGTGCCGCCGGCTTCGACCGCCTGCCCGAGCCGCTCCTGGCGCTGGAGCTGGAGACGGCAGGCGGCCCCTGGTCCCTGGCGGCGGCCCAGACCTACCTTCCCCACGGGACCGACGGCTTCACCCTCGCCCTCACCTCGCTGCGCGATCTCTTCGGCGACCTCCGTTTCGAGCCCGACGGGGCGGTGCCGATGCCCGGCATCTGCGAGGAGGCGGTGTCCGGACAGGGGGGCTCGTTCGAGGGCGATGCGCACCGGCTGGGGGACCTGACCGGCCGGATGCACCTGGCCCTGGCCGCCGCCCCCGACCTGGAGGCGGAGCCGGTCGGGACCGCCGACCAGGTCCGCTGGGCGGACGAGATGGAGGCCGGGCTCGACCGCCTCCTCGCCAACGAGGACCCCCGCCTGGAGGCGCTGCGGCCCCAGGCCGACGCGGTGCGCCAGGCCCTCACCCACCTGCGCCGGCTGCCCCCCGCCGGGCGGCGGATCCGGCTCCACGGCGATTACCACCTGGGCCAGCTGCTCCGGGTCGACGACGGCTGGGTGGTGCTCGACTTCGAGGGCGAGCCGGACCGCCCGATCGCGGAGCGGCGCCAGACCCGCTCGCCGCTCCAGGATGTCGCCGGCATGCTCCGCTCGTTCGACTACGCGGCGGCGGTGGCGGTGCGCCAGCAGGCCACCCCGGACGAGCCGCGCTGGGGCAGCCTGGTCCCCTTCGGGCGGACCTGGGCCGCCCGCAACCGGCGCCGGTTCCTGGGCGCCTACCTGGAGGTGATGGCGGGATCGCCGCTGCTGCCGGCGTCGCCGGCGGCGGTCGAGACCAGCCTGGTGGCGTTCCAGCTGGGCAAGGCCCTCTATGAGGTCGGCTACGAGCTCGCCCACCGGCCCGACTGGATCGCCATCCCGCTCACCGACATCGCTCACCTGCGAAGCTGGACGGAGGTCTCCTGATGACACGACTGACCCGCGGTCAGGGAGGCCGCGGGTGATGGCCGCGGCCCCCCCTGACGCCGAGCTGGCCGCCCTGCTGGCGGGCGAGCACGGCGACCCACATCGGCTGCTCGGCCCCCATGTCGAGGACGGCCGTCTGATCGTCCGCACCGTCCAGCCCCGGGCCCGCCGCGTTCAGGTGCACGTGGGCGGCTCGGCGTGGCCGGCCATCCCGGCGGGGCCGGCCGGGCTGTTCGTCGCCGACTGCGGCCCGGCGACGGATGGGGAGGTGGTGGCCGACCTGCTTGAGGTCGAGGGCCCGGAGGGCCGGCCCCAGGTCACCGCGGACCCCTTCCGGTTCGCCCCTCAGCTGGGCTCGCTTGACCTCCATCTCTTCGGCGAGGGACGCCACCGGCGCCTCTACGACCACCTGGGTGCCCACCCGCGGGTGGTGGACGCGGTGGCGGGAACGGTCTTCGCGGTCTGGGCGCCCAATGCCCGCGGGGTCCAGCTGGTGGGGGACTTCAACGGCTGGGACGGCCGCGGCCACCCTCTGCGCAACGTCATGGGCTCGGGCATCTACGAGCTCTTCGTCCCCGGGGTGGGGCCGGGGACCCGCTACAAGTTCGCCATCCTGACGGCGGTCGGGCGCTGGCAGCTGAAGGCGGACCCCTTCGCCTTCGCCACCGAGGCGCCCCCGCGTACCGCCAGCGTGGTCGCCGCCTCCGGGATGGCGCCCGGGGGGTGGTCGGACGGTCCGTGGCTGGAGGCGCGGGCGTTGGGCGACCCCCTGCGCCGGCCGCTCAGCATCTACGAGGTCCACCTGGGGTCGTGGCGGCGGCGGCCAGAGGAGGGGGGGCGCCCGCTCAGCTATCGGGAGCTGGCCGAGCCGCTCGCCGACTACGTCGAGCTGATGGGCTTCACCCACGTTGAGTTCCTCCCCGTCGCCGAGCACCCGCTCACCGCCTCCTGGGGCTACCAGGTGACTGGCTACTACGCGCCCACCGCCCGCTACGGCAGCCCGGACGACTTCCGGGCCCTGGTCGATCACCTCCACCGGCGCGGCATCGGCGTGATCGTGGACTGGGTCCCGGCCCACTTCCCCCGCGACGACTTCGCGCTCGCCCGCTTCGACGGGACCGCCCTCTACGAGCACGACGACCCCCGCCAGGGCAGCCACCCCGACTGGGGCACCCTGATCTTCAACTTCGGCCGCAATGAGGTGCGCAACTTCCTCATCGCCAACGCCCTCTTCTGGTGCGACGCCTACCACGTGGACGGGCTCCGGGTGGACGCGGTCGCGTCCATGCTCTACCTCGACTACAGCCGCCCCGAGGGGGCCTGGGTCCCCAATCGCTACGGGGGGCGCGAGAACCTCGATGCGATCGGGTTCCTCCAGGAGCTGAACACGGCGGTCCACGGCGAACACCCGGGGGTGCTGATGGTGGCCGAGGAGTCGACCGCCTGGCCGGGGGTGAGCCGGCCCGCCCACCTCGGCGGGCTGGGCTTCGGGTTCAAGTGGAACATGGGCTGGATGCACGACACCCTCGACTACTTCCACCGCGACCCGGTGCACCGTCGCTTCCACCACAACCAGCTCACCTTCGGCCTCCTCTACGCCTGGACCGAGAACTTCGTGCTGCCCCTCTCCCACGACGAGGTGGTCCACGGCAAGCGCTCGCTGCTGGGCAAGATGCCCGGCGACCGCTGGCAGCAGCTGGCCAACCTGCGCGCCCTCTTCGGGCTGATGTGGGCGCACCCGGGCAAGCAGCTCCTCTTCATGGGGGACGAGTTCGGCCAGGACCGGGAGTGGGACGTGGAGCGCAGCCTCGACTGGCACCTGCTCGACCAGCCCCCCCACCGGGGGATCCAGACCCTGGTCCACGACCTCAACCGCGCCTACCGCGAGTGTCGCAGCCTGTGGGCCCGCGACCACGAGCCCGAGGGCTTCCGCTGGATCGACGCCAACGACCCCGACGCCAACGTGATCGCCTTCGCCCGCCTCGGCGGAGACGAGGACCCGCCTTTGGTCTGCGTCGGCAACCTCTCCCCCGTCCCCCGCCTCGGCTACCGGCTGGGGTTGCCGGCGGCCGGGAGCTGGGAGGAGCGGCTCAACACCGACAGCCGCCACTACGGCGGCAGCGATGTCGGCAACCTGGGCCAGGTGGCGGCCGAGCCGGTCCCCTTCCACGGCTTCCCGCAGTCGGTGCTCCTCAGCCTGCCCCCGCTGGCGACCCTCTGGCTGGTCCCGACGCGACCCCCGGCCCTGGGATAGGCGGCGCCGGCGGGGGCCCGGCCGTCATTCCCAGGTGTTGCCGAGGGAGATGATCCCGCCGCGGCCACCGTGGCGGCACGTCCGGAGCAGCTCGGCCGCGATCGGCGGGTGCAGCGCCAGCTCCCCCAGCGACGAGAGCGGCCACCACCGCCGCTCGCGCACCACGTCGTCAACCGGGGCGCCCGGGAGCTCGCCGGTCCGGCGGGCGTGGAAGCACAGGTGGACCAGGTGGCGGTCGCCCCGGGGCGCGATCGACTCACCGAGGATGGCCAACCGGCCCGGCTCCACGAGCAGCCCCGTCTCCTCGCGCACCTCGCGGCGGAGCGCCGCCGCCAGCGTCTCCCCCCGCTCCACCCCGCCGCCAGGCAGGAGCCAGTGCTCGCCGTGAGGGCCTCGCTGGCGGACCAGCAGGATTGTCTCCCCATCCTGGAGGATGGCCGCGACCCGGATCCGCGGCTCGGCCACCCTCGCCTCGGGAACGTCCAGGGGGCGCGGGTCTAGGCGGTGCCCGGGCCGGGACCAGGCCCGAACGGCGACGGCCCTCGGTCGAATCGGTACGTCGCCCAGCGGAGGCAGACCACGCGGCCCTCGGGGTCGCGCTCGACCTCCAGGCGCTCGCCCCGCTCCGGCCCGGCCGCGGTTCGGAAGAGGTCAGGCCCGAGCGCGACGAAGACGGACGGGTCGTCCCCGGGGCGATCGGCGGGCCGGGCCTCCAGCCGCCCCGCCCGGTGGACGAAGGCATGCTCGACTCCCTCCGACCACCAGGCGCCGAGGATGTCGGAGACCGCGGCCGGCGGCCGTTGGCCGGGCCGCCAGGGCACCGGGGAGGCCGGCTCCCGGTCGATCGCCAGCTGGAGCAGGTCGAGGCCGATCTCTCCGATCTCGCCGCCGGCGGTGGCATTCACCAGCACCGCCGCCGCCCGCCGCTCGCTCCGGGAGACGACCAGGGCGGCGCGATGTCCCGGCATGCCGCCGAGGTGGCCCGCGAAGAACCGCTCGCCGCGGCGCCAGAGCATGAGGCCGAGCCCCCACCCCTGGGTCCACCGCTCGGGGTCGCTCATGATCCGCAGCCGCAGCATCTCGTCGGCCGTCTCCCGGCGGAGCACCGCGGGGTCGGGCGCGGTCAGGAAGAGCCCCCACCGGCAGAGGTCCTCGGTGGTGCTCCACAGCTGGCCGGCCGCAGCCAGGCCGTCGAGCTCCAGGGCCGGTTCCACCTGCACCGTCTCGGTGCGCGGGTCGACCAGGTACCCGGTCGCGCACGGCTCCTCCGGACCCCAGCCGGTGCGGCGAAGCCCGAGCGGGCGGAGCAGCTCCTCCTCCACCACCGCGGTGTACGGACGGCCCGCGGTGCGGGCGACCACCTCGCCGAGGAGGGCGAAGCCCAGGTTGGAGTAGTGCCAGTGCTCGTCCGGCTCGAGCACCCGCTCGGCGTCGGCGGCGCTGGCGAGGAACTCGGCAACACTCGGCATCCGCGTCCGCTCCCAGACACGTCCCGGCGGTTCCCGCTGGAGCCCGGACGCATGGGTGAGGAGCTGGCGGAGGGTGACCGGCCAGGCGCCGACCTCGGGAACGTGGGCCGCCACCGGGTCGTCGAGGCGGAGCCGTCCCGCATCCCAGAGTCGGAGGATCGCCACCGCGGTGAAGGTCTTGGTGATTGACCCGACCCGGAACTGGGTGTCCGCGGTGGAGGGTCGCTCGGCCTCCACGTCGGCCAGGCCGACGGCGCCGCTCCACAGGAGCCCCTCCGGGCCCGCGACGGAGGCCGCCACCCCGGGGAGGCGGTGGCGCGCCTGCGCCTCCCCGATGTGGCGCAGGGCGGCGGCCGCGAGACCGGCCGCGGCGGAGCCCGTCGCGCCGGAGGACTCAGGCATCGCCGAAGAGCCTACCGAAGCGAGCCGTCGCCACGCCTCCTACGGCCCGCCACCGACCGCACCCGCCCCCGCTCAGGCCGCGGGCAGCACCAGGTGGACGCCAGGCTGGATCACGGCCCCGCTCAGCCCGTTGGCGTGCTCGATCGCCGCCACCGCCAGCCGCGGGTCCATCCCCGGGTAGTGCTGGACGGCCACGGACCA
>DAHUZL010000073.1 GCA_027306655.1 Candidatus Dormiibacterota bacterium
CTGGCGCCGGGACTTCACCGTCAACACCCTCCTCCTCGACGGTCACGGGGTCGTCACCGACGTCACCGGCCGGGGGCTCGCCGACGGCTTCGCCCATCGCCTGCGCACGCCGCTGGCGCCGCTCGCCACCTTCGCCGAGGACCCCCTGCGGATGCTGCGGGCGGCCCGCTTCGCCGCCCAGCTCGGCTTCGAGGTCGATCGCCCGGTGCTGCAGGCGATGGCGGCCGCCCGCGATCGGCTCCGGATCGTGTCGTCGGAACGGGTGCGCGACGAGCTCCTGAAGATCCTGGCGACGCCCCGGCCCTCGATCGGGCTGCGCTGCCTGGAGGCGACCGGCCTGCTCGCGGTGGTCCTCCCCGAGCTCCAGGCGACGGTCGGGGTCGAGCAGGGCGGCCACCACGTCGGCGACGTGTTCGTGCACAGCCTCCTCGCCGTGGACCTCGCCCCTCCCGACCGGCTGACCCGGATCGCGGCGCTCCTGCACGACGTGGGCAAGCCCGCGACCGCAGTCCATGTGGGCGGGCGCTGGACCTTCCATGGCCATGCCCAGGCCGGGGCGACGCTCGCCGCCGCCCTCGGCCGCCGGCTCCGCCTGCCCCACCAGGAGGCCGATGACGTGGCCCGGCTGGTCGCGCTCCACATGCGGCCGATCCAGTACCGGCGCGACTGGGACGATCGGGCGGTGCGCCGGCTCTGGCACGACGCCGGGCCGCTGCTCCCCGCGCTGCTCGCGGTCGCCCGGGCCGACACGAAGGCCTCCCGCTTCCCCTCGCTGGAGGACCTCGACGACCTCGCCCGCCGGCTGGAGACGGTGGCGGCGGCGCTGCCCCCCACCGTGCGGTCCCCGCTCGACGGCCACCGGCTCAAGCAGCGGTTCGGGTTCGGCGACGGCCCCTGGATCGGCCGCGCCCAGCAGCGCCTGGTCGACGCCGTGGTGGACGGACGGATCGCCCCCGGCGATGCGAGCGCCGCCGAGGCCCTCCTGGACGCCGACCCCGCCGACTGGGCCCCCCGCCGGGGCGAGCGCGGGGCCCCGGTGGCGGACGGGGAGACGATGTGAGCGGCGGTCGCGGGCGGTGGAGGCTCGCCCTGGCCGGCCTGGCCGCGGCCGGCCTCTCGGCGGGGGCGGTGGCCCTCCCCCCGGCACCGCTCCGCTCCGGGGCACCGCTCCGCTCCGGTGCAGCGGTCCGGACCGGCGCCCCGGGGATCGGGCCGTGCCCCCGCTTCGTCACCCCCTGCCTCGACCCGGCCGCGCTGCAGCGCCTCTACGGCGAGGGACCGCTCCTCCGAGCCGGGTGGCAGGGCCAGGGCCAGTCGGTGGTGGTCGTGGTCTCCTTCGGCGATCCCGTCCTCGCTCAGGACGTCCGGGCCTTCGATGCGCGCTTCCGGCTGCCCGCCGCCCGGGTGCGGGTGCTCGCGCCACTGGGCCGGGTCCCGTTCAACCCTGGGCTGCCCGACCGGGTCGGCTGGGAGGAGGAGACCGCCCTCGACGTGGAGACGATCCACGCCGTCGCCCCAGAGGCCCGGATCGTCGTCCTCACCAGTCCGGTGGACGAGACCGAGGGGGTCCAGGGCCTGCCCCAGTTCCTCGCCCTCGACCGCTACGCCGTGGTCCACCACCTGGGCTGCGTCTTCTCCCAGAGCTGGGCCACCCTGGAGCAGGATCTGCGCGGTCCCGCCGGGCGGGCCGAGGTGGCCCGGTACGCGTCCTTCGACCGAACCCTCACCGCCACCGACCACTGCACCGTCCTCACCGGGTCCGGCGACAGCGGCGGACTGCCCCAGGTGGCCTTCCCCGCCGACCTGCCCTGGGTGACCGCGGTGGGGGGAACGCAGCTTGTGCCGGCGCCGCGCACGCCGGCCGGCTACCGGCAGGTGGCCTGGCCCGGGAGCGCCGGGGGGGTGAGCGCCGTCTTCGCCGAGCCCGCCTGGCAGCGGGGGCTCCCCCCCGCGGTGCAGGCCGTCCTCCGGGGCCGCCGAGGGCTGCCCGACGTGGCGGCCGACGCCAGCTCCGGGCTCAACCTCGCGGTGGTGGCGGGGGGCGGCTGGCTCACCGCCAACGGCACCAGCGAGGCGACCCCGGTGTGGGCGGGGCTGGTGGCGCTCGCCGACCAGATGGCGGGACACCCGCTCGGCAACGTGAACCCCCTCCTCTACCGCCTGGCCTCCTCGGCAGCGGGCGCCGGCGCCCTGGTCGACGTCACCCAGGGGAGCAACG
The DNA here is from genome assembly GCA_027306655.1 of Candidatus Dormiibacterota bacterium. Lineage (GTDB taxonomy): Bacteria > Chloroflexota > Dormibacteria > Aeolococcales > Bog-877 > DAHUZL01. The sequence goes on from DAHUZL010000073.1 coordinate 2,219, forward strand.
CGGTCCCCGACGCGTCCCCGCCGGCCCCGGGCCACCGGGCGGTCCGCGGTTGGGACCTGGTGACCGGCCTGGGCGCCCCCTGGGCGGAACGACTGGTGCCGGCGCTGGTGCGCCTCGCGACCTGTCCCGCCCCGGCCGCCGCCGCTGGGGCGGGGTGTGGGCCTGGCTCCCCGGGCTGAGCCGCCGCACCCACCCGCTACACTGGCCTCTCGCCGCGGCGCGACGCCTGGCCGGTCGCCGGGCTGTGGGAGCCGGGCACGGGTTGGGAGTGATGGTCCGGCGCGTCCGCACGATCCGCAGGCTGGTCCTCGACCTGCCGGGCCAGGTGAGGCTCGCCTACTGCCTCACCCGCGACCCGCGCATGCCCACCCCCCTCAAGGTCGCGGCCGGCGCGGCGGTGGCGGTCATCCTCACCCCCGTCGTCAACATCCCGCTGTGGATCCCGGTGCTGGGGGAGATGGACGCGGTCGCGCTGCTGGTGCTCTGCCTGCGGCAGTACAACCGGATGGCCCCGCCCGATCTCCGGCGCGAGCTGGAGGCGCGGCTCCGCGACGGGACCAGCGCGTTCGACCAGGACCTCCAGTCGGGCGGGCGGGTCGCCCAGGCGCTCGCCGGCTGGGTCGGCCGGCGGGTGGGCCGGGCCCCGTCGGCGCCCGCTGATCGGACTCCATCCGGCGACGAACCAGGAGGCGCCCGCCCGTGAAGATCATCCTGACCAAGGACGTCACCGGCACCGGCCAGGCCGGCGACGTTCGTGACGTCGCCGACGGCTTCGCCCGCAACTACCTCCTCCCCCAGCGCCTGGCCGTGCGCGCCAACACCAAGATCGAGGCCCAGGTGGCACAGCAGCGGAGCCGGCTGCGGGTGCGCGAGGAGCGGGAGGTGGTCGACGCCCGCGCCCTGGCCCAGAAGTTGGAGGCCAGCGTGCTCCGGATCAGCGCCCGCGCCGGGGACAGCGGCAAGCTCTACGGCGCGGTGGTCAACATCGACGTCGCCGAGGCGGCCGAGGCCCAGCTCGGGATCGCGCTCGACCGCCGCCACATCGAGTTCGAGCCCGCCCACGAGGTCGGGGAGCACCTCGCCGTGGTCCGACTCCACGCCACCGTGCTGGCCAAGCTCCGGGTGGAGGTGGTGCCCACGTGACCGGGATGCGAGCGCCAGCCCCGTCCTCCACGGCGGGGTCAGCGAGCCCACCGCTGCGGTCGTTGGAGGTATTCCCTCGGCCCTCGTGTGAGGCATGCTCTGGGTGATGGCCCACCGGTATCGACTCTATCCCGATCCCGCCCAGCAGGCGATCCTGGTGCACCACTGCTGGGACGCCCGGACGCTCTGGAACGCGGTCCTCGAACAGGCCAATTGCTGGCGCCCGGGCCGAAAGCCGTCGCCCGGAAACGCGGAGCGGCAGCGCCAGCTGACCGAGGCCCGCGCGGCCATCCCCTGGCTGGCGGCGGGCTCGTCGAGCGTGCAGCAGCAGGCTCTGCGCGACTTCGACCAGGCTCTGCGCCACTGGTGGGCCGGCACGCACCGTCGGCCCACCTGGCGGCGGCGGGGCCAGCACGAGGGCTTCTGCATCCGCGATGTCACCGTCCACGGGCTCAACGGCACGTGGGCCACGGTGGTCGTCCCCAAGGCCGGCCGGGTGCGGTTCCGGCTGTCGCGCCGCCTTCCCGCCGCCGTCGGCATGGCCCGGGTCACCCAGGACCGAGCCGGCCGGTGGCATGTGAGCGTCAGCGCCGCCCAGCCGCCCGTCGTCCGCGTCGCCACCGGCGGGGCGGTCGGGCTGGACCTCGGCGTCATCGCCACGGTCACCAGCTCCGCTGGCGCTCAGTGGCATACGCCCGGCCTGCGGGTGCCCGAGGCGCAGCGGCTGCGCCGGCTCCAGCGACGCTGGGCCCGCCAAGCGACGGGCTCTCGGCGCCGGGAACGGACGCGCCTCGTCATCGCCCGCCTCCGGGCCCGAGAAGCCGACCGGCGCCGCGATGCCGTCGAATGGCTGAGCACTCGCCTCGTGCGGCAGTACGATGTCATCGCGATCGAGGATCTTCCGGTCAGGAACATGCTCGCTTCGGCGGCGGGGACCGTGGACCAGCCCGGGCACGGCGTGGCGGCAAAGCGTGGCCTCAATCGGGCGATCGCCGCCCAGGGCTGGGCCCTCTTCCGTCGGCGCCTCCAACAGAAAGCCGCCACCTGCGGCGTCACGGTCGTCGCCGTGCCGCCGGCCTACACCTCGCAGCGGTGCGCCCGCTGCGGCGATACCCGTCCCGCGAACCGCGAGAGCCAAGCGGTCTTCCGGTGCCGGGCCTGTGGCCACGCGGCCCACGCCGACGTCAACGCCGCGGACAATATCCGCGCCGCCGGGCAGGCGGTGCTTGCGCGTGGAGGGATCAGCCCGCGGGCCCCCCGTGAAGCGCGAACCGACCCGGTGGCGGCATGAGCCGCCGGGGAATCCCCGGCCTTCAGGCCGGGGAGGATGTCAACATCCGCCCCGAGGTGAGGGAGGGCGCGCCGGCCTCGACCGGCGGCCCCGGCGGGCTCAGGGTCCCCCCCCACAACCTCGACGCGGAGCGGTCGGTGCTGGGGGCGCTCCTGCTCGACACCGAGCAGATCGGGCAGGTGGTGACGGTGCTCGATCCCGACGACTTCTACCTCCCCGCTCACGGCGACATCTACCGGGCGATGCGGGCCTGCTTCACCCGGGCGGTGCCGATCGACACCCTCACCCTGGCCGACGAGCTGGAGCGGGAGGGCACCCTGGGACGGGCGGGCGGGCTCGACACCCTCACCGCCCTCGCCGGCAGCGTCCCCACCGCCGCCAACCTCGAGTACTACGGACGGATCGTCCGGGACCACGCCTCCAAGCGGCGCCTGATCCAGGCCGGCGGCCAGGTGGCGCAGCTCGGGTTCGACGAGCGGATGGAGGCGGCGGACGCGATCGAGTCGGCGGAGCAGCTGGTCTTCGCGGTCGCCGACCGCGGCCGGGCCCGCGGCGACTTCGAGCCGATCGGCCGCTGCCTCACCCAGACCTGGGAGGAGCTGACCCGCGTCTACGACAGCCGCGACGTCCGCGCCGTCACCGGGGTGGCCAGCGGCTTCGTCGAGCTCGACGAGGTGACCAGCGGCTTCCAGCGCTCCGAGCTGATCGTGCTGGCGGCGCGCCCCGGCGTGGGCAAGACCTCGTTCGCTCTCAACATCGCGCGCAACGCGGCGGTCCGCCGCCAGCACGCGGTGGCGCTCTTCAGCCTGGAGATGAGCCGTGACAACCTGGTGCAGCGGATGCTCTGCAGCGAGGCCGGCGTCGACGCCTACCGTCTGCGCACCGGTCAGCTCGGCGACGACGCCTGGCCGCGGATCGCCCGCGCCATGGACACGCTCAATCGGGCCCGGATCTTCATCGACGACACGCCCTCGCTGTCGATCATGGAGATGCGGGCCAAGGCGCGTCGCATCCGTGCCACCGAGAAGGTCGACCTCTTCGTGGTCGACTACCTCCAGCTGATGCGCGCCAGCGGCCGTCAGGAGTCGCGAGCGCAGGAGGTGTCGGACATCTCCGCCGGCTTGAAGGGGCTGGCCCGCGAGCTCGACGTGCCGGTGCTGGCGATCTCCCAGCTCAACCGCGAATCGGAGCGGCGCACCGACCGCCGTCCCCAGCTCAGCGACCTGCGCGACTCCGGCAGCATCGAGCAGGACTCGGACATCGTGATGTTCCTGTACCGGCCGGGGATGCACGAGGAGGGCAAGGACCCTGGCCTCACCGAGCTGGAGATCGCCAAGAACCGCAACGGTCCGGTGCGCCGGCTCTCGCTCTACTTCAATGCCGGCCAGACCGCCTTCCGTGACATCGACCGCCATCACCAGCCGGAGCCCGTGGAGGGCTGAGCGCAGGCGCGGCCTCTATCATCGAGTGGTCGTCCCCCCCGCCGGGCCTGGGTCGCCCGCGGGGCGGCCGCGGCGGGGCCGGCTGGTGGGACGGGCCGCTCCCGGCGCCCGGGCCCTGTGCGTCCCCGAGGAGACCGGCGTGCTGGAGCAGGCAGTCCGCGAGCTGGCCACGGGGCCCAACTTCGCGATGGTGACGACCCTGGGGCCGACCGGCCAGCCGCAGACCCAGGTCATGTGGGTGGACTGCGACGACCAGGTGGTGCGCTTCAACACCGAGGTGCACCGGCAGAAGTTCAAGAACCTGAGCCGCGATCCCAGGGTCACGGTCACCATCTGGGACCGCCTCAACCCCTACCTCTACGCCGAGGTCCGGGGGCAGGTGGAGGGCACCGAGCGCGGCCCGGGGGCGCGCAGCCACATCGATCGGCTGAGCCTGAAGTACAACGGCCAGCCCTTCCCGGATGCCAGCATCACATCCGAGCGCGTCATCGTCCGGGTCCGTCCGCGGCGCCAGCGGGTGTGGGGCTCGCCCTCCAGCTGAGCCCGGCGGCAGTGTCGTCCCGGCCCGCCGGGCACCGGGGCCGGCGCCGTGTATGCTGCGCTCTGGTCCCGCGCGGCCGGTCCCGTGGCCCCTGGGCCGGCCGGACCCGCCCCGGACCCTCTCATCCCCTCGAACGAGGCGCCCGAGTGAACCACCCCGACGTCTTCGCTTCGGGCTCGCTCCGACTCCGGCGCCCGGCACGCGCGCGGCCGGGGCCGGGCTGACGCCGCGATGCCGGGCGTCATCTGCGTCGGCGGCCCGTGGGGCGACGAGGGCAAGGTCAAGATCGTGGACCTGCTCGCCGAGTCGGCGGAGATGGTGGTGCGGAGCCAGGGGGGCAACAACGCCGGCCACACCGTGGTCACCGGCGGCCGCGAGTTCCGCTTCAACCTGATCCCCGCCGGCATCCTCCATCCCCGGACCACCTGTGTCATCGGCAACGGGGTGGTCCTGGACCCGCGGGTGCTGCTGGACGAGATCGAGGCGCTGGTGGCGGCCGGGGCCGACCTCGCCAACCTCGTGGTCAGCGAGCGGGCCCACATGATCATGCCCTACCACCCGGTCCTCGACCGCTACGAGGAGGAGGCGCGCGGCGACGACCGCCTGGGCACGACCTTCCGCGGCGTGGGCCCCGCCTACAGCGACAAGGTGCGCCGGATCGGCTTCCGCGTCGGCGACCTCGGCAAGCTCCGGTTCCTGGAGAAGAAGCTGGCCTTCGTCCTGCCCCTCAAGAACGCCGTGCTCGAGCGCCTCCACGGGGCCCCCCCCTTCACCGTGGAGGCGATCCTGGAGGAGTTCACGGGCTATGCCGCCCGCCTGGCCCGCTACATCCGGGACCCGTTCCCGCTGGTCCAGGGGGCGCTGGCGCGGGGTGAGCGGATCATCCTGGAGGGCGCCCAGGGGACGATGCTGGACCTGGACCTCGGCACGTACCCCTACGTCACCAGCTCCTACCCCTCGGCGGGCGGCGCCCTGGCCGGGGCCGGGATCGGGCCCCGCCATGTGGAGACGACGCTCGGCGTCCTCAAGGCATACACCACCCGGGTGGGCTACGGCCCCTTCCCCACCGAGCTGGAGGACGGGCTGGGGGCCCGGCTCCGCGAGGTGGGGCGCGAGTACGGGACGACCACCGGCCGGCCGCGCCGGGTCGGCTGGTTCGACGCCGCGGTCGCCCGCTACGGGGTCCAGGTCAACGGCATCGACGCGATCGCGCTCACCAAGCTGGACGTGCTCGATGGCGTCGACCCGGTCCGCATCGGCATCGGCTACCGCAGCAAGGGGGTGGCCCAGGCGCACCCGATGGCCAACATCTCCCACATGAAGCACTGCGAGACCGTCTACGAGGACCTGCCCGGATGGTCCGCCCCGACCGCGGACGTGCGCCGGTACGCCGAGCTCCCCGCCCCCGCCCGCGGCTACGTCGAGCGGATCGAGGACCTGGTGGGAGCCCCGGTGACCCACGTCTCGGTGGGCCCCGATCGGGAGCAGACGATCGTCCGGGCCGCGGGGCGGTGAGGGCCGGGGAGCGCCGGCCGGCGGTGGTCCTGGCGGCCGGTCTGCTGGCCCTGGGCACGCTCGGCGCCCAGGCCGCCACCGGAAGCGCGCCGGCCCTGCCACGGTGGGCGCCCCTGGGGTCGATGGCGGCGGGGCACCGTCCGGCGCCCGCGGTCTGGGACGTCATCGCCCTCCCCGCCACCCCCAGCCTCCTCCTGGCGGCGACCTCCTCGGGGGTGCTGCGCAGCACCGACGATGGCGCCACCTGGGCCGCCACCGGTCTCACCGCGATGACCTGGACGGTGGCGGTCGGGCCGGACGGCCACACCCTGTTCGCGGGCACCGAGCGGCTCGGGGTCTGGCGGAGCCAGGACCTGGGCCACACCTGGACCGCCGACAACCAGGGGCTCGCGGTCCGCGATGTCCGCGCCATCGCGGTCGCGCCGGACGCGATCGCGCTGGGCACCTCCGCCGGGGTGTACGTGTCGGGGACCGGTGACGGATGGGCCCCGGAGGGGCTGAGCGCGCTCTCCATCAGCAGCGTCGCGATCATCGCCGACCGCCCCCTCGGCATCCTCGCCGGCGCCGACGGCGGCGCCCTCGCCCAGGGGGGGCTGTTCCGCGACCTCTCGGCCACGACCGGGGGCGGGTGGCAATCGCTCTCCCAGGGGGACCCCGGCGCCGTGCCGGTCTGGACGGTGGCGGCCGGGCCGCTGCCCCGGGGCGCCCTCGACCCGCCGCTCTACGAGGGCAACTTCCACGGCCTCTACCGGAGCACCGACGGGGGGGTGACCTGGCAGCAGCTCACCCTCGCCGCCGGGGTGACGTGGGGGGTCACCGCCCTCGCCGTCGACCCCCGCAACCCGGCGGTCCTCTACGCCGGCGGGGACAACGGCGGGAGCTCCGGCGGCGGCCTCCAGCGCAGCGTCGACGGCGGCAACCTGTGGACGCCCCTGCAGATCGGCCTGCCCACTCTGGCGGGCGGCGACGTGGTCAGCCTGGGTGCGCTGGCGACCCAGCCCCTCACCGTCCTGGCCGCCTTCTACGAACCCGCGGCGGGGACGGGGGGGGTCGCCCGGCTCTTCGACCCCACCGTGCCCGGCCCGGTGCCGCTGGCCCCCCGGGCCGGCGGCGGACCGGTGCAGGTGGTCGTGGTCTCGCCGCCCCCGACCCCGGCGCCGTCGGCGGCTCCCCCCGACACCCGTCGGGGCCGCGGTCTCCCGCCGATCCCGTCCTGGGCGCCGCCGATGGCGGTGGCCGCCCTCCTCCTCCTGTTCTTCGGCACCGTCCTCGGGGTGCGCCGCCGCCGGGCCCGGCTCGAGGTGGAGGGCCCGCCGTGAGCCCGCCCGTCGGCCCCCGGGAGCGCTTGCGGGAGCTGGGGCTGGGCCTGCCGCCGGTGCCGGCGCCCCGGGGACGGTACCGTCCCTGGCGCCGCGCCGGAAGCCTGGTGGTGACCGCCGGGGTGATCGCCGCCGACCAGGCCGGGGTGCGCACCGGCCGGGTGGGCGACGACCTCGACGTCGAGGCGGCCCGGGAGGCGGCCCGGGTGGCCGCCCTCGCGCTGCTCGCGATCCTGGACGAGGCGGCCGGCGGTCTCGACCGGATCGCGCAGCTGCTCCTGCTGCACGGGTACGTGCGCTCGGCTCCCGGGTTCGGGGAGCAGCCGCGCGTGGTCGACGCCGCCTCCGAGCTGCTGGCGGCGGTCCTCGACGAGGCCGGCCTCCATGCCCGGGTCGCGCTCGGCGTCTCCGAGCTGCCCCTGGGCGCCGCGGTCGAGCTCCAGGCCTGGGCGGAGGTCGCGGGGGGCTGAGCCCTCAGGGCCCCGGCGCTCCCGCCGCGGGAATCCAGACGGTGACGGCCGTGCCCTGGCCGAGCGCCGACTCCACCGTGACGGTGCCGCCCTGGGCCGTCGCCAGCGCGTGCACGATGGCGAGCCCGAGACCGGTCCCGCCGACCCGTCGGGCGCGCGCCCGGTCGGCGCGGTAGAAGCGCTCGAAGATGTGGGGGAGGTCGCTGGGGTCGATCCCGGGTCCCTGGTCACGGCAGCGGAGGCCGACCCGACCCGGTCCCCGCACCGTGGTCCAGTGCACGGGCGCTCCGGGGGCGTGGCGCTCCGCGTTGCTGAGCAGGTTGCGGGCGATGGTCGAGAGCGCCTCGGGGTCCGCGAAGGCGACCGCACCCGGATCGAGGTCGGCGGTGACCCGTCCCGACGCCCGGTCGCGGGCGAGCAGGTCGGAGACGATCCCCTCCAGCGCGACCGGGCGGGGAGCGAGCGGCCGCGATCCCTCGGCTCGGGCCAGTGCCAGCAGGTCCTGGACCAGCCGGCGCATCCGCTCGGTCTCCGCCGCCATCGCCGGGAGCGCCTCGGCGACCGCGCCGGGGTCGTGGCTCGCCCCCCGCTGGAGCACGTCGAGGTACCCCTTGACCGTGGTGAGCGGGGTGCGCAGCTCATGGGACGCGTCGGCGACGAACTGGCGCATCCGCTGCTCCGCCTCCGCGCGGACCCGAACCGTCCGCTCCACGCTGTCCGCCATGTCGTCGAAGACGCGGGCCAGGATGCCGACCTCGTCGCGCCGCGGCGGGAGCCCGCTGCGCTGGCCGAGGTCGCCCGCCGCCAGCGCCCGCGCGGCCTGGGTCAGCCGCCCCAGCGGGCGGAGCGCCCGGGTGCCGAGGTACAGGCCGGCGAGGAGCGCGGTGCCCACCAGCGCCAGGCCCCCGGCAACCAGGAGGGTGCGGACGGTGGCGAGCTCGCCCTCCACCTGGGCGGCGGGGACGCTGAGCTGGCCGATCACGGGGATGGGCGCCGAGCGGCGGGTGACGGGCAGGACCACCGCCAGCTGGTCGCCCCCGGCGCTGGGCAGCACCAGCGGCCCGGAGGCGTGCCCGGCCGCCGCCGCGCGCAGGACGGCACGGCTGACCCGGGGCAGGTCGGCCGATTCCTCGCCATGGGGGACGCCCACGGTGAGCGGCGCCAGCCCGCGCGTGTAGAGGACGATCCCGACCCGCTCGGCGGCGACCTCGAGGGCGAGCAGGCGGGCGCTGTCGGCGAGGCTCAGCCGGCCGAGGCCGGCCCTGGCCTCGGCCGCGGCCTGCTGCTGAACGCTGGCGATGACGCTGTAGTAGCTGGCCTCGACCGACTGGACCCGCGTCTGGAGCAGGCTCTGGCGCAGGACCAGGTACTCCACCCCGCCGGCGGTCCCGAGCAGGATCGTCAGGAGCAGGCAGAAGACCAGGGTCAGCTTCCAGCGCAGGCTGGCGAACCAGCGCACCGGGCCGACCGCGGACGAGCGGGGGCCGGGGTCGGGGTCAGCCGGGGGCGAGGCGATAGCCCACCCCCCGCACCGTCTGGATCCGCCGCCGCTCCCGGTCGTCGAGCTTGAGACGCAGGTAGCGGACGTACACCTCGAGGTTGTTGGCGTCCCCGTAGAAGCTGTAGCCCCAGACCGCGTCCAGGAGCTGCTCGCGGGCGCACACCTCCCCGGCATGCTCCATCAGGTGGGCGAGCAGGTCGAACTCTCGGGTGGAGAGCACGACCGGCTGGTCCCCGCGCAGGACCTCGCGGCGGCGGCGGTCGAGGACGAGGTCGCCGCAGGCGAGGATCAGGCCCCGCTCGGGCTGGCGCCGTCGCAGCACCGCGCGGATCCGCGCCACCAGCTCGGTGAAGTCGAAGGGCTTGACCAGGTAGTCGTCGGCCCCCAGGTCCAGCCCGCGGATGCGGTCCTGGGCCTCGTCGCGCGCGGAGAGGATGATCAGCCCGCGACGGGGATCGCCGGCCAGCTGCCGGGTGAGGCCGTACCCGTCCAGGCGCGGCATCATGACGTCGAGCACCACCACGTCCGGCTGGAACTCGTCCACCAGCGGCAGCGCCGCCTGGCCGTCGGCGGCGGTGCGGACCAGGAATCCCTCCCGGGTCAGCCCGAGGGTGATGAAGTCCGTGATCGCCGCCTCGTCGTCGACGACGAGGATGCGCGGCGGGGACGGGACGTCCGGCCGCACCGCTGCCAGGCCCATCTCGGCTGTCGAGTATAGGCCGCGGTCCGAGACGGCCGATCGGGCCGGCCCCGGCCGTGCCATAGACTCGTGGCCGGATGACGAACGCCTCGCCGGCCGTGCTCGGGCTCACCCGCTGGGGGACCTCGGTCGGGGACTGCAGCCTGGCCGGCCTGTCGCGCCCCGGCACCGGGCCGCCGGTCATCCTCCTCCATGGGTGGGCCGCCCGCGCCTCCACCTTCACGGCGCTCCTCCTCCGCCTCCGGACCCGGCGCCCGCTGTGGGCGCCGGACCTGCCCGGGTTCGGGGAGACCCCGCTGGGCGCGGGCGGATGGACCACCACCACCTATGCCGAGCTGGTCCGGCGGTGGATCGACACCGCCGGATGGGACCGGGTGAGCCTGCTCGGCCACTCCTACGGCGGCGGGGTGGCGGTGCGGGTCGCCGCCGGGGCCGACGGCCGGATCGATCGCCTCTGCCTCATCGACGCCGCCGGCCTCCCGGTCGCCCCCTCGCCGGCGCTGCGCCGGCGCCGCCGCGCCTACCGGCGCCGCCGCCGTCTGGCCCGGTGGCTGCCCGCACGCTGGCGGGAGAGGCTGGAGGACCGGTGGCGGGATCGCTTCGGCTCCCCGGACTACCGCGACGCCGGTCCTCTCCGCCCCACCCTGATCGACGCGGTGAACGAGGACCTCGCCCCGGTCGCCCGCACCGTCGCCATCCCCACGCTCCTCCTCTGGGGCGCCCTCGACCTGGAGGTGCCGGTCGCGACCGTGGGCCGGCGGTACCGGGAGCTGATCCCGGGCGCGGAGCTGGTGGTGCTGGACCACAGCGGCCACTTCCCGTTCCTCGACGAGCCCCAGCGCTGCGCCGCGATCGTGGACGCGTTCGTCGACGCCACCCTCTGACCGCCGCCGCGATGCCCCTCTGGACCGCCGCCCTGCTCACCCTCGCCGCCGCCGGCGCCGGGGCGCCCCGCCTGCGCGGGTGGCTCTACCTCTATCAGCTGGAGGAGTACCTCCCCGCCCGGCTCCGCGCCACCCTGCTGCGGCGGTGGCGGGCGGCGCCGGCCGAGGCGGGCGCGCTGGCCCTGGCCGGCGGCGGGCTGGCTCACGTGGCGGTCGCCTGAGCGGCGCGCCCGCCTGCGATGGACCGCCCGCGCACGCCGGCTGGCGGCGGCCGCGGCCGGCCTGGCGGGGGCGGCGACCCTGGGGCTGGCCTGGCTCGGCTGGCCGGCGGCGCTCCTCCTGGGGGGGGCCGACCTCCTCCTGGTGGGGGCGCTGGCCGGCGCGACCGGTCTGCTGGCCCCCGGGGAGCGGTGGCGGCGGCGGCGCTTCCTGGGGGCGGCGTCGGCGCGGCTGGCGGCGGTCGCCCCGGTCGTGATCGGGATCACCGGCAGCTACGGCAAGACGTCGACCAAGGGCTACCTGGCCCGGCTGCTCGACCCCGGCGACGGCAGCGTCTTCGCCACCCCGGCGAGCTACAACACGACCCTCGGCGTCTGCCGCGCGCTCAACGAGGGGCTGCGCCCCGAGCACCGCTACGCCGTGGTCGAGATGGGGGCCTACCGACCGGGCGAGGTCGCCGAGATCTGCCGGCTGGTGCGGCCCCGGCACGGGATCGTCACCGCGATCGGGGTGATGCACCTGGAGCGCTTCGGCTCCCGCCACCGGATCGCCCAGGCCAAGGCGGAGCTCTTCGCGGCGCTGCCCGAGGACGGCACCGCGGCGGCCCCGGCCCGGGTGGCGGAGCGGGAGACCCTCGCCGCCCGGATCCACGGCCGCGCGGTGTGGGTCGGTGCTCCCGGCCAGGGCCTCTGGGCCGACCCGGTGGAGGTGACCGCGGCCGGCACCCACCTCGTCGTCCGGGACGGGGACGGGCTGGCGCTCCCGCTGACGTGCCCGCTGGTCGGTCGCCACACCGTCCTCAACCTGCTCTGCGCGGTGGCGATCGCGCGCGCCTGCGGGGTGAGCGGGGAGGCGATCGCCGCCCGGGCCCGCGACCTGCGCCCGGCCCCGCACCGGCTCGAGGTCACGACCGTGAACGGGATGACGATCATCGACGACGCCTACAATGCCAACCCCGAGGGGGCGGCCGACGCCCTGGAGCTGCTCGCCGGGCTCCCCGGACGGCGGCGGGTGCTGGTGACTCCGGGGTTCATCGAGCTCGGCGCCGAGCAGGAGGCACGGATGGCCGAGCTGGGCCGCGCCGCGGCGGCGGTCTGCACCGACGTCGTGCTGGTGGGCCCGCGCCACACCCGCTCGCTCCGCCGGGGCCTCGGGGACGCGGGGTTCCCGGACGGGCGCTGCACTGTGGTGCGTGACCTGGAGGGCGCCCGGCAGCTCCTTCCCTCCATCGCCGGGCCCGAGAGCGTCGTGCTGTTCGAGAACGACCTCCCCGACCAGTACCGCGAGCCGTGACGCTCGCGGGACGGACCGTGGCGGTCGTGTTCGGATCGCGCTCGGTCGAGCACGAGATCAGCATCCTCACCGCCTGCCAACTGATGCCGGTGCTGGCCGAGCGCGGGGCCCACGTGGTGCCGGTCTACATCACCAAGGCGGGGGCCTGGCTCTCGCGCCCCGAGTGGTGCCAGGTGGCGCCGTTCCGCGGGGAGCTCCCGGCGGATGGGGACCCGGTCTCGCTCGACCTGGAGCGGGGGCAGCTGGTGGTCGGGGGCGGCTCCTGGCGCGCCCGACCGCGCCGCCTCGCGGCCCCGGTGGTCTTCCCCTGCACCCACGGCCCCCTGGGGGAGGACGGCACCCTCGCTGGCCTCTGCCGCCTGGCCCGCATCCCCTGCGTGGGCTGTGGCCCCGCCGCCGCCGCCCTGGTGATGCGCAAGACGTGGTGCAAGCGGGTCCTGGAGGCAGCCGGGCTGCCGGTGGTGCCGGGGGAGGCGGTGGCGGGGGGCGAGGGCGCCGCCCCCACCCTGGCCGCCGCCGGCCGGGCGGCGGAGCGGCTGGGATTCCCGGTCGTGGTCAAGCCCGACAGCCTCGGCTCCAGCATCGGGGTGACGCTGGTGGAGGACCCGACCGGGCTCGCCGACGCGGTCGAGCTGGCCCGCGCCTACGACACGACGATCCTGGTCGAGCGCGCGGTGCCCGGGGCCCGCGACCTCAACTGCGCCGTCAAGCGGCGGGCCCCTCGGGCCTCGGCGGTCGAGCGCCCGCTCGGGCGGGGCGGGATCCTCTCCTACGCCGACAAGTACGCCCCCCACGGCAAGCTCGGCGGCGGCGCGATCGGGCCCGGCGCGCCCGCCGCCGCCAAGCCGAACGGCCCCCTCGGCACGGGGGAGCTCCGCGAGCTCCCGGCCCAGCTCCCCCCGGGGCTGGGCGATCGGGTGCAGCAGCTCGCGGTCGCCGCCTACGACGCCTGCGACTGCGCGGGCACGGTCCGGGTCGACTTCCTCCAGTCCGCCGATCGGCCGGAGGCGGTCGTGGTCAACGAGCTGAACCCGATCCCGGGCTCGCTCGCGTTCTACCTCTGGGACGCCACCGGCGTGGACTTCGGCACCCTGGCCGAGGAGCTGGTGCGGGAGGCGATCGACGACTCCCCCGGCCCGCAGCTCACGCTCGCCGGCAACCTCCTCCGGACCGGGCTGGGGGCGGGCAGCGGCGCCGGCGGCTGAGCCGGGGCCGGCGATCCGTTCACCCCATCAGGACGACGACGACGGCCACTCCCTCCACCGCGGTCGTGAACGCTCTCTCCCTACGTGATCCCCACTGCCGCGATGATCCGCGTGCGACGGCGCGACAGCTGGTCGCCGGTGATCCGAGAAGGGGCCGGCCTGACCCGCCGCACCGACGCGCTGGTGACACGATGGGCCAGCTCCCACCGCGTGGTCTCGACGCCGTTCTCGGGGGGCGCCTGGATGCCTACGGCGAACGACCGTGGCGTGGTGAGGCACCGCTCCATCGGCCCAGTCCTCGGGCACGATGGGTCCGCACCCGGCTGACGGCGAGCGACTCTGGACGATCGGCGAGCACCTCCCCCGCCCGCGCGGCGGCGACTCGTCGCCGTGGCGGCTACCCCCTGGGGAGGTCCCGGAACGGGTTCACGACCGCGATGCCGTTGATCACCGCCCCATCGTCGAGGTCCTCGGTAAGGATCTGTCTGCACCCGGCTGCGCGGGCGGCCTCCACCACCTGGGCATCCCAGAGTGAGAGCTGCCACCGTTGGCTCGTCACCGCCGCGGAGAGCACCAGGTCCTGGTCGACCGGCACCACGCGCAGCTGACAGAGGGCCCGCAGCGTCCGCAGCGCATCCTCCGCGGACAGCGGCCGAGCCAGCTTGCGGGTGGCCACGATGTACACCTCCGCAAGGACCTGGGTGCTGACGGCCAGGGACTCGGGACGATCGGCGAGCACCTGCCGGGCCCGCGCCCGCTTCGCGGTGGACAGCGGGTCCTCGTCCAGCGCGTAGACGAAGACGTTCGAATCGACGAAGCGGTCAGTCGCGCCGGTCGTGGAGGTCACCACGGGTCCAGGTCCGGTCGCCGCGGGCGGCGCCGGTCACCGCCAGGAAGTCAGCCATCCCGGCGGCGGCGGTCCCGTCGCCGGCCAGGCGCTGGAGGAAGTCGCGGACCAGCGCATTGACGGAGGTGCCGCGCTCGAGCGCCCGGATGCGCGCGCGTCGGAGCGTGGTGTCGTCCACGGCGAGTGTCAGGTTCGGCATGGCAACCCCCTGTGTAAACCTCTATCAGTGTAGCACAGAGCCTCGCGGGTCGGGAGCGGCGGGAGGACTCCGCCCGCCCGAGCGCTCTCGCCGCCCTCAGCCCTGGGCCCAGACCCGCTTCATGAGGATGCGGGCGAGCTTGTCGGGATCGTGGTGGGAGCTGAGCCGGGTGCTGACCACGTCGGCCAGGATGAACCGGGTCTGCTGTCCCCTGGCCTGCACCGCGCGGAGGTCGCAGGTGACCCGGTGCACCCCCGCCTCCTGCGCCGCCGGCGGCAGCGGGACGCCGAAGTTGCTGTTGGCGACCACGTAGTCGAAGAGGTTGACGCCGACGTGGCGCTCCAGCACCTCGAGGTGGTCGTGGAGCTGGAAGTCGGTGGTCTCCCCGGGCTGGGTCGCGACGTTGCAGATGTACACCTTGAGGGCGGGCGACCGGCGGAGCGCATCGACCATGCCCTCGACCAGGAGGTTGGGCAGGATGCTGGTGAACAGGCTTCCCGGACCGATCACCACCATCTCCGCGTTCATGATCGCCAGCTCCGCCTCCGGATTGAGGGGGGGATGCTCGGGGACCAGGAAGACGTGGCCGATCGGTCCGCGGGCGGTCGGCACCCGCGATTCCCCCACCAGCACCTCCTCGCCAGCGACCGCGCAGAGGGTCACGTTGTGGAGGGTGGTGGGGACGATCTGGCCCCGGACCGCGAGCACCCGGCCGGACTCGCGCAGGGCGCGCTCGAAGTCGCCGGTGATCGCCGTCATCGCCATGATGAACAGGTTGCCGAACGAGTGCCCCTGCAGCGAGCCCTCCTGGAAGCGGTACTGGAAGAGGTCGGACATGAGCGGCTCCACGTCGGCGAGGGCGGTGAGGCACTGACGGAAGTCGCCGGGCGGCAGCACCTGGTATTCCTCCCGCAACCGGCCCGAGCTGCCCCCGTCGTCGGCCACCGTGACCAGGGCGGTGACATTGCCGGTGTGGCGCTTCATCCCCCGCAGGAGGGTGGAGAGGCCGGTCCCCCCGCCGATCGCCACCACCCGGGGACCCTTCCCCAACCGGCGGAAATCGTACAGACGTTCCACCAGCCTCTTGTCTCCGCCCGGCACGAACGGACTGACCAGGGACTGGCCCAGCTTCACCATCCCCCAGCCGACGGCGCCGAGCCCGACTACGGCGAAGAGCAGCGCTCGGATCAGGCGGGGCAGGAACTGGAGGGTCAGCCAGTAGGTGAACCCCGGGAGCCGAGCGTGCAGGTAGAACTCGCGGAGGGCGTAGCTGACGCCGAGGCTGACCGCGACGACACCGAAGATCGTGAGCGCCAGCCAGCGCTTGACGTGGAGCCCGGGGACCAGCCAGCGGGTGGCGCTCGGACGAAGGCGCGGGGCGCGCATGAACGCCG
>DAHUZL010000074.1 GCA_027306655.1 Candidatus Dormiibacterota bacterium
CGGAGCGGGTGCCCGGCGGGGAGCCGGCCACCCAGCTCGGCCGCGATCCGGGCGGCGATCGCGTCGCCGTCAGCGTCGAGGGCGGCCACCCAGGCGCGGCACGCCCGCCCGCCGCCCGTGCCCGCAGGCGCCCGGGCCAGGGCCACCAGCACCGCGGTCGGGGGACGGGGCCACGCCCGAAGCCCGAACGCCCGCCCCGCGGGGACCGTCCGACCTCCCTGGAGAAGAAGGCCGTGGGCGGCATCCCGCTGACGCTCGGCCCGGTCGAGGGCGTCCAGGAGCCGGTCCCGCAGGGGGGACGGGGCGACCGCGGCGCTCATCCCGAGCGCGACCGCGGTCGCGCTGCGGTCGAGGAAGAGCGCCTCGACCCACGGCCACACCGATGCCGGCCAGGGCGACGGGGCGGCCGCGGCGGCGTCCCAGGCGGCCCGCGCCGCCAGGGCCAGGTCGGGGGCCGACACCGCCGGCGGCGGGGCCACGCCGGGGCGGGCCAGGGACCCCCGCGCCAGGGTGGCGAGCCCAGCGGCGACGTCCACGGCGCGACCAGGGGGCTTGAGGAAGCCGTAGGTGCGCCGCGGCCGGAAGTGGAGCGCGCCGCCCACCCCGGCGACGCCCGCGAGCTCGACCGTCCCGATCCACCCGACCGCTTCCGCGGTCTCGAAGGCGTCGTCCACGGTGTGGACGGCGAGCCCGGCCCGGCCCGGCCCGGCCGTGGCCGGGGCCACGGGACGCGGCGGCGCCGGGACGATCCATCCGGCGTCGTCCCCCCGGGGGGACACCGGCCACGCCATCGGGGCATTCCCGGGGACCGGCACGTGGGCCAGGACGCAGGGGAACCCGGACTCGATGAGGCGCCGGCCCCGGCGGTCGAGGGCGTCTCCGAGCCGCAGCGCCCGGGGGAGGCGGGAGACGCCGGGTCGCGGGGAGGGCGGCGCCGCGGGGGCTCGACCTGGGGACCCGCGGCCGGCGGGTCGCGGCCAGGCGCGCAGGCGCTCCACCCGCGGCGGCCCGCCAGTGGCGGTCCAGCACTCCACCGCGCGCACCTCGATCAGGCAGCGCCGCCAGTACTCCCGGTAGAGCCAGCGCCAGGCGGGATCGGTGGCGGTGCGGGCGTAGAAGGCACGCGTCCCCCCCGCCCCACCCATCAGCCGGAAGAGCCGCGCCAGGGCGGCGGTCCCGTCGCCGGCGTGGACCCGAGCCGTTCCCCGCAGCAGCAGGACCGGCTCCCCTGGGCGAGCCAGCAGGCACGAGACCCGGGGGTGGGCCGCGAGGTTGCGCAGCTTGGCCCGGAAACTGGTGGCGGTCGACGTCCACACCGAGGCGGTGGCGGGGTCGAGACGGGCCCCGACCGGGCTCACCACCGGCGCCCCCCAGGGGGTCACGGTGACCAGGTCCCACTGGAGGAAGCGGTCCAGGGCGTGCAGCCGCTCCGGGCCGAGGGCCGCGGCCAGGCGCGCCCCCGGGGCGGCCCGCGCTCCGGGGCCGGCTCGGGGGACGGGGGCGGCCACCGCCGCGAGGGGGCCCGGCATGGGTGCAACCGTACGGGATATCCTCGGGCCGACCATGATTCGTTCCCGAACCCGTCGTGCCTGAGGTCCGCGCCACCACCGTGGTGCCGGTCGCCCGGGCCGAGGTCTTCGACTTCGTCGGCGACTCCCGCAACGCCCCGCGCTGGGTGTTCGGGGTGCGCGACGCGGACCGGGGCGCGGCCCACCCGCTTAGGCCCGGCGACCACGTGACGTTCCAGCTCGGGGCCGCCGGGCGAACGGTGGAGAGCCGCTGGCGGATCGAGGAGTGGGCACCGCCCACCCACGTCGTCAGCACCGGGCGCGCGCTCGGAGCCCGCGCGCGCCTGCGGATCGAGTGCCGGGCGCTGGGCCCCGAGCTGACCGAGGTCGAGGAGGTGCTCGGATATGAGCTCCCCGGAGGCCCGCTCGGGATGGTGGCGGACCGGCTCGGCATCCACGGGATCCTGGAGATGCAGGCGCGCAACTCGATGCGGGCCCTGCACCGCCTGCTCACCCCGGACGCCCCGCCGGCCGCGCAGGCTCGCCCCCGGCGCGGGCGGCGACGGTCCCCCGGCGTCGCGGTCGATCCAGCCTTGGACCGGTCTCCGACGGGGGGAGGGGTCGATGGGCGCTGAGCGGACCGCCCCCCCCGGGGCGACGGGGGCGGCCGAGGTCCGGGTGGTCGGCCTGGTCGACGAGGACCCGGCCGTGACCGAGACCCCCATCCCCTGGGAGCTGGCCGGGCCACCCGGCCGGGTCGCCGTCCAGCTCCGCACCACCGTGCCCCGGATCACTGTCGGCGTGGGGCTCGCCCGCCGGCCCGGGCTCCTCGACGCGGTGCGGGCGATCCCGGGGCTTCCCGGCCTCGCGACCAGCCCGGTGGGCGGCACCTTCGTGGCCGGGGGACCGGGCTGGCTCGGCCTCTCGGCCATCGCGGCCATCCCGCCCGACGCGGTGTGGCCGATCGACTGGATGGTGGGGGCGCTCCATGGATGGCTCCGGGAGTTCCTGGAGCCATGGGGGGTGCGGCTCCGGATCGGTCGCGTCGCCCGGGCCTGGTGCCCGGGGTTCAGCGACGGCCAGGTGGACGGGCGCAAGCTGGTCGGGCTCGGGTTCCGGATCGCCGGGGGCCGTATCGCCGCCCGCGGCGTCCTCGCCGTCCGGCCGCTCGACCTCCAGGACCTGGAGTGGCTGCGGGCGAGCCACGCCCTGATCGACCTGCCCGTCGACCCCGACCGCTGCACCTCTCTCGAGGAATGCACCGGCGACGGGTCCTGGACCGCGGCCGTCGCCGCCGCCCGCCTCCGTCGCGCGACCTACGTCCGATCCGCCGCCGCATGAGCGCGACCCGTCCCCCCGGCCTCCGCCTGGTCCACGACCCCGCCCCGGTGCTGCACGCCCGCTGCGAGCCGGTGCGGATCTTCGATGCCGACCTGCGCCGGCTGGTGCGGGCGATGTACGAGCGCTGCGTCGAATGGCACGGGGTCGGCCTCGCCGCCACCCAGGTGGGCCTGAACCGCCAGATCGCGGTGGTGGTCCACGAGGGCCATCGCTTCGCCATGTGCAACCCGGTGGTCACCGCCGCGGTCGGCCAGATCGACGCGATCGAGGGCTGCCTCTCCCTCCCCCATCGCGCCGGCCTGGTCCGCCGCGCCGAGACCGTGACGGTGCACTACCGCAACCCGCAGGGGCGCGGGGTGGAGCGCTCGCTGACCGGCTGGCTGGCCCGGATCGTGCAGCACGAGACCGACCACCTGCACGGCGTGCTCTGCCCGGAGCGGCTCGCGCCGGGGGCCGTCTTCGGCGCCGTCCCGGCCGAGGAGCGGGCCTCGGCCGCGGCGGCGGAGGTCGCCGCCGACGGCTGAGCGCGCCCGCTCCGGGGCTCAGGCGGTGGCGCCCACCGGCTCGGGAACCACCTCCATCACCTCGGCGTCCACGGTGAGCTTCACCTCGTCGCCGACCAGGACCCCGCCGGACTCCAGGGCGACGTTCCAATTGAGCCCGAAGTCCTTCCGGCTCACGACGCCGGTGGCCTCGAACCCGGCCGACCGCCCACCCGTGGGCCCCCGCTGCACGCCGTTCAGGGTCGCGTCCAAAGCCACCGGCCTGGTCTGTCCGCGGATGGTGAGGTCGCCCTCCACCCGGTAGCGGTCACCGCCCAACGCCCGGACGGCCCGGCTGACGTAGGTCATCGAGGGGTGGTTCTCGACGTCGAAGAAGTCGGCCGAGCGCAGATGGCCGTCGCGCCGCTCCTCGCGGGTGTCGATGCTGGCCACCGGGATGGTGACCTGGAGCTTGGCGCTGGTGACGTTGTCGGGGTCGAACTCGAGGGTCCCATCGACGCCCTTGAAGTGTCCGCGCACGGTCGATACCATCATGTGCCGCACCGAGAAGCTGACGTCGGTGTGGGCCTTGTCGATCTGCCAGGTCATCGGGGTCCTCCAGTCTCCGGGGTGGTTGCTGCTACAATCATACCCCCTGTCTAGTTGAGTGCGCAACAACCTCAGATCACCCGCCCCGGCCTGGTCCCCATGAGCACCGTCCCCCCTCCACCGCTGCCGGCCGCCGCCCCCTCCACGGCGGAGCCGGGCGCCTGCGACCCGGCGGGGACGGATGGCCTCCCCAGACCCTCCGACCCCACCCTCGAGGTCTGGGCCCTCCTGCTGCGGGCGCACGCCCTGGTCCGCCGCGTGCTGGAGGATCGGGTGGCCCGCCGGACCGCCGTGCCCCTGGCCGAGCTGGAGGTGCTCCTGGAGCTGAATGCGATGCCGGACGGCCAGCTCCGGATGGCGGTCCTGGCGGATCGGGTGCTGCTCAGCCGGAGCGGGCTGACCCGGCGGATCGAGCGGCTCGAGCGGCTCGGGCTGGTCGAGCGGCGGGCGTGCCCGAACGACGCCCGCGGCGCCTACGCCGTGATCACCCCGGCGGGTCACGCCCTCGGGGTGTCCGCGGCCGAGGACCACCTCTCAGGCGTGCGCGAGGCGTTCGGCGAGCCGCTCGCCGCGGCCGAGGGGCTCTCGACGCTGCGCCGCGGGTTGACGGCGCTGATCGCCGCCGCCGAGGCGCAGCTGCCCGGCGCGGGGATGGCGTGCCTCGCCGGCGGGCCCTGTCCGGGTGCCGGCGGGGAGGAGCGGTGGCTCGAAGTCGACTCCGGCGAGGACGGGGACCGGGCTCGATACACTGGCGACGATGGCTGAGCCGGCCGCGCCCCCCTCGCGGTGCCCGTATCCCCACGGCGAGCGGGCCGGCACGGCGCCACCCCCCGCCAGCGATCCCGGTCGGTGCCCGATGCCCCGGCCGTCGGCGGCGCCCGATGCGGAGGTCCGGGAGGCGCCGCGCTGGGACCCGGCCGCCCGTGACGCCGCCGAGGCGACCGCCCGCAGGGCCGCGCCGGCCAGCCACCTCGATCGCGAGCGGGCCGCCGCGATGGCGGTGCGGGCGGCGGAGAGCCGCGCCGACCGGCGAGGGGTGGAGGAGATCGGCGAGGTGTTCGTGCGCACCCTGGGGCGAAAGCTCGGCCACGGGCATCCCCTCAGCGAGCGCACCGGGGCCGAGACGTTCACCTGGACCGCAGAGGCCGAGGCCCGGCTCGCCGAGGTGCCCGCCTTCTGCCGCGAGCTCACCCGCTGGCGCGTGGAGTGGACCGCTCACAAGCTGGGCCTCGGGAGCACCATCACCCCCGCCGTGATGGCGGCCAAGTACGAGATGTGGGGCGAGGTCTCCCACGCCATCCAGGCCCGCGAGGGGCAGGGGCTCCCCTGGACCGACTCGGCGCGCGATCGCTTCGCCCGGGTGCCGGAGTTCGTCCAGGGCCAGGTGCTGGAGGCGGTCGAGGGCAACGCCCGCCACATGGGCGCGACCGTGGTCGATGACGACGTGATCGACCGCGTCGTCGCCCGGTGGAGCGAGACCGGCGACTTCCACGAGGGCCTGTACGGCTTCCGGTGAGCGGCGCCCGGGGCCCGCCCGCCGGGGAGCGGGCCTCCTCTCAGGCCGGCGGCGGCGGCGGCGGAGTCGGCCCGGGGCGCGCGGCACGGACCGCCCGCTCCCTGAGGGCGAGCTGGATCCGCTTCACCCCCGCGTTGTCCACCACCATCGCGGTGCGCCGGCGGCGGTCGCGGCGGCGGGTGCGCGCGTCCTCGCGGGGCTCGAGGTCGCCCCCGTCACGGTCGACGGTCCGGTCCATGCCGGCAGCGTACCGCGGCGCCGCCGTCTGGGCCGGCGGCGGTCAGCGTGGCTCGGGGGCGAGCGCGTCGAGCTCGTCCCAGTCCTTGGCCGACGCCACGTACTGGGCCGCATCACAATTGGCCGCCACCTGCTCGGCGGTCGTCGCCCCCGCGATCACCGAGGCCACCAGCGGCCGCCCGAGCAGGGCGCCAACCGCCAGCTGCAGGAGGGAGCGGCCGCGATCGGCCGCGAACCGCTCCAGCCGTTCGACGCGGTCGAAGGTCGCCGCGGTGAGGAGGCCCAGACCGTCCGGCCGGGCCCCGAGGCGCGTCCCCGCCGGCGCCGGCTCACCGCGTCGGTACTTGCCGGTGAGCAGGCCGCGAGCCAGGGGGTAGTACGGCAGAAAGCCGATGCCGAGGTGGGTGAGGGCGGGGAACCGCTCCCGCTCCGCGTCGCGCGCCAGCAGGCTGTACTCGTCCTGGGACGAGACGAACCCGGTCGCCGAGCGGGCCCGGGCGGTCCACTGCGCGTCGACGATCTGCCAGGGCGCGAAGTTGGAGCACCCGATGAAGCGGACCGTGCCTCGGATCACCAGCTCGTGCAGAGCTCCCAGGGTCTCCGCGATCGGAGTCTGCGGATCGGGGCGGTGCATCTGGTAGAGGTCGATGACGTCGACGTCGAGGCGGCGGAGGCTCGACTCCACCGCCTTGGCGATGTGGGCGGGAGCGCCGCGCGCCAGGGCGGGGTCCTCCCCCGGCATGGCCCACCCGAACTTGGTGGCGACAACCACCCCGTCGCGGCGGCCCCGCAGCGCCCGCCCCAGGAACCGCTCGCTGTCGCCGCCCCCGTAGCTGTCGGCGGTGTCGAAGAGCGTGACCCCGCGGTCGAGGGCGGCGTCGACCACCGCGCGGGCGGCATCGGGGCCGATCCGGGCGCCGAAGTTGTTGCAGCCGATTCCCACCACCGAGACCGGCGGCCCGCCCGTGCCGAGCGTGCGGGTCGGCATCGTCCCCACCGTCATCTGGCACCGCCTCCCTGGACCGCGCTCCCGGCGGGCGCGGGTCGGCCCCTCGGCCCATCCTCGCCGAGGACGGCCCCCCGCGTCCAGTCCGGTCCGCGGCGCCGCCGACTACCATCGCCCCGTGGACGGTGAGGATGAGGCGGCGGAGCCTGTTGCGGGGCTCGGTCCAGACCAGGAGGCGGGGGAGGAGGACGACGAGGATTGGGTCCCCCCACCGCCGCCCCGGGTGACCGCGACCGAGATGATGGCGTGGGTCACCTATGCCGGCGTCCTGGTGGTGCTGATCCTGCTCGCCCTGGACACCGGACGGCCCACCCTCGGCGTGGTGGCCGCCTTCGTGGTCTGGGCGCTCGGGCTCGCCCTCCTCGGCGCCTATGCCCGGAGCGGCGTGCTCCGAACCCCCGAGGTGGTGCTGCACCGGGCCCCGCTCCCGTTCCCGTACCGGGACGATGAGGTGATCGGGCAGTGGATCAAAGCCGGCGCCGAGGGCGACCTGGCCGACTTCATCCCCCCGCCCGTCGTCGACCCGTCCGTCGAGGGAGAGGACGCCGGGCTCGCCGCCTATCTGGCTCGGGCCGAGC
>DAHUZL010000077.1 GCA_027306655.1 Candidatus Dormiibacterota bacterium
CGCCAGAACGTGAGCTACCGGCTACCTCTCAGCGAGCGCTGCGAGGGATGTTGTAGTGAATAGCTGTCGTCAGGGGACCAACCGTCCCGCTTCCCCCGGCCCGTTGCCGCCACCCAGGGTGTTCTGGCTGCGGATCCCACATCGCCGGGTAGCCGGGGGGGCGACTCCCCTGGCTACCCCGCACATTGGGACGGGGGCTTCGCCCGTTCGGCCCGCGATCCGGTGTCGTCGGCCCAGCGGTCTGGGGTGTCGGCCATCGGGGTCCCTCCGGGTGGTCGCGGGCAGGGTCGCGGCGGGGCGCCGCGGCCCCGATATCATCGGGCCGGTGGAGGGGGAGTCGCTCTGGATCGCGGTCCGCGACGGCACCCGGCTGGCCGCGTCCCTGTATCGCCCGAGCGTGCCCCCGCCCTGGCCGGTGGTGCTGGAGGCGCGCCCCTACCGCAAGGACGACTGCACCCTGGCCGACGCCGACTGGTACGGGCGCTTCGCCGCCGAGGGCGGCCTCGCGGCGGTGCGGCTGGACGTCCGCGGCACCGGATCCTCCGAGGGGCTGGCCACCGACGAGTACCCGCCTCAGGAGCAGGCCGACTGCGCCGACGTGATCGCGTGGCTCGCCGCGCAGCCCTGGTGCACCGGCCGGGTGGGCATGTTCGGCAAGTCCTACTCCGGCTTCAACGCCATCCAGGTGGCGATCGAGCGCCCGCCCGCGCTGGCCGCGATCGTGGCGATCTACGCGACCGACGACCGCTACACCGACGACGTCCACTACGGCGGCGGCGTCCGCCGCGGCCTCGACCTGCTCGACTACCCGGCCTACATGGTGGCCATGAACGCGCTGCCGCCGGTGCCGGCCCTGGCCGGCCCGGACTGGCGTGAGCGGTGGGCCGAGCGGGTCCTCGGGACCGAGCCGTGGCTGCTGTGCTGGCTCGCCGAGCCCACGGACGGTCCCTACTGGCGGCACGGGTCGCTGCGTCCGGGGTACGAGCGGATCGGCTGCGCCACCATGATCGTGGCGGGATGGTCGGATGCCTACCGCAACGCGACCTTCCGCATGTTCGAGCGGCTCACCGGCCCCCGGCGGCTGCTGATCGGGCCGTGGTCGCACATGCGACCGGAGGCGTCCATCCCCGGCCCCCGCGTGGACATCGTCCCCGAGCTGATCCGATGGTGGCACCGGTGGCTGCGCGACGACGGCGGCGGCGGCGGGGGAGACCCGGGTCCGCCGATCACGGTCTTCGTCCGTCGCCCCGCCCCGCCCGAGGCGGCGCCCGACGCGCTCCCGGGGTTCTGGCGCCACGAGCCGGCGTGGCCGCCGGCGCGGGCGGCCACCTGGGCCCTCACGGGGAGCGAGGCGTCGGTGCGCCAGGCGGCCACGCGCCACCCCGAGCCGGCGACCCCGGATGGCTGCGACGAGCTGCGCACCCGAGCCGACGCCGGGATCCAGGCGCCCGCGGCCGGAGCGGACGCCCCGCCCTGGGGGCTGGCCGAGGAGCAGACCCCGGACGAGGCCGGCGGCCTCGTCTACGACTGGCCGGTGGGGGAGACGCCGCGAGAGCTGCTCGGGTACCCGATGCTGGAGCTGCGCCTGCGCTCGTCGGCGCCGGTGGCCCAGATCGGGGTCCGCCTCTGCGACGTGCTCCCCGACGGCCGCTCGCTGCTGGTGAGCCGGGGCGTCCTCAACCTCACCCACCGCGATTCCCACACCGATCCCCGCCCACTGCCGGCGGGGGAGCCGGTGCCGGTGCGGCTCGAGCTGGACGCCACCGCCTTCGTGTTCGAGCCGGGCCACCGGGTCCGCCTCCTCCTCATGGGGGCGGATTGGCCCAGCGTCTGGCCACCTCCATCCGTGACCACGCTCGGGATCGTCCGGTCGTCCGTGCGCCTGGGGCTGCCGGTGGTGGCCGGGCCCAACCCGATCGCGGACCCGCCCACCTTCCCGGAGCCGATCGTGGCCCCATCGCCGGTCGCGGCCAGCCGGGCGCTCCCCGCCGTGTGGCGAACCGAGCGTGACCTCATCGCCGGCGAGACCCGCTTCGTCATCGACCACGGCGCGGAGACCACCCTGCGCACCGGCACGCGGGTGTGGGAGCGCTGCTGGGGGACGATCGCGGTCACCCCCGAGGACCCCGCGCGCGCCTGGGTCGATGCCCGCGCCCGCTTCGAGGTGACCTACCCCGAGGTCCGGGTGGCGACCGAGTCCCACGTGCGCCTCGTCACCGACGACGTCGGGCAGGCGGTGACGGTGGACCTGGTCGTCAGCGAGGACGGATCGGAGCGCTGGCGCCGGCGGTGGCAGCGGAGCTGGCCCCGGGGGCTGCAGTAGGCGCGGGCGGACGGGTGGGCGCCCCTGCGGCCGGGGCCAGGTCGGGCATGCGGTCGGCGAGGTAGCGGCGGACGTCGGCGCTCAGGTCCTCCATCGGCGCCATGAAGCCATGGCGGAAGGCGCGCGACCCCATCCCGCGCTGGACCGCTTCGCAGATCACCCAGTCCTGGCGATTGACGAGGTCCCAGAACTGGACCGCGTCGTCCGGGTCGAAGTCGGGCTGCGCGATCTCGTCGGGATGGAAGAGGAAGTCGCACACGATCCGGGTCCGGCCGGCGGCCTGCGGCCACAGGGTGAAGGCGGCCACGTGGTCGGAGCTGCAGCTCAGCATGAGGTTGGGGAGCAGGAGCTCGCCCCGATGGCGATCCCGCTGGTCCGCGGCCAGCCCGGGCAGCGGCCGGCGGGTGGTGGTCCCGCTCAGGGTGAACGTGGTCGTGCCCGTGCGCTGGGGGATCCCGTCGTCCCAGTCGAGGTCGGCCCCGCCCCCGGTCCGGAAGGCGGGGACGATCCGGCAGAGCTCGGGATGGACCGGGCCGCAGTGGTAGCACTCGTTGTAGTTCTCGACCACCACCTTCCAGTCGGCGGCGACGTCGTAGACGATCCGGGCCGCGGTCCGGAGGTCGGCGAGGCCGTAGCCGGCGAGCCGCTGCGCCGCCGCGGCGAACGTCGCCGGCCGCGGAGGCATGCCGGTCGGATCGGTCCAGGGACTGAGGTGGAGCAGGAACCATCCCTCCCATTGGCAGAGGCCGACCGGGTGGAGGCTCAGCCGCTCGCGATGCGCGGCGAGCTCGGGAAGGAAGGGTGCCGCCCGCAGGCGACCGTCGAGGCCGTAGGTCCAGGCGTGGTAGGGGCAGCGGAACCCGCTCGTCAGGTGGCCCACGGGTCCGGGAGGGCCGGAGCGCCCGCACTCCGGCTCGGCCTCGGGCACGAGCCGCGAGCCGCGGTGGCGGCACAGGTTGTAGTGGGCGCGAAGGGCCCCCTCGCGATCGCGCACCACGACCACGCTCTCCCCGGCGATGTCGAGCACGAGGTGATCGCCCGCTCGCGGCAGCCGCTCCACGCGGCCTCCGCAGATCCACTCGCTCCACAGGATGAGCTCCCGCTCGCGGGCATGGTGGGCGGGATCGACATAGGCGGCGCGGGGCAGGCTCACCTCCAGGCCGACCTCGCTCCCGTCGGGGACCGGCGGGCCGGTCGTGCCCGGCGCCGGGGCGGCCGGGACTCCGGGGGGGTGCGGTCGCCCGCTTACGTCATCCAAATTCGTCCCCGTACGGGTGGAGGGGACGGATCGGCTCGCCCCGAGCGAAGCGGTCGGGGCGGAAGGCGGAGATGTCGACGCTGCGGGCGCGGCCGCTCTCGATCAGCTCCGCCATGACGACGCCGATCGCCGGCGCGATCTTGAACCCCATCCCGGAGAATCCGCAGACCACAATCAGCCCCTCCGTCTCGGGGAGGGCGCCCAGCAGCGGTCGGGCGTCGGGGGTCATGTCGTAGATCCCGGTGTAACCGCGGGCGATCCCTCCCTCGCCGAGGGCCGGCATCCGCGAGGCCGCCCGCCCCACCAGCCGCGCCAGCTCCTCCATTCCCGGCTGCTGGGGGAAGTCGTCGGGGTCGGCGCCGCGGGGCCCGGTGAAGTCACCCACCAGCGAGGTCCGCTCGCCGTCGGGGCGGAAGTAGGTTCCGCTGACGGCATCGATGCAGGCGAGGCGGGCCGGGGGCGGACCCCCCGGGTGGTGGACGATCGCGACCACGTGCAGCTCGGTCTCGATCGGCACGTGGATGCCCGCCCCGGCCAGCAGCGTGGGGGTCCAGGGCCCGGTGGCGCAGACGACGAGGGGGGCGGCGATCGGGCCCGAAGTGGTCTCCACGCCCACGATCCGATCGGTCCGGCGCTGCAGGCCGGTGACGGCGACCCGGGGACGGTAGTCCGCGCCCAGGGCGCGGGCCCTGGCCAGCATGTCGCCCGCGGCGCGGGCTCCGTCGCCGTAGGCGCCCTGGGGCTCGTGGGCCGCCAGGGTGTCACCGTCGAGGCGCCATCCGGGCAGCAGCCGCTGGAGCTCGTCGCCGCCCAGCAGCTCGACCTCGGCCCCGCACGCGCGCTGCATCGCGACGTTGGCCCGCAGGCTCGCCTCCTCCCCGGGGCCGACGAAGCGGACGAAGCCGGTGGGGTGGAGGAGGCTCGGCGCGCCGACCCAGTCGGGCCAGCTGCGGTAGAGGCGGAGGCCGAGGACGGCCAGCTCGACCTCGGGCCGGAAGGTGTAGTGCATGCGGACCAGCGCCGAGGAGCGCCCGCTCATGCCCTCCCCGCCGTGGCGCGCGTCGACCACCACCACCCGGCCGGCGCGGCGCCGGGCCAGCTCCAGAGCCACCGCGCTCCCCATCACGCCGGCGCCGATCACGACGATGTCGGCGGTGTCGGGGGCGGCGCCGGTGCTCATCGGCGGGAGGCCCGTCGGGCGGGGGTGCGCCGCCGGACCCGATCGCGGAGCGCCTGGTGGGCGGCGTTGTAGCCGGGCGCGCCGGTCACCCCGCCCCCGGGATGGGCCCCGGCCCCGCAGAGGTACAGCCCCGCGATCGGGGTGCGGTAGCGGGCCCAGCCGGGGACCGGCCGCATCACGAAGAGCTGGTCGAGACGGAGGTCGCCGTGGAAGATGTTGCCCTCGGTGAGCCCGTAGGTCCGCTCCAGGTCGAGCGGCGTCAGCACCTGGCGGGCGACGACCGAGCCGGCCACGTTGGGAGCGACGGACTCGACCTTGCGAACGGTGAGGTCGCCCAGCTCGTCGCGGCGGCGGTCCCAGTCGCCCTCCCGGAGCCGGTAGGGGACGAACTGGACGAAGCAGGTCATCACGTGCAGACCGGGCGGCGCCAGGGTGGGATCGACGGCGGAGGCCACGACGCAGTCGACCCAGAGGCGGTCCAGGTCCGGGATCTCGCCCCGCTTGGCGCAGTCGTAGCCCTCCTCGGCCAGCTGGGCCGAGGGCACCAGCGTGAACAGGGCGCGCTCGCCGGGCGCCGCGTCGTGGGGCATGCCCTCGACGTGCGGCTCCTCTGACAGCACCAGGTTGACCTTGGCACAGGGCCCGTCCATCTTGATCGCCGCGACCGCCTCCCGGAAGGCCGGCGGGAGCTCGTCGGGCGGGACCAGCCCCAGGAAGGTGCGCTTGGGGTCGCCATTGGCCATCACCAGGGGCGCGGCCACCTCGGTGCCGTCCTCCAGGCCGACCCCGGCGGCGCGGCCCTTCGCCACCAGGATCCGCTGCACCGGGCTGTCGACGCGGATCTCGGCCCCGTACGCGCGCCCGGCATCCGCGAGGGCGGTGGTGATCGCCCCCATGCCACCATGGACATGCCCGAAGTAGCCTTGGACGTCATCCTCCCCCCCGCTCAGGAGGTGGAAGAGGAGGCCCAGGAGGCTGCCCGGCTGATAGGGGCCGCCGTGCTTGCCGTAGACGCTGTTGGCGAGCAGCAGCGACCGGGCCGCCTCGCTCTCGAAGTGTCGATCGAGGTACTCACCCAGGCTGCCGCTGAGGAAGCCGATCATCGCAGCGACATCGTCGCCGCCGAGCCCGCGGAATCGACGTCCCACCCGGAGCAGCTCGAGCAGGCCCGCCGGGCCGCGGCGGCCGATGTCGGGGGGCGGCTCCAGGAAGAAGGGTTGGAGGGTGCGGGCCAGTCGCTGCAGCTCGCGGTCCAGGCGGACGAAGGCGCGGGCGTCCCGGGCCGAGTGGCGCTCCAGCTCGCGGGCGGTCCGGTAGGGGTCGGACCACCAGCGGACCATCCCCCGGCCGGCGAGGGGTACCTGGACGGAGGGGCTGCAGGCGGTCATGCGGAGGCCGTGGCGACCGAGGTCCAGGTCCCGGATCACCTCCGGTCGCAACATGCTGGCGATGTAGGACGTCGTCGAGGCGCGCACCCCGGGGGCGATCTCCTCGGTGACGCAGCACCCGCCGATGATCCCCCGCCGCTCGAGCACGAGCGTGCGCAGCCCCGCCCGCGCCAGGTAGGCGGCGGCGGTGAGCCCATTGTGGCCCGCCCCCACCACGAGGGCGTCGTACCGGCGCAGGGCTCTGCCCTCCCATGGTTGACCCGTGGTCAAAGTGGCGATCCGCGCGCCATCATGGTACAACCGTCGGTATGGAGGCTGCGACCGGGTCACCCAGAGGAAGGGCTCGAGCGGACAGGGCCGACCGCCGGTCAGGGACTCGTCGGCGCCTCGGGGCCCGGCCCCCGATGGCGGCGGATGTCGGCCGCCCGGCGCAGGTCGGCGACGGCGGTCGGGGGGAGCCGGCCAGCGCCGCCCGGATCCTGGCGTGCGCCATGCGCCGGTTCGCCGAGTCCGGCTACGAGTCGGTCCGGGTGGACGACGTCGCCGCCGAGGTGGGGATGGCCAAGGGATCTGTGTTCTTCCACTTTGGCAGCAAGCGAGGGCTCTTCCTGGCGGCCTACCGGGGAGCCGCCCGCTCCCTGCCCCGCTACCTGGACGCCCCCGCCGATGTCCGGGTGGCCGGGTTCTTCGCGGTGGTCCGCCACTGGCTGGTCCGCACCGAGCACCTGGTCCGGGACGACTGGATCCCCTACCGGATGACCCTGCTCGGGACGTATTGCACCGATCCCGAGCTCCGCCGCCAGATCAATCGATTCCTTGCTGTCGAGGACCCCTTCGGCACTGCGGAGCTGGTCGCCCTCGGCGCCGACCGTGGAGAGGTGCGTCGAGACGTCGACCTGGCGATGGTGACCTCGCTCCTGGACTGGCTGATGGACCGCTTCCAGGACGCGTTGGTCACCGACGAGCTGGCCCCGGGGCTGCTGGCGCGACCGGGGGACTTCTCGGAGCGCAACCGGGGGCGCATCGACCAGTTCATCCGCCTGCTCGAGGGCGCGATCGGCGCGCCGGCCTGAGCCGATGGGCGAGCTGCCCGACCACGTCCGGCGCAATCGGTCAGCGTGGGATCGCCGAGCCCATGAGTGGGTGGACGCGGGCCGCCTGGCCTGGTCGCAGGCGCAGCCGAGCTGGGGAATGTGGGGCGTGGCAGAGTCGGAGCTCCGCCTGCTCCCCGACGAGTGCCACGGGATGGACACCATCGAGCTCGGCTGCGGGACCGGATACGTCTCCGCGTGGCTGGCCCGCCGCGGGGCGCGCCCGGTCGGGATCGACAACTCGGAACGCCAGCTGGCGACCGCGCGGGAGCTGCAGCGCGAGTTCGGCATCGCCTACCCGCTCCTGCACGGGAACGCCGAGGAGGTGCCGCTGCCCGACGGCAGCTTCGACCTCGCGATCTCGGAATACGGGGCCAGCCTCTGGTGCGACCCGTCGCGGTGGATCCCGGAGGCGTTCCGCCTCCTTCGCCCTGGCGGCCGCCTGGTCTTCCTCACCAATTCCGTGGTGATCACGCTCTGCGCCCCGGACGACGAGGGGGTGCCCGCCGGGGACCGGCTCCTCCGCCCGCTGTTCGGGCTGGGCCGTGTCGAGTGGCCGGGCGAGGAGGAGGTCGAGTTCCACCTCGCCCACGGCGACATGATCCGTCGGCTCCGGGGGTCGGGATTCGAGGTCGAGGATCTGATCGAGGTCCGTCCCCACGAGGGAGCCACGACGCGTCATCCGCTCGCCACCCTGGAGTGGTCGCGGCGCTGGCCCTGCGAGGAGGTGTGGAAGGCGCGCCGGCCGGGAGCGGGTCCGGAGCCCGATCAGCGGGACGGGGCCCAGACGTAGGGGGTCGTGGTGGTGATGGCGATGAAGCCGAGCCGCTCCAGAATCGGCCGGCTGTCCGATGACGCGTCCACCTGGAGGTACGGGATCCCCCTCGCGGAGGCGAGCCGCGCCCGGCGCGACACCAGGGCGCGGTAGAGGCCACGGCCGCGCCACGCCGGGACGGTGGCCCCGCCCCACAGAAGGCCGAACTCGGTCCCCGGCCTGATGACGAGCCACGCCGCCGCGACCACCTCGCCCTCCGCCTCGGCGACGAGGACGGTGATCCCATCGGGGTCGGCCGCCACCCGCCCCGAGAGGTCCGCGGCGAGCCAGCCCCAGTTTCTTCCCCACACCGACGTCTGCATGGCAGCGATCCGACGCATGTCGCCCGCGGCGCCGGTGGCGCGGATGGTGACCCCGGGTGGGTGCGCGGGTTCGTCCGCGAGGCTGCCGACGATCCCGATCATGACCGTCTCCACCGCCTCCGGCAGGAATCCGGCTGCGCGCAGCCGATCGGGGAGGTCCCGGGGCAGGTCGTGGCCGCGGAGCTTCCACTCGACCGTCTCCCCTCGGGCGGCGAAGCGGTCACGCTGGCGCGCGATCAGGGCGTCCAGGTGAGGTCCGCGCGGGCCGATGTCGCGGGGAGCGCTCACGAACCCGCGCAACTGGCCGACCACCCGCACCAGCGGTCCATCTCGCTCGTGGACGATGCCGGCGCGGGGCGGCTCGGCGATCGTGACTCGCAGCTGCTGGTCGTACGCGGCCAGCAGCGCTGCGGGATCCATCCGTCCTTTACCTACCCGGGGGTGGCCCGGGCGATCGCGGGCACCGGGGGCTACGGGGCCGGGGACGCCGAGACGCTGTCCACCGGGATCGACCCCAGCCGGCCGGCCCGGTAGTCGGTGAACGCCTGGCGCAGCTCGTCGTCGGTGTTCATGACGAACGGCCCCGCCCAGGCCACCGGCTCACGGATCGGCTGCCCGCCGAGGAGGAGGACCTCGAACTCGGGGGTGCGGCTCTCCTGCTCGGGGTCGGCGGCGACGGTGAGGGTGTCGCCCGCACCGAACACCACCAGCTGCCCGGTCCCAAGCGAGGCGCCGCGCTCGCCGGCGCTCCCGCGGCCCGCGAGCGCATAGGCGAGGGCGTTGAAGTCGGCCCGCCAGGGAAGAGTGAGCCGGGCGCCCGGGGCCAGGCTGGCGTGCACCAGGGTGATCGGCGTGTAGGTCACGCCGGGACCCGAATGGGGGCCGATCGCACCGGCGATGATGCGGATGAGGGCGCCACCGTCATCGGATGCCACCAGGGTGACCGCGCCTCCCCGGATGTCCTGGTACCGGGGCGGGACCCACTTCATCTGCCGGGGCAGGTTCACCCAGAGCTGGATGCCGTGGAAGAGGCCGCCGCTGACCACCAGCTCCTCGGGGGGCCGCTCGATGTGGAGGATGCCGGCTCCCGCCGTCATCCACTGGGTGTCGCCGTTGGTGATGACGCCCCCGCCGCCGTTGGAGTCGCGGTGCTGGAAGATGCCATCGATGATGTAGGTGACGGTCTCGAAGCCCCGGTGCGGGTGCCACGGTGTGCCCTTGGGCTCACCCGGGGCGTACTCCACCTCTCCCATCTGGTCCATGTGCACGAAGGGGTCCAGCTGCGCCTGGGGCACCCCCGCGAACGCGCGCCGCACCGGGAATCCCTCGCCCTCCAGCCCGGAGGGGGCGGACGACACGCTGATCACCGCGCGGGGGACGGACGTGGTGGGGTCTGGCAGGGCCACGCGGGGCAGGACGAGGAGGTTCTCCACGGTCACGGCGGGCATCGAAGTCCTCCTGATGGATGGGGGCTCGCCGCCCGGGATGTCCCGCCGGCGCCCCGCTTCATCGTAGGCAACCCGGGATCGGGCGGGAGGAGCCGATCGAAGCCCCGCTCGGTCCGGCGCGTCCGGGGCCTCAATCCCACCCTCGTCAGCCGCCCCCGCCGAACGCGGCCACCCAGTGGGTCCACGCGCCGGCGGCCGGAAGGAGGGCGACGGCGAGGACCACCCCGGCGACGAGGCTGCCGAGCAGAGCCGCTTGGCGCCGTGACCGACCGGGGACCGAGCGGGCGCCCGGGCGCCAGTCGGCGAGCCCGAGCCCGGGCAGCCGGCCGAGGTAGGCGAGGACGTGCACGGACATGGCCAGGAACCAGAGGAGGAAGACCCCCTTGTGCAGGGTGAGGAGGAGGCTCGGACCGGGCGCCACCGCCAGCAGCCCGATCCCGGAGCCCAGCAGGGCGGCGGTGAGCACCACCACGACCGGCGCCAGCCAGCGCAGCAGCAGCTCCGGTGGCCCCCGGCGCCGGTATCCCGGGGCACCCAGGTAGTAGCGGCCGGCCCGGTAGCTGGTGCTGGCCAGCTTGAGCGCCGTGGGCGGCACCAGGACCAGCCCGACGACGACGTGGGCCGGGAAGAGGGGATGGATGAGTGCGACGGTCACCCCCTCCACCGCGAGCAGGATCAGGAGCGCGAGCGCGACCGCGGCGGTCAGGCGCTCGTTGCCGGTGACCCCGTCGGCCACGGCTGATGGCGCGACCGGTCGCGGGCCGGCAGGGGGGGAGTTGGGCATCGAGGTCTCCGATGGGGCCAAGCCCCGGGGCGCGGGCCGCCCCTGCCCTATACCACAGCCCCATGAAGCC
The DNA here is from genome assembly GCA_027306655.1 of Candidatus Dormiibacterota bacterium. Taxonomy (GTDB): domain Bacteria; phylum Chloroflexota; class Dormibacteria; order Aeolococcales; family Bog-877; genus DAHUZL01. The sequence continues at coordinate 10,680 of DAHUZL010000077.1, forward strand.
CCGGGGACCCGTCGAAAGGACGTGGGTGGGGTGGATCCCCCGCCCCGGTTGACGACGGGGCGCACCGGTGCTATACCAGCGGCCGCGCGGCACCCATCGGTGCCGGCGTGCGGTGGAGGGTCGGCATGGCCACATTCGTGTCCCTGGTGAACTGGACCGACAAGGGGATCGCCGCCTTCAGGGAGTCGCCCCAACGTGCGGAGCGCGTGGCCGAGATGGCCCGGAAGCACGGCGGCCGGATGGTGGACGTGTACTGGACCCTTGGCCCCTACGATCTGGTCGGCGTTTTCGACATGCCGGATGATGCGAGCTTCACCGCGCTGGGCCTCGAGCTCGGCGCCCTCGGCACCATCCGGACCACCAGTCTCCGGGCGTTCAACGAGGAGGAGTTCAAGCAGATCGTGGCCCGGACGAGCTGAATCTCGGGGGGCGGGCGGCGCGCCTCGGTCAACGCCGCCTCG